>NZ_JBQCCV010000271.1:0-17737 GCF_051961875.1 Intrasporangium sp. | reverse complement strand
CTCTCGCCCAAGTTCGGCGCCCTCGTCGCCGCGACCCCGGGCGGCGTGCTCGGCGGCATCACCGTGATCCTCTACGGCATGATCGGCCTCCTCGGCGCCAAGATCTGGAAGGAGAACGGCGTCGACTTCGGCAACCCGATCAACCTCGTGCCCGTCGCGGCTGGCGTCATCATCGGCATCGGCAACGTCGAGCTGAAGTTCACCGACAACTTCACCCTCGGCGGCATCGCCCTCGGCACGATCGTCGTCATCGCCGTCTACCACATGGCCCGCTCCATCGCGCCGAGCGACCTCGTCCGGCGCGCGGAAGGCACGGCAATCACCCTCGGTGACGTCGGCTATGGCGACAGCGACGGGATCGACGACCTCTACCAGGACCGCCCCGGCGGTCCCGACCTGCGCACGCAGCGGTGAGCAACCGCAGCCTGGCTTGATCAGGTGGTGAAAGCTGGGCCCCCGACGGGTGACCGTCGGGGGCCCAGCTGCTTCCGAGCGATGGCCGCCGCGGGCCCTGCATTTCCGGCCGGCCGGCCGCTCTCGGCAGAACTTGCCAAACCTCCTCGGGTCTCGTCGCACCACCGCCCCTAGTCCCCTCACGTCACAGCAGGCAGGATCGAGAACGTGAAGCCCGCACCCTTCGTCCACCACTCCCCCGAGTCGGTCGAGGCCGCCGTCGCGGTCCTCGCCGAGGTCGGCCACGACGGCAAGGTGCTCGCCGGTGGCCAGAGCCTCATCCCGATGCTCAACATGCGGCTCGCATCGCCGGCCCACCTCGTCGACATCAACCGGGTGACCGGTCTCGACAGGGTCGAGGTGTCCGATGACTGGGTCCGCGTGGGTGCGCTGGTTCGTCACGCCACGCTCGAGCGCCGGGAAGACGCGTATGCCGCACTCCCCCTGCTGCGGCAGGCGCTCCTCAACGTCGCCCACCCGGCGATCCGCAATCGGGGCACGACCGTCGGCTCGATCGCGCACGCCGACGCCGCCGGTGAGATGCCGACGGTCCTGGCGCTGTGCGATGGCGTCGTCGAGGTCGCGGGACCGGCCGGCAGGCGCGAGGTGCCCTGGGGCGAGTTCTTCCTCGGCCCCCTGGAGACCTCCCTCGACGAGTCCGAGCTGTGCGTCGCGGTGCGGTTCCACCGGTTCCCCGCCGGAACCCGGACCACGTTCGTCGAGTCGGCACGGCGGCACGGGGACTACGCCCTGGCCGGCGTCGGCGTGACGCTGGGCGTCGATGGCGCCGGTGCCGTGACCGGGGCGAAGGTCGGGTTCGTCTCGGTGACGGACGTGCCGGCCGTGCTCGACGTGTCGGAGGCCCTCGCCGGTGTCGACGTCGCCGACCGGGCCGGGTTCGGACGGCGCCTCGACGACGTGGCGGAGCGGGTGCGGGAGTTCGTCGAGCCCGAGAGCGACATCCATGCGAGCGCCGAGTACCGGCGCATGCTCGTGACCGAGCTGACCCGCCGTGCCCTCACCCAGACCGCCACCGACTCGGCGCCGGACAAGATGCGCATCTCGTCCACCCCCCTGTCTCCGCGCGGTCCCTGGGAGAGCCAGCGCGCCGGTGGACCGACCGGTTCGCCCTCGAACGGGTCGGTCGGCGGGACCAGCGAGGGGCCGACCGAGGTGACGGTCCACGTCAACGGGCGGGAGCAGAGCGCCTCGGTCGAGCCGCGGCGCCTGCTCTCGGACTTCCTGCGCCACGACCTGCGCCTCACCGGCACCCACGTCGGCTGCGAGCACGGCGTGTGCGGCGCCTGCACCGTCCTCGTCGACGGCCAGCCCATGCGCTCGTGCCTGATGTTCGCCGTGTCGGCCCAGGGTCACGAGGTGACGACCGTCGAGGGCCTCTGCCACGCGCCGGACGCCCGCGAGCGTGAGGACGGCACCCGGATGAACTCCGTCCAGCAGGCCTTCACCGAGTGCCACGGCCTCCAGTGCGGCTTCTGCACCCCCGGCTTCCTGACCACGATCAGCGCCTTCCTCGACGAGAACCCGAAGCCGACCGAGGAGGAGGCGCGCGAGGCGATCTCCGGCAACCTCTGTCGATGCACGGGCTACCAGAACATCGTCAAGAGCGTCCTGCGCGCCTCCGAGCTCCGGAGCGAGCGCGAGGGCGAGGGCAACGGCGACGAGCAGGCGGAAACGGGCGAGCAGCAGTCGGCTCAGCCGCATACGGAATCGGTTGGAACGGAAGGGAGCCCGGCGTGACGACGCGGATGTTCGGGGCACCGGTCAAGCGACGCGAGGACCCGAGGCTCGTCACCGGGCAGGGGCGCTACCTCGACGACCTCGGGCACGACGCGCTCGAGGCGGCGTTCGTGCGCAGCCCGCACGCGCACGCGCGGGTCGTCGAGGTCGACGCGAGCGAGGCCGTCGACATCGAGGGCGTCGTCGGGATCTACACCTGGGAGGACCTGCCGGAGCGGATGTCGGAGCCGCTGCCGCTCCTCATCCCGCACCCCACCCTGACCGAGGGCCGCACCGGCTACGCGCTCGCCAAGGACGAGGTCAACCACGTCGGCGAGGCCGTCGTCATGGTCATCGCCCGGGACCGCTATGTCGCCGAGGACGCCGCGCAGCGCATCGCGGTCACGTACGAGCGCCTGCCGGTCGTGGTCGGGCTCGAACACGCCCGCTCCGCAACGGAGCTCGTTCACGATGACGTCCCCGGCAATGTCGCGGCGCACATGCTCCAGGAGGTCGGCGACGTCGAGGCCGCGATGGCGTCCAGCGCCAACCGGCTCACCCTCGACCTGGAGATCGAGCGGAGCGCCTCGATGCCGATGGAGGGCAAGGGCGTCTACGCCCGATGGGATGACGAACGCGGCGAGCTGCGCCTCTGGTCCTCGACCCAGACCTCGACCGGGGTCCGGGCAGCCGTGGCCGCCCGCCTCGGGCTGCCGCTCAGCAAGGTCGAGTGCATCGCCCCCGACGTCGGTGGCGGCTTCGGGGTCAAGATCATGCACCCGTGGCCCGAGGAGGTGCTCGTCTCCTGGGCCGCACAGATGCTCGACCGGCCCGTCAAGTGGACCGAGGACCGCCGCGAGCACTTCATCTCGTCCGCCCACGAGCGCGGGCAGCTGCAGCACGTCGAGGTCGGGTTCGACGAGCGGGGTGTCATCACCGCGCTCGACGTGAAGTTCTGGCACGACAACGGCGCCTACACCCCCTACGGGATCATCGTGCCGATCATCACCTCGACCCAGCTGCTCGGCCCCTACAAGCCCGGTGCCTACCGGTGCGAGTTCTGGTCGCTCTACACCAACACGGTCATCGTGACGCCCTACCGCGGCGCCGGCCGGCCGCAGGGCTGCTTCCTCATGGAGCGCACCATGGACGCGATCGCCGACGAGCTCGGTCTCGACCGCGCCGAGGTCAGGTCGCGCAACTTCATCCTCCCCGAGGAGATGCCCTACGACCACGGGCTGCTCTTCCAGGACGGTCGCCCGCTCAAGTACGACTCCGGAGACTTCCCCGCGAGCCTCGACAAGCTCAAGGCGCTCGTGGGATGGGACGACTTCGCCGAGTACCGCGCCGCCGCCGAGGCCGAGGGACGTCGGATCGGGCTCGGGATCGGCTGCTACGTCGAGGGAACCGGCGTCGGGCCCTATGAGGGCGGGCACGTCCAGGTCGAGACGTCGGGCCGCGTCAACGTCTCGACCGGACTCACCTCGCAGGGGCAGGGCCACGAGACGGCCTTCGCGCAGGTGGTCGCGGAGGAGCTCGGGGTGCGCGTCGAGGACGTGCATGTCACGACGGGTGACACCCGCAAGATGCCGTATGCCGTGGGCACCTTCGCGTCCCGCGCCGCGGTGATGAGCGGCAATGCCGTCGCCCTCGCCGCCCGCGCCGTTCGCGCCAAGGCGCTCCGCATCGCCGCCGAGGCCCTCGAGGTCTCCGTCGACGACCTGGAGATCGTCGACGGCGAGGTGTCCGTCAAGGGCGCGCCGGGCCAGTCGATCTCGCTTGGGACGATCTCCGTCCTGTCCAACCCGCTGCGGTATGCGTTCGACGAGGCGGCAAGGGCAGCAACGCAGTTCGCCGGCACGTTCGACCCGGACAAGCCGCCGGTCGCCGACGACGACGAGCCCGGCCTCGAGGGCAAAGACTTCTACTCCCCCACCCAGGCGACGTTCGCGAACGGCATGCACGCCGCCATCGTCGAGACCGACCCGGTGACCGCCGAGATCAAGATCCTGCGCTACTGCGTCATCCACGACTGCGGGCCGATGATCAACCCGATGATCGTCGAGGGACAGGTCCACGGCGGCGTCGCCCAGGGCGTCGGCGGCGCCCTGTACGAGCGGATGGTCTATGACGAGGGCGGGCAGCTGCTCAACGCCTCGTTCATGGACTTCCTGCTTCCGTACGCCTCCGAGGTGCCGCACGTCGAGACCGACCATCTGGAGACTCCGTCCCCGCTGAACCCCTTGGGCATCAAGGGTGCCGGCGAGGCCGGCTGCATCCCGGTGACGGCCGTCATCGCCTCCGCGATCTCCGACGCGGAGGGCTTCCCCATCACCTCGATGCCGATCTCACCGGCGGAGCTGTGGGACCTGCGCCGGCGCCACGCCGCCGGCGACCTCCCCAGCCTCCGCCACCCCTCTGACCACACATCCGCGCCCGCTGAGCTCAGCGGCACACCGAAGGAGTGACTCGATGAAGATCACCGGAGCCGTCTCACTGTCCGCGACCCCCGACCAGGTGTGGCGGGCCATCCACGACCCGGCCGTCCTCGCACGCACCCTCCCTGGGTGTGAGTCCCTGACCGAGGACGGCGACAACGCCTACAAGATGCGCGTCACGATGGGCGTCGCCGCGGTGCGCGGCAGCTACGACGGCACCGTGCGCCTCGAGGACATCGAGGCGCCGAACTCGCTGCGGCTCAAGGCCTCTGGCACAGGCACCCCCGGCACCGTGGAGGCCGACGTCGATGTCGCCCTCGACGTGTGCGAGGACGGCGGCACGCGGGTGACCTACAAGGCGGACGCTGAGGTCGGCGGCCCCATCGGCGGCGTCGGTCAGCGGATGCTGTCCGGCGTCACCAAGAAGATGGCCGGGCAGTTCTTCGCGGCGCTCGACGCCGACATCGCCGGGGTCCGTCCCGAGGAGCGCGCCGTCGCTCCACTGCCGACTGCGGCCCCAACGACGACTGTGGGGGCCCAGGCCGCGGGTGAGCCCCGCGTCTACGCGGGCAAGGCGCCGGCGTCCGCGACGGACATCGACGGCCGCAGCTTCGCCGCGGGCGCGATCGTCGGTGGCCTCATCGCCTTCGTCGGAGTCGCGCTCGGAGCGCGGATCGCGCGCCGGAAGTAGTCCAGCGGGCCGGAACGCCCACACGCCGCTGGCTGTGCGTCATACCGGACGGTATGGCCGCTCAGCCGGCGGCTCGGTCGCTCTTCGTCCCGCTCCCCTCGGGTTCGGTCATGCCGAGATCCGGCTCCGTAGTCGCGAGCGCGAGGATCTCTGACCACACCGAGAGGTAGAGCAGGTGCCCGGCATCGGGCACGACGCGCAGTTCGCAGTCGCTGACGGTCTCGGGTAGCGCCTCGACCCAGCTGTGCGGGATCTCGCTGTCCTGCTCGCCCCACCAGACGATTGTCGATGTGGTCAGGTCGGACAGCGCGAACCCCCAGGGCTGGGCGACCGCCCGGGTGTCGGCCGCGAGGCCGGCGATGCCCTGCTCGAGCGCGGCCTGTGTCTTGGCCACGAGCATGGCGCGGACGCCGTCGTCGGCCAGCACCGTTGCGTCGGCCGCGGGCGCGCTCGCCGCGAGCTTGCTGACCGTGGCCTGCGGGTCACGCCGGAAGGATCGGGTCTGGAGCGCCAGTGCCGCTCGCAGGAGCACCGGATGGCCCGCCAACCAGCCGATCGCGGCCCAGGGCCCCGGCCGGTCGGGCAGCCGCCCTGGGCCGCGCAACCATCCGGTGACGGGTGAGACGAGGCCGAGCCTCGTGACGGATCCCGCGTCCGCCCGTGCCACGGCCGCTGCGTGGGCGGCACCCCACGACAGTCCGGCGACGGCATAGCGGTCGTGGCCGAGATGGTGCATCACGGCGGCCGTCTCGGCCGCGGTGTCGAGCAGAGTGCGGGTGCCGGCTGGGCTGCTCGTGCCGATGCCGGGCCGGTCCGGGGCGACGACGAGAACGCCCGCGGCGGCGGCCAGGGCCGCGTCCGGGTGCTGCTCCAGTCGTGAGCCGCCGAAACCGTGCAGCCACAGGAGCGGTCGGCCGCGCTCGGCGCCGGTGAGCCGGATCGAGGTCGATCGGCCGTCGGCGCCGG
Source organism: Intrasporangium sp. (assembly GCF_051961875.1). Lineage (GTDB taxonomy): Bacteria > Actinomycetota > Actinomycetes > Actinomycetales > Dermatophilaceae > Intrasporangium_A. The sequence goes on along the minus strand of NZ_JBQCCV010000271.1, from coordinate 11,452 downwards.
CAATGGTGAGGTCGCGGGTGATCGGCGGGGTCGTCACCGCGGCAGCCTAACGGCGGTAACCGCCGAGAGGCCAAGGGAGTTCGTGGTCGCGCGGAGACGCACGGAGCGCCGTGGTGACTCGATGCGGAGGGTCGGTGTGAAGAGCTGACCCCTGGTCGTCACGTGCAGGGCGAGGGCGGCGAGTGACGCGACGGCCACCGTGGACCAGAAGACGCGGTGGTCCCGGCCGACGACGCCGAACCAGCTGTACGACGCGTCGAGCGCGGCGTGGCCCAGGGCGGCGACGAGGACGCTCCCACGGGCCAGCCCGACGAGCCCGGTCATGAGGACGCTCGTGGCGACAACGAGGATGACGAACCCGAGCACGGGCAGGCCGGCGTCGGCCTCGCCGTCGACGTTGAGCAGCGGCAGGTGGCACACCGCCCACATTGCTCCGACCAGGAGCGACGCACGGCACGGCGTCGATCGGGGCAGGAGCCGCGGCAGGAGCACTCCGCGCCATGCCAGCTCCTCGGTGAGCAGGAAGACACCCGTTCCGGTCACGAGATAGGCCAGCGCCGGTCCGACCGGAAGGACCTGGCCAACGGGGTTGGCCGCACCGAGGGCCATACCGCTGCCCGCGGCGATCGCGCCGAGGGCAAGCGGCCCCAGGATCGCGGCGGCGTACGAACGGACGGGAACGCGCCAGCGGTTGACCCGGGCAGCGAGGTCGCGCAGCGCGGACGTCCCGAAGCGCCAGACGGCCACGCCGAGGAGCGGCAGGGTCATGGACCAGAGGGCGGCGCCCTGGGGCAGGCGCCAACCGATGAGGCCGGCGTCCTGGGCGATCGCCGAGAACCAGAAGGCCCAGGGCGGCAGGAACACGGCAAGCAGCACGGCGAGGAGGTCGGCCCGGGACATGCGGAGGGCAGCCGGCACGGTGTGGCCAGGCCCGGTGGACTCGTCCCTGTCGCCGGCGGTGCCGGCAGCCGTGGCCGAGATCGCTTCCTCGACCTCCTCGACGGTCGAGGCAACGGCGACCGCTCCGGCGCTGGTCGCCGACACGGCGCGCTGGCGCCGCGCGGTGAGGGCGATGACGTCGTGGGCCGGGGCGAGGTCGGCCACGAGGGCGAGTGGCCCTGCCGGGACCGGGACGTCGAGGTCGACGACCACGGTGTGCGGGCGGCCCTCATCGTCGAGCAGATCCCGGGCCTCTCGCCCGGAGGCGGCCTGTCCACTCAGCTCGAGGTCCGGGCTCGCCGTCACGATGGCGGCCAGCGCGGCCCGGACCCGGTGATCCTGTGCGACCACGAGGACCGGCGAGCGGCGCGCCGGATCAGGGTCGGTGGCCGTCACGGTGGCGGTGGCCGAGGCCGGCTCGGCCGGGCTCGTGGTCGCGCTGGGTGTCGCGAGCGGTGTCAGGCGCCCGAGGGCCGTCGGCGCGCTGGTGGGAAGCGTGGTCATGCGCGCGCCTCCGTGACGAGCCGGCTGCGGCTGCTGCGGTGGTGGGCAAGGCTCACCTGGGCGCCGAGGACGAGGAGCCGGCCGACGACCATGGCGAGGGAGAGGAGCACGAATGCGGCCGTCCAGGCGTCGGCGCCCGTGATGAGGTGGTCCCGGGAGAAGCGGCCGACCGTCGCCGCGCCAGACCCCTCGGCCCAGGTGGCGAAGATGGCGCGACCGGCGATGACGAGGATCCATAGAGCGGCGAAGCCGAGTCCGGCGCGGACGCTGAGCCTCCCGTCACGGTGCTCGAGGCGGCAGGTGGCGGCGGCGATGACGCCGAGGAGAAGCCCGACACGGACGGCGATGAGCTCGAGGGTGAGGTCGTTGCCCGTGAGGGGCACGTCGCGGAGCATGGCGACGGCCGCGACGGCGACGATCACGAGCGGGATGACGAACATCGAGCGGGTGACGGCTCGGACGCCGACGTTGCGACCGAGGACCCAGACGAGCAGGACGATGCTGAGCGTCCACTGAGCGGTTGACATGGTTCCGTTGCCTTTCTGGAGCGAGGTTTCCCTGACACCGGTCACGCTCGTGGACAAGGGCATTGCGGCACATCGGCCGACTGGGCCGACCGCTCCGGGATCTTCGGCCGAGAGGGTCTCGGCCGAATGACGTAGCCGGCACACCGGCTACACACGTCTCCGACCATCCCGCCGCGGCCGCCCGGTTGCCGGCGCTGTCAGCTCTCCGACCGCTCCGAGGTCGGCCGCGGTGCAGTTGTCAGCGTCGTAGCGGGTCGCCCCTACGCGAGCGGGACCGTCACGGCGACGGTCGTCCCTCGACCTGCCTGCGACGTGATTGTCAGGGCGGCATCGAGCGACTCGGCCCGCTCGGCCATGGTGCGAAGGCCGAGGTGACCGGGTCGCGGCCGGCTCGTGTCGAATCCCCGACCGTCGTCGTTGATGCTTGCGAGGAGCGAGGCACCCTCCTCTGACACGACCAGGGAAACCTCGATCCGTCCGGCGTCGGCGTGCTTCACCGCGTTGTTCACCGCCTCGAGGACGAGGCGGTAGAGGTGCTCCTCGGCCTCCGGAGCAAGGCTGGGCACGTCGCCCTCCGCGGAGACGACGACGTCGACCCGCTCGCGGGACGAGATCGCGGCCGCCTGCTTCCGCAGGGCCGAGACGATCCCCTCCTCCGCCAGGGCACCCGGCCGCAGCTCGAAGATCAGTGCCCGCATCTCGGCCAGGGCGCCCTGCGTGAGAGACCGCAGCTCCGTCACCTGCGAGGCGGCCGGGTGCTCACCCAGCCCAGACGACTCGAGGTGCCGGGCGGCGGCCGCGGAGTGCAGGGTCATGGAGAAGAGCGCCTGGCTCACCGAGTCGTGCAGGTCACGGGCCATCCTGTGCCTCGCCTCGAGCTCGGCCGCCTTGCTGCCGGCGGCGAACAGCTCGGCGTTCTGGGCCGCGATCGCGGCCTGGTCGGCCAGGGCGACGAGGTACTCCTCGTCATCCGCGTCGAGTTCGGCGCCCCCCGGGAGGTAGACGTGCAGCTCACCGAACGACAGTCCGGACGCGACGAGGGGCACGATGGCGAGGTCCTCCCACGTCGCCGCCTCGGCGTACGGCCTCAGCAGCGCGAAGGCGGGGTTGTCGAGGATCGCCTGACGCATCCCACGCCGATGCACGACTCGGGACCCCGTCGCGGCTCGGGTCGGCATCTCGGGACGCGACCACGTGTCGGCGAGTGCCTCGGCGAGGCCACTCCCGAGCCGGGGGTCGGCATGCGCCACCGCCGGACGCGCGCCCGCGGAGTCCCAGGACACGACAGAGGCCCCGAGGGCCGTGGTCGTCTCACCGACGGCCGCCACGATGCCGGCGAGGATCGCCTCCAGCGGCTGGTCGAGCGACATGGCGGTGGCGACCCGCGTGAAGGTGGCGATTCGCGCCTGGAGCCGCCTCAGCGAGTGGACCCGGTCGGTCGCATCAGTGACGATGTCGACGACGCCGACGACCTCGCCGTTGTCGTAGAGCGGCGCGAAGACGACATCCCAGAAGGTTTCCAGCCCGGGGATGGTGACGCGGTGGGCCGCCTGGCGGATGACTCGGCCGCCGAGGGCCGCATCGACGAGGGTTTGGACGCTCTCCTCGTTCCCGGGGATCAGGTCGTGGATGGAAGTCCCCGGGGCGGTGTACGCCGGCCCGACACCGAGGTAGTGCTCATAGAAATGCGTCCACGTCTTGTTGCAGCGTTGTAGCCGCATGTCCGTGTCGAAGATGGCGACGCCCATGGGGGCCCGGTCGAAGAAGAGCTCGAGGATCTGGTCGTCGACGCTCCTCATCGAAGCATCGGCCGGCTCGACGTCGGGCAGCGTCGGCATCGAGGTCGACCGCAGCGTCCTCGGGTCGTGGGCGCCGTTCATGCCCTCTCCTCGTCGACGAGGCCCTCCCGGACGGCCCACAGCGCAGCCTGTGTGCGCGACCGCAGACCGAGCTTGCCGAGGATGTTCGACACATGGGTCCGGGCGGTCCGCTCCGCGACGCCGAGGCGCCGGCCGATCTCGCGATTCGTCACCCCGCTCGCCACGAGCACGAGCACCTCCCGCTCCCGCCCGGTGAGCGTTTCGGTCACGCTCCGGGTCGGCCGCAGCGCGGCGGTGAGCGCCTTGGCGACAGCGGGATCGAGCCGCATCTCGCCTGCAGCGGCGGCCCTGATCGCGTCCGCAACGTCACTCGCCTCCGCGTCCTTGAGGACGTAGCCGCTCGCCCCCGCCTCGAGCGCCGCCCGCACCGTGTCGGTCTCGGTGAAGGACGTCACGACGACGACCTCGACGCCCGGCCACCGGCTGCGGACCTGGCGTGTCGCCTCGACCCCGTCCAGACGCGGCATCTGCACGTCCATGAGGACGACGTCGGGCAGCCGGCCGCGGTTCTCGAGGACGGCGATCTCATCGAGTGCCGCGCGCCCGTCGGCGGCCTCGCCGACGACCTCGATCCCGTCCTCCGTCCCGAGGAACGCGGTGAGGCCGGCCCGCACGACGCGGTGGTCGTCGACGATGAGGACGCGCAGCACGTCGGCGTCCGGGGTGCCAAGAGACATGGCCCACATTGTGCGGCCGAATCGCCCTTCTGCGCAGGCCATTCCGCTCGGCGCGCGGAAGGCCACCGGCAGGAGGAACCGGTGCAGCGTCATACGACACGGCTATCCCACTGGACTTGCTTCCAGCTCGACAGTCCCGCGCGCTCCCCCATGTCGAGTGAGCACTTCGTCCCAGCCGTCACGCCGCCGCTGTGACACCTGGGACCGAGCGCTCATTCGACGGGAGGAACTGTGAGACTGAGGCGCCCCTTCGACGGGGAGGACTCGCGTCAGGTGTCGAGGTCGATTACGAGACCAACGAACTGGTCGTCAGAGGGGACTCGGGCCAAGAGGTCGGTCGGGTCTGCCCGCTCGATCCTCTCGAGGCGACCCGTGCCCGCTACCGGGTAGCGGTTCCGCGGATCTTCGCCCGGCTGGGAGCCATACCGGCAGAAGGCCGCCCGAATCGACGTAACCGTCCCTGCCGTCTGCGGGTGCCCTTGAAGCGCTCCGCCGTGGTGCTCCTCGTGAAAGGCGAGCTCGTCGGCGAGCGCCGATCCCAGGGCGTCGGAGTACCACGCGCGACCCTCGATGGGCTGCAGGGTCCACTCGACCCGGTCCCCGACCGTGAACCGCTCGCCGCAGCACTCCAGTTGCCAGCCCTCCATGAACACCAGCGCCATCGCGCCATCGTAGGCGGCACATGAGGCGGAGGACTGCGCTACACAGGTGACATGCGGGATGACCAGATGCAGGAGCTCAGGGCCAGCGCCTACGACGGCGGGGAGCGCTTCGTCGAGCATCTACGCCGGGGGGACATGTCCGAGCACTCCCTCCAGCTCATCGGTGGGGCCCTGATCCGGGAGGTGCGCGCGGGCACGGTCGGTGCGGCTCCACTGGCTCGGGAGTGCGGCCGGCGCCTTGACGAGCGAGCCTGGGACGGCGACTCGGAGCTGTCCGCGGCGCTCGCGGGGGCGGTCGGTGACGGACCGGTGCCGATGCTCCGCCCGCTGGCGGTCGACCTCGAGGAGCTGGCCGATGCGCTGGAGTCCGGCCCCGACTACATCTCGAGCTCCTCGCCGAGGATCGACCTCACGAACGGGGAGGTCCTGACCGGCTACACCTTCGACTACATGGTCGAGACCGGCGAGCTGCCCGAACCTGACTCCGAAGACGACGGCCCTGACCGATGGCTCTACATCGACTCACTGGGCTCGAGGTCCGCATATCGTGACATGGAATGGTTCATCGACCAGCAGGAGGACGAGCGGCTCCGCAAGCGGCTCCGACGGGCCGTCTCGGGACGGGGCGCCTTCCGCCGGTTCAAGGACGTGCTGGCGGAGGTCGGCCTGCTCAACGAGTGGTACGAGATCGACAGCGACTCCAAGCGAGGGCGAGCCCGCCGCTGGCTGGCTGACGAGGGCTACAGGCCGGACGTATAGGACGGGTGGGACAGACTGCTCACTCGAGGTGTTACAGGTGGGGCCGAGTGCTCACTCGACGTGTGACGGCTGCGGCCGGGCGCTCACTCGACGGGAAGAAGCAGTGACGCTGGAAGTGTTACGGGTGTGCCCGGGCGCTCACTCGACGCGAGAGGCGAAGACTGACGGAGAACAGGGCTTCCATTGTCAGCATCTGCCAAGGCCTCGAGGGACCGTCGCCGGTTGAATCATGGCCATGACTTCACGGCGCATCAGGATCGGCATCGACACGGGTGGGACCTTCACCGACGTCGTCGCGCTCGACGAGGAGACCGGTGAGCTCGTCACGACGAAGACGCCGTCCACCCCCTCGAACCCGGCGGACGGCTTCATCAACGGCGTGACGAAGGTTCTCGACCTTCTCGGCGCGACAGGTGACGACGTCACCGCCGTCTCGCACGGCACGACGGTCGCGACCAACCAGCTGCTCGAGGGCAAGATCGAGCAGGTCGGCTTCATCACGACCGAGGGCTACGAGTTCGTCCTCGAAATCGCCCGCCAGGCGGTGCCCGACGGCTACGGGAACAGCTACTTCTGGGTCAAGCCTCCCCGGATCGTCCCGGCTGACCTCGTCAAGACGGTCGACGGCCGGTTCGACTTCGAGGGCAACGAGATCCGTCCCTTCGACGAGGAGGGCGCGGTCCGGGTCGCCCGCTGGTTCCGCGACCGCGGCATCGCGACGATCGGTGTGTGCTTCCTGCACTCCTACGCCAACGACGCGCACGAGCGCCGGATGCGCGAGATCCTCGCCGCAGAGCACCCGGAAGCGGTCGTGTCGATCTCGAGCGAGGTGCTGCGCGAGTACCGCGAGTACGAGCGATCCATGACGACCCTCGTCGACGCAGCGGTCAAGCCGAAGGTGTCCCGCTACGTCCGCAACATCCACGACCGCCTCGACGCCTTCACGGCCGGCAACGACGCCCGCGAGCGGCTGCCGTTCTACATCATGAAGTCCAACGGCGGAGTGCTCTCGGCCCACGAGGTCGTCAACCAGCCGATCACCACGGTCCTGTCCGGGCCGGCGGCCGGCGCTCTCGGCGCGGGTCTCATCGCCAAGCGGGCCGGCTTCGACCGCGTCCTCACCTGTGACGGCGGCGGCACGAGCACCGACGTCTCCGTGGTGCTCGACGGCGAGCCGACCCTGACGACCGAGGGATCGGTCGGCGCCTACCCGAGCAAGATCCCGATGATCGACGTCGTCACCGTCGGCGCGGGCGGAGGGTCCATCGCCTGGATCTCCCCGGAGGGCACGCTCAAGGTGGGCCCCCAGTCGGCCGGCGCCGACCCGGGCCCGCTCTGCTACGCCAAGGGTGGCACCGAACCGACCATCACCGATGCCCACGTCGTGCTCGGCCGCATCCCCCCGCACCTGCTCGGTGGCGAGATCCCGCTGGACGTCGACGCCGCCCGCGCCGGCATCGAGGACCTGGCCGGCAAGCTCGACCTCACTCCTGACCAGTGCGCGGTCGGCATCCTCGAGATCTCGGCGTGGAACCAGGCGAATGCCCTGCGCCAGGTGTCGGTCAAGCGGGGTCTGGACGTGCGCGACTTCATGCTCGCGACCTTCGGTGGCTCCGGCTCGCTCCTCGCGTGCCGACTCGTCGACATCCTCGGCCTCGCCGGTGTCGTCGTGCCCCAGAACCCCGGCAACGTCTCCGCGTTCGGCCTGCTCACCGTCGACGTCAAGAACGACTACGTCCAGACGTCCGTCGCGAGGCACGAGGGTCTCGACCTCGACGCGGTCCAGGCCGTCCTCGACGAGCTGACCGACCGAGCGGCCGAGGCACTCGACGCCGAGGGCTTCGAGCGGTCCGAGCACCGCTACGTCCGCACCGCCGACCTGCGCTACTTCGGCCAGGCCTTCGAGGTGCGGGTGCCGATGCCAGAGGGCCCCGTGACCCGCGAGCTCGCCGAGTCCGTCGCCGACGCCTTCCACACCGAGCACCGTGCCCTCTACGGCTATGACTTCCGGGGCGACCCGCACCAGCAGGTCGAGTGGGTCAACCTCCGCGTCTCGGGCATCGGCCCGATCACCCGGCCGGAACTGCGCGAGCTCGCCTCCGCCCCCGGCGGCGCGGACGTGGCGACGCGCGCGCTCCGGAGCACCCGCGAGGTCTGCTTCGACGCTGCCGACGGCTACGTCGCGACCGGCGTCTACTGGCGCCCGGACCTCCACGCCGGCGACACCATCACGGGCCCGGCCATCATCGAGGAGTTCGGCTCCACCGTGCCCGTCCACCCCGGCTTCGTCGTCCGCGTCGACGCCTACGGCAACCTCGTCATCACGAAGGAGTCGGACCAGTGACCACGACCCCCACCAACCCCACGACCCAGCGCGACAGCGGGAGCCAGCTCAGCGTCATACCGCTGACGGGCGAGGCCCTCGAGCAGTACATCGCCTCTGAGCCGGTGAACCCCGCGGGCCTGCCCACGGCGTACGCGCACGGCGAGCGGCTCACCGCCGAGGGCACCAAGGTCGACCCCATCATCGTCGAGATCGTCGAGGGCACCCTCGCGAGCGTCGAGATGGAGGTCGAGACGGCCATCTCGCGCACCTCGCGCTCCCCCATGATCCGGGACGCGCACGACTTCCGGGCCGGCATCCACGACCGCCAGCTGCGCAAGCTGACCGGGCGCTCGTACAGCGCCCTCGTGCACCCGATCGTCCGGGACTTTCCGCTCGAGACGATGAGCGAGGGCGACGTCTTCTTCCACAACGACGTGTACGAGTCGGAGGGCGGCATCGGCCACCTGCCCGACCTCTGCGTCACCGTCCCGGTCTTCCACGAGGGCAAGGTCGTCGCGTTCGTCCAGGCCTTCGGCCACCACGACGACATCGGCGGTGCCTGCCCGGGCTCCATGCCGTCCGGCGCGACCAGCGTCCACGAGGAGGGCCTCGCCGTCCCGCCGATCAAGCTGTGGGACAAGGGAGTTCCCAACCGTTCCGCGCTGCGGATCATGACGCGCAACTCCCGGATGCCCGACAGCCTCGCGGCCGACCTCGACGCCGAGTGCTCCGCCTGCCTCATGGGGGCGCGCCGGCTCTCCGAGCTGTTCACCCGGTACGGGCGTGACACGGTGGAGGCGGCGTTCGACGCCATCCTCGACAACACGACCGAGACCTACCGGCGCGAGATCCTCTCGAAGATCCCCGACGGCCAGTACGTCTGGGAGGACTACGCCGAGCACGACGGGGTCGACGACCCCATGCTGCACACCCAGCGGATCACCCTGACCAAGACGTCGACGGGTGGTCCCGGCAACGGCCCGCGGCTCATCATCGACTTCACCGGCACGGCCGCCCAGGCGAAGGGGCCGATCAACCACTGCGGTGACTACGTCGGCGGCAACTTCCTCAAGAAGTGGCTCGCCCCGATCCTTCGCAACCTCGCGGACACCCCGGAGCGGATGGCGGAGCTCGACGTCAACGAGGGCATCGTGCCGCTCATCGAGATGCGCTTCCCGGAGAAGGGCACGCTGCTCACGCCGATCTACCCGGGTCCGACGAACGCCCGCACCTTCGTCATCCTGCGCCTCCTCGGCGTGCTCGCCGGCGTCGTCGCCAAGGCGGTCGACGGGAAGATGCCCGCCGACCAGGAGACGATCCGCTACACCGGCGTCTACGGCAAGGACCGCGACGGCAACGACTACCTCATGCGCGAGGTGCTCGGCGGCGGGTCCGGCGGGCGCTACTACGCCGACGGCGAGGACACCATCCACGTCGTGCCCGACTCGCGGAACCTGCCGACCGAGTTCACCGAGAGCCGGTTCCCCTTCATCGTCGAGCGGCTCGGGCTGGCAGTCGACTCGGGTGGCGCCGGCCGCTACCGCGGTGGGCTCGGCTACGAGAAGCAGATCCGGATGCTCAAGGACGCGAACTTCATGTCGATCGCGGACCGGTCGATCCTCGCGTGCTGGGGCGTCAAGGGCGGCAAGGCCGGCCGCCCCTTCGAAGTGACGATCGACCTCGGCGGCCCGAACGAGCGGATGGTGGACGCGCTGGCGGACGCCGAGCCGGTCAAGGCCGGCCAGGTCATCCGGATCCGCACGACCGGCGGTGGCGGCTGGGGCGACCCGCTGGACCGGCCCTACGACGAGGTCGAACGCGACCTCCGTTGGGGCAAGGTCTCCTTCGACGGTGCTCGAACCGACTACGGTGTCGTCGCCTCCGGGTCCCGGGACGAGCCGGTCATCGACGTGGCCGCCTCGGACGCGCTGCGCTCCGAGCTGCGCGCGGCGCGCGGCGACCAGCCGTTCTTCGACCGAGGTGCGGGCTACGCCCGGCTCTCCGCGGGTGCGGCGGCTGCCGAGGTCGACTGGATGTGACCGCAACGGTTCTCGTCATCGGCGCGGCCGGCAAGACCGGCCGCGCCGTGACGCGCGCCCTCGTGGAGCGCGGCGTCCGGGTGCGTGCTGCCGTACGTCCCGGGTCGACCAGCGCCCCGTATGCATCTGAGCGGGCCGCCCCGGTCACTGTGGACCTCGAGACGGGGCTGGGACTGGACGAGGCCATGGCCGGCGCCGACGGGGTCTACCACCTGGCTCCGAACGTGCATCCCGACGAGGTCGGGATGGCCCGGCGTTTGGCGGAGTCCGCCTCTCGCGCAGGCGTTTCCCGGTTCGTGTTCCACTCTGTCCTGCACCCACACGACTCCGCGATGCAGCACCACCTGCGCAAGGGCGAGGCCGAGGAGCTGATCCGAGCGCAACTGCCGGGCGTGACGGTGCTGCGCCCGGCGGCATACCACCAGAATGTCCTCGGTCCTGCGTTCGAGGGGCAGATCAGGGTGCCCTACTCCCTCGACGCGCCGTTCACGAACGTCGACCTCGACGACGTGGCAGAGGTGGCCGCACGCGTCCTCACCGAGGACGGGCACGAGGGATGCGCCTACGACCTCGTCGGGCCTGAGCGGCAGTCGTTCCGGGAGCTGGCGGAGCAAGCCTCGCGTGTGCTCGGCCGTCCGGTCGTCGCAGAACGAATCTCCTTGCAGGAGTGGCTTGCCGGACCTGGTTCGGGGCTCGATGACGAGCGTCGTGCGGCGCTCGTGGCGATGTTCGAGGCGTATGACCGCGATGGGTTCGCCGACGAGAGCGACGACCTCGCCGTGCTGCTCGGCCGGCGACCGACCACTTGGCAGGACGTCCTCCTCCGCGCCACCTCCTGACCCGTCGACCGGTCAGTTCCCCTCCGTCGACCGGTCACTTTGTCGCGTGCTCAGCGCACGCCCTGGCGCGAGCGCGCGCCTCTGCGGCATACGTCCCCGTTCGAATCGGCACAACACACAAGGAAACCCACGCGGGGCTGTCACTTCTTGATGAATCGGGTCCGCCTCGCAGACTGGCATCGTCTGCCCATCGGGACCGCTGCACCACCCCTCAGCCGGCGACAGAGACGACGCCGACCGTTCTCAGGAGTTCACATGACCCGCACGTTCCTCATCCGAGTCGCCGCCTCCGTGGCCGCC
>NZ_JBQCCV010000270.1:0-4675 GCF_051961875.1 Intrasporangium sp. | reverse complement strand
CTGGACCGACGCGCACCACGTGATCGCGTGGTACCGCGGCGGGCCGACCAGCCTGCTGAACACGGCACTGTTGTGCCGGCGCCACCACAGCCACGTGCACCGGCACGAGCTCACCGCGACCGTCACCGCCACCGGCGTCACCTGGCACCTGTAGCGGCCCCGCCCGCACCCCGCCCCCAAACGGGACGGGGACCGCGGCATGCTCGGGACCCGTCACCCTTTGGTCACGCGAGAGGGGGACGTTCGCCCCATCACGGCAGCGTCGTCGACAGGAGCCGTAGGACGGGTGATCGGCATGTCCCGATGGTGCCGAGCGCGTAGGTTGGGCGCATGGGGCACGGCCAGCGCAACGTCCTCGGCGGCGAGCTCGAGGAGTGCTCGACCGAGCCGCTCACCGGCTTCTATCGCGACGGCTGCTGCACATCGGGCCCCGAAGATGTGGGCAGCCACACCATCTGCGTCGTCGTGAGCCGGGAGTTCCTCGAGCACCAGCGTTCGGTGGGCAACGACCTGTCGACGCCTCGACCGGAGTGGCGCTTTCCAGGGTTGCAGCCCGGTGACCGCTGGTGCGTCGTCGCCGCCCGGTGGCTCGAGGCGCAACGGGAGGGGGCCGGGGCGCCGGTCGTCCTCGCCGCCACCCACGAGCGTGCGCTCGACGTGGTGCCACTCCAGCTCCTCGAGGCGTATGCCGCCGACATCCCCGACGACCCAAGGGCACTGCTCTGAGGGCCGGCGTGGTCCCCCAAGCGGTCCTCGCCATTGGCCTGGCCCTCATCTTCGGCGCCTGCAACGGCGATCCGCAGGTCCAGCTCGAGGAGGGTGGCCGAACCACCGACTCGCTACCCCCGGTTCCTGCGGCGAGTCAGGTCGTCACCGTCACCGACCCTGTCACCTTGACCGTGACGAGGACCGTCACCGTCGAGGTGACGCCGAGCGGAACCGCTCTCCCGGCGACTCCGGCCATCCCGGCGGTCTTCGAAGAGGGAGCCGCCCGCGAGGCGGTGAGCGCATTGCTGGCCGACATCGGTCACCTCGACCGGGACTTTCCGCGGGCGACGGCCACGTCCTCGGCGTCACCTTCACCGGCACCGCCCGCGCCCTCGACGACCGGCAGCGGCCCGAGCGGTGGAACTGCCGCAGGCCACCTCCGCACGTTCGACGCACACCTCCAGGACCTGCTCGCCGCCGGGATCCCGACCGCGACCGATGGACCGAGCTATGTGGCCCGAGTCCTCAGCCTGCAGACCTTCGCGTCGGCGGCGCTCATCGAGACGTCGACCGACCCGTCGCGCGCAGCGGCCCGCTATGCAGTGATGCGCACCGAGCTTGCCGTCCTGCTGACGCAGGTGGGCACCAGCCTCGGCGCCAGCTTCACCCTGCCGCCTCCCGGCCCTGCTCGATGAGGGCGTCGAGCGCCTCGAGCCGCTGCGCCCCCGAACCGAGCGAGAGGTCCGGGACGATCACCTCGTCCACGCCCGCCTCTCGCCAGGCAACGACCATCTCGCCGAAGGCCTCGGCCGGACCGGCCACGGCCGGGCGGCCGTGCACGGAGGCGATGAACTTCTTTGCCTCGCAAGGCGAGTCGGTCAGCCGCACGAGCGCCTGCGTCGACCTGGTGATTGACGACGGGTCGCGGCCGATCTCCTCGCAGTGGCGGTCGAGGACGGCGCCGCGCTCCGCGATGGTCTCGGGCATCGCCCACATGTTCCACTCGTCGGCATGGCGGGCGACGAGCCTCAGCATCCGGTCACCCTTGCCGCCGATGAGCAGCGGGAGCCGGCGCTGGACCGGCTTCGGCTCGCAGACCGCGTCGGTCAGCTCGTAGTACCGCCCCGGGAAGGTCACGACTGGCTCGGTCAGCAGTCCCCTGAGCACCGAGCAGGCCTCGTCGAGGCGGGCGAGACGCTCACCGGGGACAGGCAGCGTGATGCCGTACTGCTCGTGCTCGTTGGCCTGCCAGCCCGCACCGAGGCCGAGCACGAGTCGACCGTCGCTGATCCGGTCGACGCTCGCTGCCCAGTTCGCGACGACCGTGGGATGCCGGTAGGTGTTGCCGAGGACGAGAGTGCCGAGGCGGACACGCGTCGTCAGGCCCGCGAGCGCGGCGAGGGCAGCCGTCGACTCCAGGTGCGCAGACGTCACCGCCCCGAAGAGCCCGCCGTCACCCATGAAGTGGTCGGCGACATACACACCGTCCCACCCACTCGCCTCGGCGTGTCGCACGATCTCGACCACTTCTGGCCAGGGTTGGGAGAGCTTGGGCCACAGGGAAAAGCGCACGTCCCGACCCTAATGGCAGCCCGTCGGGCCGGCCGGGGCTCCGGGCTGCCGCTGCCATCGCTGGCTACCATGGAGCGGTGCCAGACCCCACTGACCTCCAGGACTATGTCGATGCCTGCCGGGCGCGGGTGGAGTCGCAGGTCGCCTTCTTCAGGGAGTTCGCGGCCGCGGTGAGCCGGGCCGACGATGACGAGGAGCGCGGCCTCGAGCCGATGCTCGAGGGCCTCGAGGCCGACTACTTCAACAACCTCGTCATCGTCATCGACGCCTACTTCGTCGGTCGCCTTCCCGAGTCGGCGACAGCCGGGCCGGTCGCAACCGAGGTGGCCGCCCTGCGTGACTCACTCGTCGAGGGCGAGGGCGAGCTCCTCCCCGAGGCGGCAGCACGGATCAACGAGGGCCGCAACGTCCTCGGCCTCAAGGCCGGCGACTCGATCCGGCTCACGGCCCAGAGCTTCTCTCGCCTCGCCGACGCCTACTTCGGGGAGATCGAGCGCAGACAAGGGCTCTGACCGCCCCCGGGAGCGAGCGCTGACGCGGCCGATGAGCCACCCGGGAGCGGCCGGCGCACCGCCTGGATCCACGGCGCGCGCTGATTCTGTGTACTTCCCGCCCGAGCCAACCTAGTTGTGCCACAGTGCAGCCGTGGCGCACACCTACACCCGCACGACCTACGTCTGGTTCGTGGCGGCGGGGATCACCGGCATCGTCAGTGGGTTCCTCCACATCGTGCGATCGCACCTGACTGCCGGCGGCACCGAGTCCGTCGTCGTGACGGTCCTGGCATTCGGCCTGACCGCCGTCACGGCTGTGCTCATCTTCCGCGGCATCATGGTCGCCGCCTACGAGCAGGACCACGCGTCGCGGCGTGGCCGCCAGTGAGCGTCATACCAAACGGCAGCGTGACCTGACGAGTGAGCCGGCGACGCGCTCAGTCACCGCGGCTCTTGCGCGTCTCCTTGTCGTTCGCCTTCTGAATCGCGTCGACCAGCTCGTCCCTGTCCATCTTGGAGCGACCGGGGATGTCGAGCCGCTTCGCGTCGTCATAGAGGTGGCTCTTCGAGGCGTTCGCGTCGACGCCGCCGGCGGTCTTGCCGCCCCGGCGCGCGCTCCGGCCCGACTTGGCCGCCTGCCTGTCGGACGGGCCCTTCTGATCCTTGGGCTCCCAGTGGTCGCCGACCTTCTCGAAGCCGTGCTTGAGCGACGCGAAGGCCGTGCGGTGAGCGCGCTCACCCTCGCCGTACTCGTCGACGGCGGAGTCGTGCGTCTTCGACCACGTCTCCTGCGCCTTCTTGGGTGAACGCTGCAGGGTCGAGGGCAGATCCTTCTTCGAGACCATGGGGCATCCTCCTCGCGTCTGGTGTTGTCCGTCCCCTACCCCTGCCCTCCTCGGCTCATGCATGGACGGCCGGGAGCATGGACAATGCGGGGTATGGACGCCGGTGCCCGTCGGTGGGTGCTCCACGTCGACCTCGACCAGTTCATCGCAGCGGTCGAGGTGCTGCGTCGTCCCGAGCTCGCGGGCAGGCCCGTCATCGTCGGTGGACGAGGAGACCCGACGGAGCGAGCCGTGGTCGCGACAGCGAGCTACGAAGCGCGCGAGTATGGCGCCCGGTCGGGGATGCCGCTACGGATCGCGGCACGCAAGGTACCGGATGCCGTCCTCCTGCCCGTCGACGCGGACGCCTACAACGAGGCGTCCGAGCGCGTGATGGAGACGCTCCGTGGTCTCGGGGTCGTCGTCGAGGTGCTCGGCTGGGACGAGGCCTTCCTCGGCGTCGAGACCGATGACCCCGAGGGATTCGCGCGACGGATCCAGTCAGCGGTCCTGCAGGCGACCGACCTGCACTGCTCTGTCGGGATCGGCGACAACAAGATCCGCGCGAAGATCGCGACGGGCTTCGGCAAACCGCGCGGCGTCTACCGGTTGACGAGGGAGAACTGGCTCGAGGTGATGGGCGACCGGCCGACGATCGATCTCTGGGGCGTCGGGTCCAAGGTCTCCAAGCGGCTGACGGGTCTCGGGATCGAGACCGTGCGACAGCTCGCGGCCGCCCCGGAGGAGTCGCTCGTCGGAGAGTTCGGTCCACGGATGGGCGTCTGGTACGGCCAGCTGGGCAAGGGGATCGGCTCCGCCATCGTCGACGACACCCCGTGGGTCGCCCGCGGGCACAGCCGGGAGACGACCTACCAGGCCAACCTCACCAGCAGGGACCAGGTGCTCGCGGCCGTGCGGGAGCTCGCCGAGCAGGCGTTCGACGACACGGTCGCCGAGGGCCGCCCGGTCACCCGGGTCACGCTCAAGGTTCGCTACGCGCCTTTCTTCACCCAGAGCAAGGCGATGAAGCTCCGCGAGCCGACCAACGACCGCGAGACCGTCGTGGCCGCGGCCCTC
>NZ_JBQCCV010000269.1:0-12741 GCF_051961875.1 Intrasporangium sp. | reverse complement strand
GCTGCGGCTAACGGAGACGTAGCCGCCACGAACAACAGCGGAAACCTCAAGTTCGGCAATGTTGCCTGCAAGACAGACAACGTGGCCACCGCGACCCTTTGGATCGTGCGAAAGAGTGCCAACAACAAGGAGACGTTCGCCAACGGAGCGACTGTCACCTTCACCGTGAAGACCGTTGAGGGGGCCGGCCTCACAGCAGCCTCGCCCACCGCAACGATCACCCTGCCGAACAATTGGACCGGCTCGGCGGACGACACCGCCAGCAAGTCGGTCACCGCTCCGGTGCACCTGCTGTCGACGACTTCGGGGGCCGGCAACGGCAAGGTGACATATGAGGCCTCTGGGAGGAGCGCCACAGGTACCAACGCCACCCTGACACTGTCGACGTTCGTGAACGTCTCATGGACCACCGGTCCGTGTGTCACGAACACGCCGCCGACCGTCACGGTCGCCGGGCCGACGGCCGGAGCGTCGTACGAGTACGGCCAGGCCCCGACGGCCACGTGCATGGTGACGGACAAGGAGGACGGCCCCAGCTCGTTCCCTGCCACGATCACCCCGGGCACCGACGTGGTGGATGGCATCGGCAGCTACACGGCCTCGTGCTCTTACACCGACTCGGGCGGCCTCACGGGTGCGGCCAGCGTCACGTACAGCGTGTCGAAGATCCCGACGTCGGTGGCTATCACCTGCCCACCGTCGGTCACCTACACCGGCCTCGCCCAGGAGCCCTGCACCGCCGTGGTGTCCGGGCGCGACCTGCCCAGCGGCACCAACGCCCCGATCACCTACGGCAAGAACATGAATGCCGGGACGGCAACCGTGAATGCTGTCTATGCGGGTGACTCCCACTACGGCGGGTCCTCTGCGTCCAGCTCATTCCAGATCATCCCGGCGACTTCGAAGGTGACGATCACCTGCCAGAACCTCGTCTACACCGGTGAGGTCCTGACGCCCTGCACCGCGGTCGTCTCCGGCGCCGGCATGGAGGACCTCTCCGTACCGGTCAACTTCCCCGAGGCGACGAATGCCGGCACCTGGACGGCCACGGCTTCCTGGGAGGGCGACGCGAACCACTACGGCAGCAGCGACTCGCAGGAGTACACGATCGACAAGGCCCCGTCTAAGGTCACGGTCTCGTGCGACTCCGGTTCGGTCTACACCGGCTCCCAGATCAAGCCGTGCAGCGCGGTCGCCACGGGTGTCGGCATGAACGACGTCAGCCTCGAGGTGAAGTACGCGAACAACGTCGACGCGGGCATCGCCACGGCATCGGCAAGCTGGGAGGGCGACGACAACCACGTCGGCGACTCGGACTCGGCGACCTTCGAGATCGGCAAGGCTGACTCGACGATCGACCTCGCATGCGATTCCGGTTCGGTCTACACCGGCTCGGCAATCGAGCCGTGCCACGCGACGGTGACCGGCGCAGGCGGCCTCAACCAGGGCGTCAGTGTGACGTACACGGACAACACCAACGCGGGCACCGCCACGGCGACGGCCTCGTATGGCGGCGACGACAACCACAAGGACGCGACCAAGTCGACGACCTTCGAGATCGCCAAGGCGGACTCGACGGTGACGATCTCCTGTCCCGCGATCGCATGGTTCACCGGCAGCGAGATCAAGCCCTGTTCCGCAACGGTCACGGGCGCTGGGGGTCTCAACCAGCCGGTTGCCATCACCTACGGCAACAACACCAAGGTGGGCACTGCAACGGCCTCCGCGACCTACGCTGGTGATGACAACCACACCAGCAGCTCGGCAAGCGCATCCTTCACGATCAAGGGCTTCACGCTCAACGGCTTCTACCAGCCGGTGGACATGGGGATGCTCAACACGGTCAAGGCCGGCTCGACGGTCCCGCTCAAGTTCGCGGTCCTCAGCAACGGTGTGAAGCGCACCGATGTCGCAGTGGTGGCGGGCTTCAGCACCAAGGGGCTGGCATGCAGCAGCTTGTCGGACCTCGGTGAGGCGCCGGTCGACGTTATCTCCACGGGAGGCACGGCGCTGCGCTACGACGCGTCGGCCGGCCAGTTCATCCAGAACTGGCAGACCCCGAAGACGCCGGGCTCCTGCTACCGGGTCACGATGACGACCATCGACGGTGGCAGCATCACGGCTGACTTCAAGCTGAAGTAGTCCAGAGCAGCAACGGATCGGGCGCCCCGCTCACTCGAGCGGGGCGCCCTTTCCATGCCCACTATCGACGCCACCCAGATCCCACCGATCCGCTGACAACCTCCGCCGACTCCTCATCCGCTGCCTCGCTGAGCGACCCAACGGGGTCCGCTGCCCCGCTGAGCGGGGCACCGGGACAGGGCCTCGAAACAAGGTGCCTGGGGCGGGTGGGGCGGCGGACTCACTCGACGTCGAAAGCTACACTTTCGATCGGGCGGGTCAGCGGGCGAGGCAGGCGCCGGACGCGACGCTGGACCCTGCCGACCGGGCCTTGTTGAGCACGGGCTTGGCCTCCACGAGGGTCAGGGCGTAGCCGGTGTTGTCGTCCTCGATCGACTTCGCGAAGACGACCCCGACGACCCGGCCGGACGTGTCCAGCAGCGGGCCACCCGAGTTGCCCGGCTGCACCTTCGTATAGAGCGAGTAGATCTCGCGAACCACGGAGTCCTGGCCGTAGATGTCCCGGCCCCGCGCCTCGAGCACGTTGCGCACCCGGGCGGGGACAACGGAATACGGACCATCGAGGGGGTATCCCGCGACGACGGCCCCCTCCCCGCGGCGGAGCGAGGGCCCCAGCTGGAGAGCGGGAGCCGGCAACCCACGGACGCGGAGGATGGCGAGGTCGCGGCCCGGGTCGAAGACGACGAGCTCAGCGGGATACCGGTCGCCGGTGGGCGTATGCACCCGGACCGTCTCCGCGCCCGCGACGACGTGCGCGTTCGTCACGACGAGGCCCGGCTCGAGGACCCAGCCGGTGCCCTCCTGGGCGGACGCGCAGCGGTTGGAGTCGGTGGTCACCTTGAGGATGGAGCGCTGCGCGGCGGCGATCGCCTGCCGCCCGATGACCCCGCGGTCGGGCGGCTCGATCGGCGCGATCGGCTCGGGCGAGAACCCGCCGAAGACCTGCGGGAACCCTTGCTGCGAGAGGAAGTTCCGGAAGCCGGCGAAGAACTGGCCGGTCTGTGAGGGAACGACGCGGTTGATGGCGCTGATGACCTTCGAGTCGCCGACGGCCTTCACCAGGGCAGGGTTGCCGGAGGACCGCAGCGCGCCCCCGAGGAACCAGATGATGAGCGACGCGGCGACCACGACCGCGACCGCGCCGAGGGCGGAGTCGAGGCCACGCGCGACGCGCGGACCGACCCGGCCCCGGACGGAGTGGCCGAGGAGGCCCCCGAGGAACTGGCCCAGCCAGCCGAGCGCGATGACGCCGACGACGAGGGCGACGATGCGGATCTGCGGGTTCTCGGCGATGGCGGCGATGTGGGCGAAGAGGTTGGGCAGCTGCCAGACGCCGAGGGTGGCGCCGGCGAAGAACCCGAAGAGTGAGAAGAGGCTGGCGATGAAGCCGTGCCGGTAGCCGGAGAGTGCGTAGGCGATGAGAACGAAGGTGAGCGCGAGGTCGATCAGTGTGGAGCCCGTCATCGTGGCCTCACCCCCTCCGTCCGCCGAGGTAGCGCTCGGGCAGCGGCCGCATCGTGTTCGGGTCCCAGGGGCGGGTCAGCCCGGCAAGGTCGAGGGTCCGGCTCAACAAGCCGGCCGTGAAGCCCCACAGGACGAGGTGGTCGATGCCGAACGCCGGCCCGACGAACCCGCTCGGGTGCTGCACCGAGTAGCGCGACGCCGGGTCGACGAGATGCTGTAACGGCACGTCGAGGACCTCGTGGACCTCAGCCGTGTCGACGACGCCCACGGGGGTCGGGTGCCGCCACCACGCGAGCACCGGCGCGACGACGAACTGGCTCGGCGGCAGGAACAGCGACGGCAGCACCGTCACGACCTCGACGCCGGAGGGGTCGAGCCCGGTCTCCTCCTCCGCCTCCCGCAGCGCCGTCTCGATGACGTCGTCGTCGCCGGGGTCGCGGGCCCCGCCGGGGAACGCGATCTGCGCCGGGTGCGAGCGCATGGTGTGGGACCGCTCGATGAGCAGCACGTGCTCCCCGTCGGCAGCCGCATCGGCGGGCGCCGGACCGAAGAGCATGAGCACGGCCGACTCGCGTCCCGAGTCGTCGTCCGGTGGCAGGAACTGGCTGAAGTAGTCAGGGTCCGTCGTCTCGAGCCGCTTCACGAGCGTGTCCATCCACGCCGGGCGCGGCTGGCCCGACGCCCCCGGAGCGATCACCCCCGACGTGCTCGCGTATGCCGCTGAACTGGGTCGAACCTGCTGGGTCACTTGGGCGCCAGCTCGAACTTGAGGAGCTTGGCGGCCTTGTCGGGATCGGTCTCGCCGATGCCGTAGGAGGGACAGAGCTTGGCCACCGGGCAGGCGCCGCAGGCCGGGCGCTTGGCGTGGCAGGTACGGCGGCCGTGGAAGATCACGACGTGGCTGAGCATGGTCCAGTCGTGCCGGATGAACAGGTGCCCGACGGCGTGCTCGACCTTGACCGGGTCCTCCTCGTCGGTCCAGCCGAAGCGGCGCACGAGCCGGCCGAAGTGGGTGTCGACCGTGATCCCGGGGATGTTGAAGGCGTTGCCGAGCACGACGTTCGCGGTCTTGCGGCCGACGCCGGGCAGGGTGACGAGGTCGGCCAGCTTGTTCGGCACCTCGCCGTCGAAGCGCTCGACGAGGGCCTGGCCGAGCTTGATGAGGGAGTCGGTCTTGGCCCGGTAGAAGCCGGTCGGCTGGACGATCGACTCCATCTCCTCACGGTCGGCGCCGGCGTAGTCGGCGGCGTTCCGGTACTTGGCGAAGAGGATGGGGGTGACCTTGTTGACCCCGACGTCGGTGGTCTGGGCGGACAGGATCGTCGCGACGAGCAGCTCCAGCGGGTTGGTGAAGTCGAGCTCGCAGTGGGCGTAGGGGTAGCGGTCGTGGAGCTGCCGGTACATCTTGCGGGCACGGCGGGTCAGCGCCAAGGACGACTCTTCCCGCACTACCGCTGCCACACCAGCAACTCTATGTTGGGTTCCCCGCTGATCGGCAACCCCGTGGTTATCGACCTGCTGAGGATCCACTGTCCCTCTCTGCCGGTTTGAGGTATTCCCGTGGCCTCTGCGTCTACGGAGATACCTCAAACGGGCAGGGCTTTGTCCACGACCGGCTCCCGTCGAGGCGGTCCTCCACAGGAACCAGACCGTGTCTGGCCCCGCGCGGCGGGCCCCGACACGGTGGCGGCATGAGGAGTGTCGACAGGCGCAGCATCGCAGTCGGTGTCGCGGCGGACCACGGGGGCGTTGTGAGCCGTCGGCTGCTTCGCGAGGAGGGCATCACGGCGGCCGACATCCGCGCTGAAGTGCATGCCGCGCGATGGGTTACTCACGGTCGGCAGACAATCGCCGTCCACAATCGCCCCCTCTCCGATGAGGAGAAGCGGTGGCGGGCCATCTGGGAGGTCGGGCACGACATTGCTGCGCTTGACGGGGTGACTGCGCTCCAGGCGGCCGGCCTCCGCGGGTATGACGAGGAGATGGTGCACGTCTCCGTGGTCCACACCTGCACCATCCACCCGGTCGAGGGCGTCCACCAGCACAAGGTCTCGCGAAACCAGCCGCGACTGGTGTCTGAGGTCGGCATACCAAGGGTCCCGCTTGCTGTCGCTGCCATCCGCGCCGCGCACTGGGCATGGACGGACCGGCAGGCCGCCCTGATCCTGCTGATGACCGTCCAGCAGCGCCTCGTCAGTCCTCAGCACCTCCGGGCTGCCGCCAAGATCACACGCGGCAGGCGGCGTCGTGCGTTCGTGCGGGACTTGGTCCGGGACATCAGCATGGGCGTCCAGGCCATCGGCGAGCTCGACTTCTCCAGGCTCTGCCGAGAACGACGGCTCCCCGAGCCGGTCCGTCAAGAGGTCCGAGAGGACTCCCGCGGCCGGGTGTACCTCGACGTCCGGTTTCGATGTGGGCTCGTGTGCGAGATCGACGGAGTCCAGCACGACTTCGCGCTCCAACCGACAACGGACCGCATCCGTCAGAACGAGGTCACGCTGTCGAGCGACAAGGTGTTGCGCTACACGAACATCGGGCTACGCCTCGACCCGGATGTGTTCTTGGACCAAGTCGAACGTGGCCTGCGACAGCTGGGTGAAATCGGCGATGACAACGGCCGCCCCCCAGCCAGCTGAGTCAGGCACACTCCCTACCGAAAACGGGTTGAGGTAATGCGATGGCAGTTGCGGGCTTCGCTATACCTCAAACGCGGGAAGGAGGACCCTGCAGTGTGCCCCTGCCAGAGCCGTTGAGGTAATGGGGTGGCCTCTGGATGCACCGGAATACCTCAAAGCGGGAGAAGGGACAGGATGGTGGCGACGACCCGGGCGAAGGCGGGGGCCTCCGGGTCAATCAGGGAGTAGTGCCCGCAGTCGTCGAGCACCTCGAGACCCGTGTCCGCACCGAGGTCGCGACACCGCTCGACATACCGGTCCGTCACCGCGACCGGCACGATCTCGTCCTGCCGGCCGTGCAGCAGCCGCACCGGCACCCGCGGCGGCAGCGACTCCACCGGGTCCGCGCCCCGCCACACGTCCGGCGCCTTGTCCGGGCCGGCCCCGATCCAGTCACGGGCCGCCCCGTCCCCGAGCCCCATCGCGAACGTCGCCCGGAGGTCCACGCACCCGGCCAGCGCGACGACGCCAGCCAGCCCATCGGCCCATGTCTGGTTCGCCGCCCACGCCACCAGCTGACCACCGGCCGAGTGCCCGACCAGCACCACCGGCTCCGGCAGGGACTCGTCGGCCCGCACGGCAGCGACCACACCACGCACATCGGCGAGGGCCGCCGGGAGCCGGCCCAGCGGCATACGGGTGCGTCGGTACTCGGCGACCGCGACGTGGAAACCCGCGTCCGCAAGCGCGGCAGCCTGGCTGCCCGCGTGGGTCCGGTCGTACGTCGGTCGCCAGAAGCCGCCGTGCACGACGAGCACCGTCGCCCCGAGCGGGTGCGCCGGCTCGCGCACGTCGTAGACCTGGTCCGCATCCTCGCCGTATGCCGTGGTCCGGGCCGCCGGGGGCGCCTGACGTTCCAGCACGGCGTCGGACCGCGGGTCGGGCGTCGGCTTGGTCATGCGGGCATCCTGCCAGCGGGGGCCGATGAGTAGGGTGAGGCGCATGACCACGTGGGAGTACTTGACCGCGCCGCTCCTCATCCACAACACCAAGCAGATCCTCGACAACTTCGGGGCTGACGGGTGGGAGCTCGTGCAGATCGTGCCGGGGCCGGACGGGCAGAGCCTCGTCGCCTACTTCAAGCGTCCGAAGGGCTGAGCGATGTCGACTGTCGAAGAACGTCTGTCCGAGCTGGGGCTCACGGTGCCGGAGGTCGTGCCGCCGGTCGCGGCATACGTGCCGGCCGTGCGCGACGGCAGCTACATCTACACGTCGGGCCAGCTGCCCATGGTCGACGGCAAGCTGGCCGCCACGGGCAAGGTCGGCGCCGAGGTCGGTGCCGACGACGCGAAGGAGCTCGCCGCCCGGTGCGCCCTCAATGCGATCGCCGCCATCAAGGCCGAGCTCGGTGACCTCGAGAAGGTCGCGCGGGTCGTCAAGGTCGTCGGCTTCGTCGCATCCGACCCGTCGTTCACCGGACAGCCCGGTGTCATCAACGGCGCGAGCGAGCTGCTCGGGAAGGCCTTCGGCGACAAGGGCGTCCACGCCCGGTCCGCCGTCGGCGTCGCGGCCCTGCCGCTCGACGCACCCGTCGAGGTCGAGGTCATCGTCGCCGTCTCCGAGTGAGCTCGGCATGGCTGAGGGTTCGGCGCTGACGCGCGACTTCCCGGTGACCGCCGACCTGCCGATGGCGGGAGCGGGCTCGCGCTGGCTCGCCGGTGAGCGGTGGACGCCGGCCGACCCGCGACGGGCGAGCACCGTGATGCTCGTGCGCGACGGCTCGGCCGGGACCGAGGTCTTCATGCTGCGCCGGGTCTCCGGGATGGCCTTCGCGCCGAACACCCTCGTCTTCCCCGGCGGCGGGTGCGACGTCCGCGACGGCGACCCGGACCTGCCGTGGGCCGGGCCTGCTCCGGAGGAGTGGGCCCGGTTGCTCGGCTGCGACTCCGCCGTCGCACAGATGTATGTCGCTGCCGCCGTCCGTGAAGTGTTCGAGGAGACCGGGGTGCTGCTGGCCGGCGCCTCGGCCGATGCGCCGCTCGCCGATGTCTCGGGGGCGCAGTGGCGTGAGGTGCGGCGTAGCCTCGTCGACCGGGAGCTCTCGCTGACCGGGGTGCTCGAGGAGGCGGGGTTGGTGCTCCGCTCGGACCTGCTGGCCGTCAAGGCCCACTGGCTGACGCCGGAGTTCGAGCCGCGCCGGTTCGACACCTGGTTCTTCGCCGCGCTCATGCCCGCGCACCAGGAGGCCGACGGCGACACGAGCGAGGCGGACGAGTCGGCGTGGGTCTGGCCGGCCGAGACCATCGTGGCGTTCGCGCGGGGCGAGGCGGTCATGCTGCCGCCGACGCTCGTCTGCCTCGAGGAGATCGCGGCTGCGGCGAACGCTGAGGACTTCATCCGGCACACCGAGCACCTGCGCCTGATCATGCCGACGATCGTCTCGACGCCCGACGGCCCCGCGATGCGGATCTCGGTCTCGTGAAGGGCGCCGCGGCCGACCCCACGTGGAGGGGCGGCGAGATCTCGGAACGCGCGTCGTGCGTCCTCTGCCCCAACCCGGGGCCGATGACGCTCGACGGGACCAACACGTGGGTCGTCGGGGAGCCCGGATCGTCCGAGGTGGCGATCATCGACCCGGGTCCGCTCGACGAGGGGCACCTCGCTGCGGTGCTCGACGCCGTCGCGCAGTCCGGCCGGCGCGTGGCCCTGACGCTGCTGACCCACCACCACCTCGACCACGCCGAGAGCGCCGACCGGTTCCATGAGCTGACCGGGGCGCCGGTCCGGGCCTTCGGCAGTGGCCATGACGACGTCCGGCCGGGCGAGGTCATCGACGTCGGCGGCCTCGAGATCCTGGCCGTCGAGACACCGGGACATACGGCCGACTCGTTCTCGTTCGTGCTGCCCGCCGACAACACCATCCTGACCGGCGACACCATCCTCGGCCGCGGCACCACGGTGGTCGCGTGGCCGGACGGGCACCTCGAGTCCTACCTCGAGTCCCTCTCCCGGATCGAGGGGCTGACGCAGGCCGGCACGGTCACGAGCCTGCTGCCCGGCCACGGCCCGTATGTCGCTGACGCCGCCGCCACCGTGTCGTTCTATCTGAAGCACCGGGCCGAGCGGCTGGACCAGGTCCGGTCAGCACTGGCCGCGGGCGACTCCACGGCCCGCGAGGTGGTCGAGCGGGTGTATGCCGATGTGCCGCAGGAGGTCTGGCCGGCGGCCGAGCTCTCGGTGCAGGCCCAGCTGGAGTACCTCCGCGAGCACGACTGAGCCCGCCTGAACTTCGCCGCGGTGGACTTGGGGCGGCCTGAGCCCCCGAGCTCCCGCCTGAACTTCGCCGCGGTGCAGTTCAGGCGGTGCCGCGGTCAGCGTGCGCGGCGCTTCAGGCGGTCGACGTCCTGCAGCAGCACGGCCCGAGCCTCGAGCTTGAGCCACCCGCGGGTCGCGAAGTCTGCGAGCGCCTTGTTCACCGTCTCGCGGGAGGCACCGACGAGTTGTGCCAGCTCCTCCTGGGTCAGGTCGTGCGACACGAGGATGCCGCCCTCGACCGGGCGGCCGAACCGCTCAGACAGGTCGAGCAGCGCCTTGGCCACCCGGCCGGGCACGTCCGTGAAGACGAGGTCGGCGAGGTGGGCGTTGGTCCGGCGCAACCGCTGGGCAAGCGCCGCGAGCAGGCTCTTCGACACCTCCGGCCGACCGGACAGGATCGTGCTCAGCGACTCGTGCTTGAGGCCGAACAGCTGCGTCTCGGCCACGGCGGTCGCGGTCATCGTCCGCGGGCCCGGGTCGAAGAGGCTGAGCTCACCGAACATCTCGCCCGGGCCGAGCACCGCCACGAGGTTCTCGCGGCCGTCAGGGCTCGTCCGGCCGAGCTTGATCTTGCCCTCAGCAATGACATAGAGGCTGTCACCCGGGTCGCCCTCGTGGAAGAGCACGTCGCCGCGCTCCATACGCGAGCGGGTCATCTCCGCCTGCAGTGCGGCGGCCGACTCGTCATCGAGAGCCTGGAAAAGAGGCGCGCGCCTCACCACATCGAGATCCACGGTGCCCAGTGTGCCATGGGGCGTATGCTGTGGCGCCGCGTCCCGGGCCGCCCGCGGTTTGAGACCCCTCACACCCTGCGCCCGCCACCGGAGCACCCCCTCCCGCGACGGGGAAAGAAGCGAGCCGGCGAACCGGCGGCAATAGGGTGGGGAGGGTGACGACCGACTGGACCGACGCCCGGCTGCACATCGTCACGGGCAAGGGCGGCACCGGCAAGACGACCGTCGCGGCAGCCCTCGCGATCGCCCTGGCCAGCAACGGTCGGCGCATCCTGCTCAGCGAGGTCGAAGGGCGCCAGGGGATCAGCCAGACATTCGACGTGCCGCCGCTTGGCACCGAGGAGACCCGCGTCGCGCGCACCGCGGGCGGCGGCGAGATCGTCGGGCTCTCGGTCGACGCGAAAGCGGCCCTGCTCGAGTACCTGCACCTCTTCTACAAGCTCGGCCGCGCCGGCAAGCTCCTCGAGAAGTTTGGTGCCATCGACTTCGCGACGACCATCGCACCGGGCGTCCGGGACGTCCTCCTGATCGGCAAGATCTACGAGGCGGGCCGACGGCGCAAGGACGGCAAGCATCGGGGAGCCAGCCCAGCGGCATACGACTCGATCGTGCTGGACGCCCCACCGACCGGGCGGATCGGCCGCTTCCTCAGCGTGAACTCCGAGGTCGCCGACCTCGCCCGCGTCGGGCCGATCCACTCGCAGGCCGGCTCGATCACGACCATGCTCGAGTCCGACCAGACGGTCGTGCACATCGTGACGCTCCTCGAGGAGATGCCGGTGCAGGAGACCGTCGAGGCAGTCCGTGACCTGCGCGGGAAGGGCCTGCACGTGGGCGCGATCATCGTGAACATGGTGCGACCGCCCTACCTCGACGACGCGGCCCTCGCGCAGGCCCGCGCCGGCCGGCTCCACAAGCCCTCGATCTCCACCCAGCTCAGCGAGGCCGGTGTCTCGGTCACGCCGGACCTGCTGGACGGGCTGCTCGACGAGGCGCAGAACCACGCGCTGCGGGTCGACCTCGAGCGCGAGCAGCTCGCGATCCTCGAGGAGACCGGGCTGCCGATCTACCAGCTCCCGGCGCTGCCGGACGGGATCGACCCCGGCGAGGTGCGCGAGCTCGCCGACGCCCTCATCGAGCAGGGGATGGTCCGATGACCCCCGCCGCGACCCCCGCCGCCCAGCCGCAGCAGACCTCGGGCAGCCGCGCCAGCCAGGCCGCCCCGAACCTCGACATCGACGCCCTCATCGGCGACCCCGGCATCGGGATCATCGTCTGCTGCGGCTCCGGCGGGGTCGGCAAGACGACGACCGCCGCGGCCCTGGGGGTGCGCGCCGCCGAACAGGGCCGGCACGTCGTCGTCCTCACCATCGACCCGGCTCGCCGGCTCGCCCAGTCGCTCGGGCTCACCGCGCTCGACAACACGCCCCGGCCGGTGCACGGGATCGACACGTCCAGGGGCGGCTCCCTCGACGCGATGATGCTCGACATGAAGCGGACCTTCGACGAGGTGGTCCTCGCGCACGCCGACCACCAGAAGGCGGAGCAGATCCTCGCGAACCCGTTCTACCAAGCGGTCAGCTCGTCCTTCGCCGGCACGCAGGAGTACATGGCGATGGAGAAGCTCGGCCAGCTCAAGCAGTCGGTCGACCGGTGGGACCTCATCGTCGTCGACACTCCCCCGTCACGGTCGGCGCTCGACTTCCTCGACGCGCCGAACCGGCTCGGGTCGTTCCTCGACGGCCGGTTCATCCGCCTGCTGTCCGCGCCGGCGAAGGCGAGCGGCCGGGCCGGCCTCAAGGTCTTCGGCGTCGGGGTCCAGATGGTCAGCGGTGTCATGACGCGGATCCTCGGCGGCCAGATGCTCCACGACGTGCAGACCTTTGTCGCCGCGCTCGACACGATGTTCGGCGGCTTCCGCGAAAGGGCGGACAAGACCTATCGCCTGCTGTCCGAGGACGAGACGGCCTTCCTCGTCGTCGCCGCTCCGGAGCGCGACGCGCTGCGCGAGGCGTCCTACTTCGTCGACCGGCTCGAAGCAGACGGTATGCCGCTCAGCGGGCTGGTCGTGAACCGCATCGGTCGCGTCGTGGCTCCGGGGCTCTCGCCTTCACGGGCGCTCGCCATGGCCGAGTCGCTCGACGACGGCACCGGTCCGCGCTCGGCGACGAACGCCGCCGGCGTGCTCCGGCTGCACGCGACGCTGGTCCGGCAGGCCGAGCGGCAGCGCGAGCTGGCGGAACGGTTCTCCCGCGGCCACCCAGAGATCCCGGTCGCGTACGTGCCGGCACTCAGCCAGGACGTGCACGACCTCGAGTCGCTGCGCGAGGTCGGCGACGCCTTGGCCGAGTGACGCCTGGGCGTAGTCGTCCCTGACCGGGTGAGGCCCGCCCGCTGGAGGTGTGGTGCTCGCTCGACGACCGAGGGCCCTCCCGCACCTCGGCCGTCGCCCCAGCACCACACCCACCACA
>NZ_JBQCCV010000268.1:0-6120 GCF_051961875.1 Intrasporangium sp. | reverse complement strand
CGCCCTGCTCGACGCCGGCGGGTTCGACGCCCTCGCCGCGTCGTCGGACCTCGTCGTGACGGGCTGTGGCGGCTTCGACTGGGAGTCGCTCCAGCAGAGCGTGGCCCTCGGCGTCTCGCGCCGTGCCCAGCGCCTCGGGGTGCCGACGGTCCTCGTCGCGGGCGAGAGCGTCGTCTCGCGCCGGGAGGCGATGGATGCCGGGCTGAGCGGCGTCTACACCCTCGCCGATGCGCCCCGTCGCCCCGCGCCGGAGGGCGACACCGCCACACGCCTCGCCGTCCTCGCCACCCGCGTCGCCCGCACGTGGTCCCCCCAGCGGTCATGAGGCACTCTCCCGGGGCGGCGCGAGCATCGATCGGGCCGACGTATTCTGGGGTAGTCGGGAACACATCCGACCCCCACCGGGTTGTCGACCCTGACCCGTGCACCACGACGCGAAGGACACACAGATGAGTGTTGAGACGAACGCTTCCGCCACCGAGGCCCAGGCCGAGGCTCCGGCCCACGGGGTCGTCCTCACCGATGTGGCCACCGCCAAGGTCAGGAGCCTGCTCGAGCAGGAGGGCCGCGACGACCTGCGTCTGCGCGTGGGCGTCCAGCCCGGCGGCTGCTCCGGCCTGATCTACCAGCTCTACTTCGACGAGCGGACGCTCGACGGTGACCTGGTGCGGGACTTCGACGGTGTCGAGGTCGTCGTCGACCGGATGAGCAGCCCCTACCTCGAGGGCGCGACGATCGACTTCGCGGACACCATCGAGAAGCAGGGCTTCACGATCGACAACCCCAACGCCGGCAGCAGCTGCGCGTGCGGTGACTCCTTCAGCTGATCGCTGACGCGGACACGAAGGGCCCGGCCGTTCCTCGGCCGGGCCCTTCGTCGTCCCGCGGTCGCGGGTGAGACGCGACGCGCGGCGCCCGCTGCGCCGCATACATCTTCGTATGCCACTCACGGATCCTGCCGCGGCCAGTCCGCCACGAGCGGGGTGTCGGACGGGACGACGCCGAGCGGGGCCGCGCCGCCGGGCGACCCGAGCGGCTCGTCCTGACCCGGCAGCGTGTCCTCGAAGAAGGCGGCGTTGTCGGCCAGGAAGGGCTGCAGCTCCCCGGGCAGGTCGTCCTCGTAGTAGATGGCCTCCACCGGGCAGACCGGCTCGCAGGCCCCGCAGTCGACGCACTCGTCGGGATGGATGTAGAGGGTCCGGTTCCCCTCGTAGATGCAGTCGACCGGGCACTCCTCGACGCAGGCACGGTCCTTGACATCGATGCACGGGCTGCCGATCACGTAGGTCATGCGGAGCTCACCTTCATCCCTTCCCTTGTTGTTTTAACGAACTTCTTGTAAAAACAAAGAGTACGACCGGATCGGCGACAGGAGAAGCCCATGCCCACCCAGCCCGGTGAGGTCCGCCCCCAGAGGACGGCGGACGGTAAAGGCGCACGGGGGAGAGCGGGTCAGGCCCTCGTCTACGGCGACTTCACGTGCCCATGGAGCTACCTGACCTGGCGTCGCACAGAGCTGCTGCGCGCCGCCGGCGTGGCGATCGACTGGCGGAGCGTCGAGCACGACCCCTGGCACACCCTGCGACCCATCGACATCAGCGACCGGTTCGGTGCGCTGCGCGCCGAGCTGGCCCGGGTCGAGCAGCACCTGCTCCCGGGCGAGGTTCTGCCACGGACGCTGGCCGGCTTCGTGCCGTTCACGGGTGCCGCGACCTCCGGGTATGCCGAGGCCTACGTGGCAGGGGTGGCTGGACCGGTCCGACGCCTGCTCTTCGAGGCGTTCTGGCGCCGCGGTGTCGACCTCAATGACGCCCGCGTCGTACGGACCCTCCTCGTCGATGCCGTCCGCCGTGGTTCCTCCACGAGCGAGCTGGTGGGCAGGTGGGGTTACGCCTTGGACGTCACCGGCGGCCCGGTCACCCATGCGGGCTGGGAGGCCGTCCGGGACTGGCGCGTCGCATGGGCGGCCACGGCGGCGGACGACAGGTCGGTCGCGGGCGTCATCCCGGTCGTCATGGTCGACGGGGAGGATCCGGTGCACGGAGTGGCGGCCGTCGACCGTGTCGGCCGCCTCGTCGCCGACGCGGGACTCGACCCGGGCGGCGCCGACGCGCTCAGGGACCCGGGCGACGTCGGCGCCGCCTGAGGCCGACCGTGCGACCATGGACCCGATGACGACCCCACCCGCTGCCGCACTCGCCGACCGGGCCCACGGTCTCGGTCCGACCCGCGCCCGGGTGCTCGGCACCCTGCAGGACCTGCGCGTCCCCTCGACGGCGGGTGAGGTCGCACGGCGGCTCGGGATCCACCTCAACACCGCCCGTTTCCACCTCGACGCGCTCGTCTCCTCGGGCCTTGCCGAGCGCGCCCGCGAGGACCGCCGCAGGCCGGGTCGCCCGCAGGTCCACTACGCGGCGACCCAGTCGGCGCCGCAGGCGACCCACCGGAGCTACCGGCTGCTCGCGGAGATCCTCAGCCGACACCTCGCGCGGCACTCCAGCGACCCCGGTCATGACGGCGTCGAGGCGGGCCGCGACTACGGGCGCTTCGTCGCGGCGGCGTCGGGCCCGGTCGGCTCGCTTCCGTCCGGGGAAGCGGTCGCGGCCGTCGTCGCGACCCTTGACGGGATGGGCTTCGACTCCCGCCGGGTCCCGGACGAGGAGACCGCCTCCCAAGGAGCGCTCGTCGAGGTGACGAACTGCCCGTTCCTCGAGGTCGCCGAGGGCCACCTCGAGATCGTCTGCGCCGTCCACCGCGGGATCATGGAGGGCATGCTCGAGGAGCTGGGCGGCTCCGCCCGGGTCGAGCGGCTCGACCCGCTCGTCGCCCCGAGCCGGTGCGTCGCCCGGTTCACCACGCACGCCCGACGGCGGGGGGTTGCCGCCGGGGAGCCACCGCCGCGCTAGGTTGCACTGGTGCAGATCGCCATCACCGGTTCCATCGCCACCGACCACCTGATGACGTTCGACGGCCTCTTCGCCGACTCGCTCGTCGTCGAGCAGCTCGACAAGATCTCGTTGTCGTTCCTCACCGAGGACCTGCAGGTGCGCCGCGGCGGGGTCGCCGCCAACATCGCCTTCGGCATGGCGAACCTCGGACAGCGCCCGATCCTCGTCGGGTCCGTCGGTGAGGACTTCACCGACTACCGGTCCTGGCTGGAGCGGCACGGTGTGGACTGCCAGTCGATCCACTACTCGGAGTCCCAGCACACGGCACGGTTCGTCTGCACCACCGACCGGGACATGGCGCAGATCGCCACCTTCTACGCCGGCGCCATGACCGAGGCCCGCGACATCGAGCTGGCTCCCGTGGCCCAGCGGGTCGGCGGCCTCGACCTCGTCGTCGTCGCCCCGAACGACCCGGTCGCGATGTTGCGGCACACGGACGAGTGCCGCACCCGCGGCATCCCGTTCGTGGCCGACCCGTCCCAGCAGCTGGCCTTCATGGACGGGGAGTCGATCCGGCGGCTCATCAACGGGGCCGACTACCTGCTCACCAACGAGTACGAGGCACACCTCGCGTGCCAGAAGACCGGCTGGTCGCCGGAGGAGCTCGCGGAGCGGGTGCGGGTGCAGGTGCGAACCAGGGGCAAGGACGGCGTGACGGTCCGCGTCCGTGGCGAGGACCCGATCGAGGTGCACGCCGCCCGCGAGGTGCGGCGCGCCGACCCGACCGGTGTCGGCGACGGCTTCCGGGCGGGTTTCCTCACCGGCCTCGCCGCCGGGCTGCCGATGCGCCGGTGCGCCGAGCTCGGCTCGATGCTCGCCACCTACGTCCTCGAGACGGTCGGGACGCAGGAGTACGCCCTGCGGATCCCCGAGTTCCTCGAGCGGCTCGCCGACGCGTACGGGGCGGGGGCGGCGGAGGAGATCGCGCCCCACATCAACGACCGCTGGGCCTGACGGGGCGCCGTGCCGCAACCGCCGGACCCCTCGCACTGGGACTTCGACCTCGACCGGGTGCCGCCGGGGGAGGACCTGGTCGGCGTCGGCGCGGACCTCCGGGTGGCCACGCTCTACCAGGCCTATTGCGAAGGGGT
This sequence comes from Intrasporangium sp., assembly GCF_051961875.1. Taxonomy (GTDB): domain Bacteria; phylum Actinomycetota; class Actinomycetes; order Actinomycetales; family Dermatophilaceae; genus Intrasporangium_A. Next base: position 2,081 of record NZ_JBQCCV010000268.1, on the reverse strand, counting down.
CTTCCCGATGGGCGTCGGCGAGCACGGCGCGCCCCCCATCGGCTGGTGGTCACCGGACCCCAGGGGCGTGCTCCGGATCGGGGAGCTTCGCGTCACCCGCTCGCTGCGCAAGATGCTGCCGCGGTTCGACTTCCGGGTCGACACGGCGTTCCTCGAGGTCGTCCAGGCGTGCGCGGACCCCAGCCGCCCGGGCCGGTGGATCACGCCCGAGGTCGTGGAGGCGTACCTGCGCCTGCATGAGGCCGGCTGGGCCCACTCGATCGAGGCGTGGCAGGGCGGGCGCCTCGTCGGCGGGCTCTACGGCGTCGCGATCGGCGGCCTCTTCGCCGGCGAGTCGATGTTCCACCACGCCCGGGACGCGTCCAAGGCGGCGCTGGTGCACCTGCACGACCTGCTCGCGGCCGACGGTCTGCCCGACCGGCTGATCGACGTGCAGTGGCGCACCCCGCACCTCGCGTCGCTCGGCATCACCGAGGTGTCTCGGCCGCGCTACCGGGAGCTGCTCGGGCGCGCCCTCGAGCTGCCCCTCCCGGACCCGTGGAACTGACCTCGAGAGGGGCCTCGGCATCGACGGCCGCGCAGCCGCGGGCGCGCGGGCCGCGAGACACGGGGCCCGGTGAGCGACATACGGATTCGGGTGCCGCCGAGCACGCGAACGGCCGCTGAAACGCAATCGGCCCCCCTCCCGACAGCGGGGAACCCGTGGGGGTAGGGTGCTGCCGTGTGGGCACGACCGTGTCCGTGGAGAACTTTGAACTGCTCGAGCGCGTGTCGGTGATCGGCGTGCGCTCCAAATGAAAGGTGCACGTGGTGCCTGAGCACGTTGACACCCCTGGGGTGACACGGCGACGGCGGTGGGCCCGGGTCACGGGGATCGCCGCAGTCAGCGCAATCGCGCTCACGGGCTGCCAGGGCAAGCTGTCCAACGGCTTCCTGCCCGAGGCGGTCTCCGACAGCGGCCGGCGCGTCACCGACCTGTGGGTCGGCAGCTGGATCGCCGTCCTCGGGGTCGGCGTCATCACGTGGGGCCTCATGCTCTACGCGGCGGTGCGGTTCCGCAAGCGCAAGGGTGACGACACCCTGCCCGTGCAGCTGCGCTACAACATCCCCGTCGAGCTGCTCTACACCATCATTCCGATCTTCATGGTCGCGGTGTTCTTCTACTACACCGCCCGCGACGAGGCCGCGCTGACCGACACGAGCAAGAAGCCCGACGTCACCATCAGCGTCGTCGCCAAGCAGTGGAGCTGGGACTTCAACTACGTCGACTCGAACGTCTACGAGAGCGGCGTGCACACCCAGCTCAACGGCCAGCCCGGTGCCCGGGCGCAGATGCCGGTTCTCTACCTGCCTGTGAACAAGCGAGTCGAGTTCGTCCTCAACGCCCGCGACGTCATCCACAGCTTCTGGGTGCCGGCGTTCATGACGAAGCTCGACATGCTCCCCGGGCGGACCAACAAGCTCCAGATCGTGACCCAGCAGGAGGGCGAGTTCCAGGGCAAGTGCGCCGAGCTGTGCGGTGCCTACCACTCGGAGATGCTCTTCATGGTCAAGATCGTCTCCCAGGCGGAGTACGACCAGGAGATGGCCCACCTGGCCGCCATCGGTCAGAAGGGCCAGATCCCGGTCGATGTCAGCCGTGAGCCGCTGGTCCACGGAGACTCCAAGCTCGTGCCCGCCCCTGCTCTCACCGGAAGTGTCAATCAATGAGCGCTGCGACGCTGACGACCACCACAACGCCGCAACACACCACCGCCGCCCACACCTTCGTCAAGTGGGTCACGACCACTGACCACAAGCGGATCGGCAACCTCTACTTCATCACCTCGTTCCTGTTCTTCCTGCTCGGCGGCGTCATGGCGCTCGTCATCCGCGCCGAGTTGGTCGCACCCGGACTGCAGATCGTCGACAACCCCGAGCAGTTCAACCAGCTGTTCACCATGCACGGCACGATCATGCTGTTGCTCTTCGCGACGCCGCTGTTCGCCGGCTTCGCGAACGCGATCATGCCGCTGCAGATCGGCGCGCCCGACGTGGCGTTCCCGCGCCTCAACATGTTCGCCTACTGGCTCTACCTGTTC
>NZ_JBQCCV010000267.1:0-13500 GCF_051961875.1 Intrasporangium sp. | reverse complement strand
CAGGTGGCCACATCTTCGCCCAGCGGGTGTCCGACCCGAGGGCGTATGGCGTTGTCGAGTTCGACGACACCGGGCGCGTGCTGTCCATCGAGGAGAAGCCGGCGAACCCGAAATCCGGGTATGCCGTCCCCGGGCTGTACTTCTACGACAACGATGTCATCGACATTGCTCGCGATCTGAGGCCGAGTGACCGTGGCGAGCTCGAGATCACCGCGGTCAACGACACGTACCTGAGACGGGGGTCTCTCGGGGTCACCGTGCTCCCCCGGGGGACCGCTTGGTTCGACACCGGCACCTTCGCGGGGCTCCTCGGTGCCAGCCAGTTCGTCTCCGTCGTCGAGGAGCGGCAGGGGCAGAAGATCGGCTGCGTCGAGGAGATCGCCTGGCGCAACGGCTGGATCGACGACGAGCGCCTCGTGCAACACGCCGACGACCAGCTCAAGAGCGGGTACGGCGCCTACCTCCAGGGCCTGCTCCTGGACGGCAGGGGATCGCTCTGATGGAGATCCGCCCGCTGAAGATCGCAGGCTCATGGGAGATCACGCCACGGGTGTTTCCGGACGATCGTGGGGTCTTCCTCGAGTCATTTCGGGGCGACCGGCTGGCCGAGGTGATTGGCTACAGGCCGGACATCGTCCAGTCCAACATCTCGGTCTCGTCGAGAGGGACGCTCAGGGGGATCCACTTCGCGGACGTGCCGGTCGGGCAGGCCAAGTATGTGACCGTGCTGAACGGTTCGCTCATCGACTTCATTGTCGACATCCGTGTCGGGTCGCCGACGTTCGGGCAGTGGGACTCGGTGCTGCTGGATACCAAGGACCGTCGGGCGGTTTACCTTGCCGAGGGCCTGGGCCATGCGTTCGTCGCCCTCGAGGACGGCACCACCGCGCACTACCTCTGCTCCGCGGCATACAACCCCGGGCACGAGCACGGGATCAACCCGCTCGACCCGGCCGTTGGCCTGAGGTTGCCGGACGGGCTCGAGCCACTGCTCCCCCCGAAGGATGCCGCCGCACCGACCCTGGAGGCGGCGAGGGAGTCGGGACTGCTTCCCTCTTACGAGGCCTGCACGGACTTCTACACGGAGCTGGCGTCAGGAGTGGACAGGTAGGCGCCGATTGCGCGACGCCAGTCCTGGATCGGCGTGAGGCCAGCGTCCACCAACGTGTCATGCGACAGCACGCTCCAGGCGGGCCTCGGGGCGGGACGGGGGAACGCCTCCGTTGTCGTCGGTTGCACCCGCTCGGGATCGAGGCCGAGCTTCTCGAAGATCGCCCGGGTGAACCCGAACCAGCTCACCTGCCCCTGGCTCGTGCCGTGGTAGATGCCGTATGGCGCCGAGCTGCCGACGAGACGAACGATGAGGTCGGCGAGATCGACCGTCCAGGTGGGCTGTCCGACCTGGTCGTCGACCACCGAGACCGTGTCTCGTTCGTGGGCCAGCCGGGTCATCGTCTCGACGAAGTTCGGCCCGCCCGCGCCATAGAGCCATGCGGTCCGGACGACCCATGACTGGGGGCAGAGCGCGCGGACGGCCCACTCGCCGGCAGCCTTGGTCCGGCCGTAGGCCGAGCGTGGGCACACGGGGGAGTCAGCGGCATACGGCTTCGTTGCCTGTCCGTCGAAGACGTAGTCCGTAGAGACATGCAGTAGCGGCGCCTCCGCGGCGGCGGCCGCGCGTGCGACGTTGGCGGCGCCAACAGCGTTGATGGCGAACGCGACCGGCTCGTTCGACTCGGCGTCATCGACCGCGGTCCACGCGGCCGTGTTGACCACGAGATCGTGACCCGCCACCGCAACCGCACACGCTTTCGGATCCGTGATGTCGAGGTCGGCACGGTTGGCCGCCGTCACTGAATGGCCGGCCGCCTCGAGCGCGGGCACGAGGTCGTGGGCCAGCATGCCACCGGCCCCGGTCACGAGGACCTTGAGCGATCGATCAGCGGTCATCGCCCGGCCTCAGTTGTAGGAGTCCATCTCGTCCTTGCGGATCGCGTCGCCGAGCTCCTTCATCTTCGCCCAGTTCGTCAGGTCGATCGACTGGCCGTCCTTGCTCCAGCCGAAGCCGTCGAACGGCGCGGTGATGAAGCGGATGTCGCTGCCGCGGAGGTTCCGCAACGCGAAGGCCTCCGACCGCATGTCGCCCACGTCCAGCTTCTGGTCGACGGTGAGGTTGCTCGTCGCCGCGTCGACGAAGTCGGCTAGCCGCGCCGGGTTGAGGAGCACGTCCTTCGAAAGGCCCTTGAGCATGAGCGCCTTGATGAACGCCTGCTGCCGCTTGCCACGGGAGATGTCACCCTCGCTGAGCTGCTTGCGCTCCCGCACGAAGGCGAGAGCCATCGGGCCGTTCATGTGCATCGTGCCCTTGGTGAACGTGAACCCGTTGCTCTTGCTCGGCTCCTCGACGTGGACGTCGACACCGCCGACGGCGTCGGTCATCCGCTTGAAGCCCTCGAAGCCGACCATCGCGACGTGGTCGATCTCGATGCCGAGCATGTTCTGCATCGTCTCCACGAGCAGGGGCGAACCACCGTACGCGTAGGCGGCGTTGAGCTTGGCCTCCTTGTGGCCGGGGATCGGTACCCACAGGTCCCGCGGGAAGTGGATCAGCTGCACCGTCGAGTGGTCTTGAGGCACGTGGATGAGCACCATCACGTCCGAGCGCGACGCGGTGTCGCCGGGGCGTGCGTCGTTGCCGATGAGCAGGTAGTTGGTCCCGTTGTCCGGCGGCTGCGCGACGGTCGGCTTCACGTCGGGCAGGAGAGCGTCCTGCTTCACGTTGCTCGAGACGATGTGGTTGAGATACGCGAGGTAGGCGCCGATGGCCAGCAGCGGCACCAGGATCAGCACGAGTGCGACGATGAGGATGCGGCGGTTCCGCTTCTTCTCGCGGCGTTCGGTCCGGGACAACGTCGCCTCGTCGTCGTCATCGAACATCTCGTCAGTTTCGTCCTGGCGCATGTCGGTCACGCGGGCCAGTGTAGGTGCTCGCAGCCCCTAGACTGTCGAACCGTGTCCCGGGGCCGGCATCGCAGGAGTCACACTGATCTCTATTGGGCTCTCGGTGCGCTCGCGGTCTTCCTGGTCTACCTGTTCGTCCTGGTCAAGGCGACGAGCCCGATCGTCCACGTCCTGTGGCTCGTCTCCGCGCACAACCCGTGGCTGTATGCGGCTGAGCTCGCCCTGCTTGTCGGCCTCCCCGGTCTGTTGTTCACGCTCCCGCGCGTGCCGGCGCCGCGGACCATCTGGGTCGGCAGCGCGACGAGTCGTCGCCACGTCACGCGTCGGCGCAGGTCGCGGACCCTGCCGGACGCGCTGGGCCTGGGCACCTTCCTTCTCGCGCAAGCGCCGCTGCCGCCGCCATGGAGCCCCAGGGGCGTGTCGTCCACGATCGCGAACGTCACAGCGAGCCCTGAGGTCGTCGAGCTGAGCCGGCAGTTCGGCATCGGTTCGCTCATCGTCTTCGCCGTCGGCATCGGGGCCGCCGTTTTGGCCCAGGTCTACCGGCACGCTCCCGCCGCCCGCATCGGCGCGCTCATGCTCGCCGTCGGCGCCCCCGTCTTCGCCTGGGCCTGGGTGACCCACGCCGTCCTCGGCTGACCCCGCAATGACGGCTCCGAGACGGCCCACCCCGTCGCGCCGACTCGTCCAGGCCCACGCGGCTACCGCCAGCGGCAGCTCGACGAGCACAGCCATTGCGACGGCCTCGGCCAGCCGGCCCACCCGGTCTGCGCTCGTGATGTCCGTGTAGGCATCCAGCACGAGCACGATCCCGCCGATCCGGGCAACCATGGGAGCCCACAGCGAGCGGCGAACCACCAGGACCGCCGTCGTGGCCGCGGTGAGCGCCTCCAGCGAGTCGATCGCGACCCAGAAGCCGGGATGGTGGAGCGTGCCGCCGAGATAGATGGTCCACGGCACAAGGAACACCGCGGCCAGCGTCGCGACCATCACGGCGACCCCGTCGGCGGTGCCCAACGCCGGCTTCGCGCTCGGTGGCGCGGAGGTCGCAACGACGTTCATGCAGCGATCCTGACCGTGCGCCCCGTGCGGGCATTCGGGAATCGCTGTGCGAGCCCTATGGGTTCGAAGGCGCCGACGGCCGGCGGAACCGTGTCATGAAGAATGGCCGCCATGCGCGTCATCTCCGCCAACGTCAACGGCATCCGCGCCGCCATCCGCAGGGGAGCGGCCGACTGGCTCCGCTCCGCCCAGCCCGACGCCCTCTGCCTCCAGGAGGTGCGCGCCTCCGATGAGGAGCTGCAGAAGGCGCTCGCCGAGGCCGGGCTCGGGGACTGGTACGTCGCCCACACCGAGGGCAACGCTAAAGGCCGCGCCGGCGTCGCCGTCGCCACCCGCGACCGGCACCTCGCCCACCGGGTCGGCATCGACGAGACCTTCATCGACGCCGGCCGCTGGGTCGAGGTCGACATCGAGACGCCGAGCGCGACCCTCACAGTGGTCTCCGCGTACGTTCACACGGGCGAGGCGGACACGCCCAAGCAGGTCGAGAAGTACGCCTTCCTCGACGCCATGACGGCCCGTATGGCGCGTGCCTCCTCCCGCGGCGAGCTGATGGTCGTCACCGGCGACCTCAATGTCGCGCATCGCGAGGCCGACCTCAAGAACTGGAAGGGCAACCTCAAGAAGTCGGGCTTCCTGCCCGAGGAGCGGGCCTACTTCGACCGCTGGTTCGCGGCTGGCGCCTGGGTCGACGTCCACCGCTCTCTCGCAGGCGACGGGCCGGGCCCCTACACCTGGTGGTCCTGGCGGGGCAAGGCCTTCGACAACGACGCCGGCTGGCGCATCGACTACCAGCTCGCGACCGCCCCGCTCGCGGCCCGTGCCACGGCCGCGGGCGTCGGACGGGCGGCGACCTACGCTGAGCGCTGGAGCGACCACGCCCCCGTGGTCGTCGACTACGACCTCTGACCGGGAGCCCTCAAGCTCGACGGGGGCTGAGCGACATACGGCCTGCTCGTCCACCCAGCCAGCACGGTTGGGAGCGGGCCCGCCTCATGGGCCACAATGACGCCCATGCCCTCCAGCTCCAAGCCCCGCAGCATGTCCGGAATGCAGCCGACGAGCGACTCGCTCCACCTCGGCAACTACATCGGGGCGCTCGTCGAGATGGTCAAGCTGCAGGAGACGCACGACGCGTTCTACTTCATCGCCGACCTGCACGCGCTCACCGTCGCGCCCGAGCCGGAGGTGCTGCGCGAGCGCACCCGTGTCACCGCGGCGCAGTTCATCGCCGGGGGAGTGGACCCGAGCCGCTCGGTCCTCTTCGTGCAGAGCCACGTCCACCAGCACACGGAGCTGACGTGGGTTCTCTCGACGTTGACCGGCTTCGGCGAGGCGAGCCGGATGACCCAGTTCAAGGACAAGACCGCCAAGGGCCACACGGCGAACGTCGGCTTGTTCACCTATCCGATCCTGATGGCGTCCGACATCCTCATCTACGACTCGGACGTCGTGCCCGTCGGCGAGGACCAGCGCCAGCACCTCGAGCTCTCGCGTGACCTGGCGACGCGGTTCAACCAGCGCTTCGGCGACACCTTGATCGTGCCCGAGCCGCACATCATGAAGGAGACGGCCAAGATCCAGGACCTGCAGGAGCCGACGGCGAAGATGAGCAAGTCCGCCGCGACGGACGCCGGCCTGATCAGCCTCCTCGAGGATCCGAAGCGCATCGCCAAGAAGATCCGCTCGGCCGTCACCGACACCGAGCGCGAGATCCGCTTCGACGTGGACAACAAGCCGGGGGTCTCCAACCTCCTGTCGATCCACTCCGCCCTCTCCGGAATCCCGGTGTCCGCGCTCGAGGCCGCCTACGAGGGCAAGGGCTACGGCGACCTCAAGAAGGACGTCGCCGAGGTCGTCGTCGAGGCGATCACCCCGTTCCGGGAACGCACCCTCGAGCTGATGCGTGACCCGGCCGAGCTGGACCGGATCCTCGCCGACGGTGCCGGCCGTGCCGCGGAGGTCGCGGAGGCAACAGTGCGCCGCGTCTACCAGCGGGTCGGCCTGCTCCCGAGCATCCGCCGCACCGCTGGCGCCTGAGGCAGTGGTAACGGTTCCGCATCGATTGGGTACGGTCGGACTCGTGACTGCTTCGCGTCCCACGACGATCGGCGTCTCCATCCCGGTCCCGGCCCCGCAGGGGGACTACCTCCAGCGGCGGCGGGCCGAGTTCGGGGACGATGCGGCGTGGCGGATTCCCGCGCACATCACCCTCGTACCGCCGACCGAGGTCGACGAGGACACGTATGGCGCGTTCGTCGAGCACTGCTCCAAGGTGGCCTCCGTGTGGCCACCCTTCGACGTCCTCCTGCGCGGTACCGGCACCTTCCGGCCTATCTCCGACGTCGTCTACATCCAGGTCGCGCAGGGCGTCGCGGCGTGCGAGCGGCTCGAGAAGCAGCTGCGGAGCGGGCCGCTGGAGCGCGAGCTCGACTTCTACTACCACCCGCACGTGACCGTCGCGCACAACGTTCCGGAGGACTGTCTCGAGCGGGCGTTCGCCGAGCTCGCCGACTTCCACACCGACTTCGTCGTCGACAGCTTCTTCCTCTACGAACAGGGTGAGGACGACGTGTGGCGACCAGTGAAGGACTTCCCCCTCCAAGGAGGCTGACCAGTGCAGGCCGTCCGCAGGATCATCGACCGGATCAAGCGGTCCCAGGCGTACCGGGCGTGGCAACGCTACGGCAACCACAACGGTGACCTGCTCGCGGCCGGCGTCGGCTACTTCGCGTTCTTCTCCATCTTCCCCGCGCTGGCGCTCGCCTTCACGATCTTCGGCATCGTGCTGCGGGGCCACCCCGAGCTGCTGTCGACGATCGCGAGCTCGCTCAACGCGACGCTGCCGGGAATGGTGAAGACGCCCACGAATCCGAACGGCATCATCGCCCTCTCCACGCCGAAGGCCTCGACCCTGACGATCACCGGCATCGTAGGTTTCGTGACCCTGCTGCTCTCCGGACTTGGCTGGATCAGCGCGCTGCGCTCGGCGATCCGCGGCATCTACGGTCTCGGCGCCAGTCCGGGCAACTTCGTCACGACGAAGCTGCGCGATCTCGCCGTGCTCTTCACCCTCGGTCTCGGCGTGGCGGCATCGGCGATCCTCACGAGCGCGATCGGAGGAATCACCAAGAACATCGCCGGCTGGGTAGGCCTGGACGGCCAGTCGTGGGTCGTCACTGCGGTGGGGCTCGTTCTCAGTGCGGTCTTCGACACGCTGCTCATGGTCGTGCTGCTGCGCATGCTGTCCGGTGTGCCGCTGCCGTGGGCCGATGTGCGAAGCGGCGCGATCGTCGGCGGGGTCGCGCTCACCGTGATGAAGTACTTCGGCGGCTTCCTCATCGCCCGTGCGACGAGCAACCCGCTCCTCGGTGCCGTGGCCGTCGCCGTCGGCCTGCTCTTCTGGCTCAACCTCATGTCGAGGGTCGTCCTGCTGTCGGCCGCATGGTCCGCCAACGATGCCGAGCTGGGGCGCATCAAGCGCGAGGAGGCTCCGGGACCGTCGGCAGGGGAGCCCGCGCCGCCGGCGGCCGCTCCCGCCTGGGCTGCTCGCGCCGGCGACCTGAGCGCGGCCACCGCTGGGAGTGGCACCTCGCTCCGGTCCGGCCGCCCCAGCCGCGCTCAGGACCGGATCTCGCTCGCGCTCGGTGCCGTGGTCGGCGCCACGGGTGCGCTCATCTGGTCCGCCACCCGCCGCTCGCGTCCCTTCCACCTCGAGTGAGCGCTTCGTCCCACCCGTCACGCATCAGCGCTTGCGTGCGCGACGGATCCGATAGGCGCCGGCGCCGACAAGCAGGCCCACGACGATGACCGCGCCCTGGATCGCCCCTCGACCCGGGAGCGGGAACGGCCGCTCGACCGTGCCAGAGGTCCACCCGGGGCGGGGGGTCCCGGACTCGGCGGAGCCGGCCGGCGGCAGCGCCTCGGCCGCCGACCTCGGTGCCCCATCAGCGATCGGCCTCGGCGGTGCGGCGTCACCCGGCTCGACCAGCCGGCCGACCGGCGTCACGTGGTCGGCGTTCGCGAAGCCCCAGTCGAGCAGGGCGGCCGTCGGCTTCCACGACCCGCTCGTGCTGCCCATCTGGGTGACGAGGAGGGTCCGGCCGTCGCGCGTCGCCGCCCCGATGAAGGTGTGCTGTGCGCGGTTGGTCCGTCCGGGCTTGATCCCGATCGCCCCGGGATAGTTGGCGAGTAGGTCGTTGATGTTGGGGATGTGGAAGGGCTCGTACTTCTGCTTCGTCCCCTTGTCGGTCCCGCCCGGGAAGACGGTGTCCCGCATGGTGATGTACGTCCGGAAGTCGGGCAGGGCCATCGCCGCTCGTCCGATGAGGGCCAGGTCGTACGCACTCGAGTGCTGGCCCGGCTCGTCGAGGCCGCTCGGGTCGACCGCGACGGTGTCGAAGGCGCCGATCTCGGTGGCCTTCGCGTTCATCAGTGCCACCGCCTGGTCGTATCCGCCGGCGGCGTCGGCGAGTGCGTAGGCAGCGTCGTTGGCCGAGACCATGAGCAGCGCCTGGAAGAGCGACTGGACCGGATAGGGGTTGCCCTCGACCATCCCGACCCGGGTGCCGTTGGCGGCGACCTGCTCGCTCGTCGCGACGACGACCTGCTTGGGGTCGAGCCGGGGGATGAGGGTGAGCGCGGTCAGGGTCTTCAGGGTGCTGGCGGGCCGGAGCCAGGCGTGGGGTGCCTTGGCGGCGAGGACCTCGCCGGTGTCGAGGTCTGCGAGGACGTAGGAGACGTCGCCGACCTCGGGCAGGGCCGCCACCCCGGGCTGCGCGTTAACGATGACGCCCGACTGGGCGAGCAGCGGCCCCCCGACGACGGTCTTCGGGTCCCACGCGGCATGGTCGAACGGTTTCGGGGGCGCGTTCTGGCACCAGGCCGTCCACGACGTCGGGGAGGCCGAGGGCCGGGGCTGCTGGGGGGCGTGCGTCACCGTCTGCCACTCCTGGCACGACGGCGTCGGGTGAGGAGCAGCTGGGGCCGCCGCGGGACCGAGCCGGGCGGCGGCAGCCGGCTCGGCGGCATACCCGGTCGTGAGGAGGAGGGTTACCGGAACCGCGCCGGCAGCACAGACCCGGCGCCAGAGCTTCCCCCTTGTCGACATCGCGCGCCACCATACCCAACCATTGGGACGAAAGGGACGTCGCCGGTCAGGTCGCAGTTGGTGTCGTCAGAGCGACACGGAACGCGACACGCTGTGCGACGTCACCGACCACCGACCATCGACAACGCGAGAGCCCGCCCCTGCGACAGGGACGGGCTCTCGGCGCTCAAGCGCAGACCGGCTCAGGTCATCTGCCGCAGCGCGTGCCGCAGGTCGATGTTGAGCTGGTTGATGACGTCCTGCTGGATCTCCTTCGGGCAGGCGTTTGTGCACTCGCCGATGTTCGTGCAGCCGCCGAAGCCCTCGAGGTCGTGCTGGGCCAGCATCTTGACGACGCGGGCGCTGCGCTCCGGCTGGCCCTGCGGGAACTCGCCGAGGTGCGTCACCTTCGCACCGAGGAAGAGCATCGCCGAGGCGTTCGGGCAGGCGGCCACGCAGGCGCCACAGCTGATGCACTTCGCGGCGTCGAAGGCACGGTCGGCCTTCGGCTTCGGCACGGGCACCGAGTGGGCCTCGGGGGCCGCACCCGTGTTGACCGAGATGAAGCCGCCCGCCTGGATGATCCGGTCGAAGGCCGACCGGTCCACGACGAGGTCCTTGATGACCGGGAACGCGTCGGCGCGCCACGGCTCGACGGTGATGACGTCGCCGTCCTGGAAGGACCGCATGTGCAGCTGGCAGGTCGTCGTCACCTCCGGGCCATGTGCCTTGCCGGAGATCATCAGGCCGCACATGCCGCAGATGCCCTCTCGGCAGTCGGAGTCGAACGCGATCGGCTCCTCGCCCTTGTTGTTGAGGTCCTCGTTGAGCACGTCGAGCATCTCGAGGAACGACATGTCGGGGGAGATGTCGCTGACCTGGTAGGTCACCATCTCGCCCGTGGCCTTGGGACCGGCCTGACGCCAGATCTTCAGGGTCAGGTTCATTCCGTTGTCGCTCACTTGTAGCTCCGCTGCTTCAGCTCGATTGCCTTGTAGACCAGGTCTTCCTTGTGGAGCACCGGCTTGTCGCCCTCACCGGTGAACTCCCACGCCGCGACATACGCGAACTCGTCGTCGTGGCGGAGGGCCTCGCCGTCCTCCGTCTGGGACTCGGCCCGGAAGTGGCCGCCGCACGACTCGCGCCGGTGGAGCGCGTCGATGCACATCAGCTCGCCGAGCTCGAGGAAGTCGGCGACGCGGCCGGCCTTCTCGAGGCTCTGGTTGAGCGTCTCCGCCGAGCCGAGGACGCGGACGTTGCGCCAGTACTCGTCGCGCAGGGCGCGGATGAGGTCGATGGCCTTGAGCAGGCCCTCCTCCGTCCGCTCCATGCCGCAGTACTCCCACATGATCTGCCCGAGCTCCTTGTGGAACGAGTCCACCGAGCGCTCACCCTGGACGCCGAGCAGCCGGGTGATCCGGTCCTCGACAGCGGCGCGGGCCTCGACGACCTCCGGCGAGTCCTCGGACACCTTCGGGTACGGACCGTTCGCGAGGTAGTCGCGCAGCGTGTTGGGCAGGACGAAGTAGCCGTCCGCGAGGCACTGCATGAGCGACGAGGCGCCGAGCCGGTTCGCGCCGTGGTCGGAGAAGTTCGCCTCACCGGTGGCGTAGAGACCGGGGATCGTCGTCTCGAGGTCGTAGTCGACCCACAGGCCACCCATCGTGTAGTGCACCGCGGGGTAGATCCGCATCGGGACCTCGTACGGGCTCTCGCCCGTGATCCGCTGGTACATGTCGAAGAGGTTGCCGTACTTCTCCGCGACGGCCTCCTTGCTCATCCGGGCCAGGGCCTCGGAGAAGTCGAGGTAGACGCCGCGGCGGAAGTCGCCGACCAACGGGCCGACGCCGCGCCCCTCGTCGCAGACGTACTTCGCCTGGCGCGAGGCGATGTCGCGGGGAACGAGGTTGCCGAAGCTGGGGTAGATCCGCTCCAGGTAGTAGTCGCGGTCCGCCTCGGGAATCTCCCGCGGGTCCTTGTCGCAGTCCTCGCGACGCTTCGGCACCCAGATGCGGCCGTCGTTGCGCAGCGACTCCGACATGAGCGTCAGCTTGCTCTGGTAGTCGCCGGCCACCGGGATGCAGGTCGGGTGGATCTGGGTGTAGCACGGGTTGCCGAAGTAGGCGCCCTTGCGGTGCGCACGCCAGATCGCGGTCGTGTTGCAGCCCATCGCGTTCGTCGACAGGTAGAAGACGTTGCCGTAGCCGCCGCTCGCGAGGACGACGGCGTCGGCGAGGTGGGTCTCGATCTCGCCGGTCACCATGTCGCGGGCGATGATGCCGCGGGCGCGACCCTCGACGACGATGAGCTCGAGCATCTCGTGACGGGTGAACTGCTCGACGGTGCCGTCGGCGACCTGCCGCTCCATGGCCTGGTAGGCGCCGATGAGCAGCTGCTGGCCCGTCTGGCCCGCAGCATAGAACGTGCGGGCGACCTGCACACCGCCGAAGGAGCGGTTGTCGAGCAGTCCGCCGTACTCACGGGCGAACGGCACGCCCTGGGCCACGCACTGGTCGATGATGTTCGCGGACTCCTCGGCGAGGCGGTAGACGTTCGTCTCGCGGGAGCGGTAGTCGCCGCCCTTCACCGTGTCGTAGAAGAGGCGGTAGACGGAGTCGCCGTCGTCGTTGTAGTTCTTCGCCGCGTTGATGCCGCCCTGCGCCGCGATCGAGTGCGCCCGTCGCGGGGAGTCCTGGTAGCAGAAGGACTTGACGTGGTAGCCGGCCTCGCCGAGGGTCGCGGCCGCAGAGGCGCCCGCAAGGCCGGTGCCGACGATGATGACGGACAGCTTGCGGCGGTTGGACGGGTTGACGAGCTTGGCGTCGAACTTGCGCTGGTCCCACATCTTGGCGATCGGGACGTCGGGCGCCTTGGTGTCCGCGATCGCGTCGCCTTCGGTGTAGAGCCCGTGAATCGGCCCCGTGGGGACTTCGGTGGTCTCTGGAGCGGTGGTGGTCATGGATCAGCCCTTCACGATTCCAGCGAGGATGGCCAGCGGCGGGACGATGAAGCCGACCGCGATGACGAAGGCGAGAACATGCGCCACGGCCTTCCACGTGCGGCGGGCGCGCGGGGTGTTGGCCCAGCCGAGCGTCTGCGAGGCGCTCCACACGCCGTGGTACAGGTGCAGCCCGAGCGCGACCATCGCGAGGAAGTAGATCAGCGTCACCCACCAGACCTGGAAGCTCGAGATGACGAGCTCACCGGCGCTGTGGCCGGCATTGAGACTGCCGACGTTGAACTTCACGATCGTGAACTGGAGCAAGTGCCAGATCACGAAGAGGAGGATGGCGACGCCGCCCCAGCGCATCCACTTCGTCTTGAGCGTGCGCTTCGCGGCCTCCTTCGCGACGTAGCGGTTCGTCCGCGCCCCCTGTGCGCGCGCCCAGAGTGCGAACGCAGCCCAGATGTGGACGATGACGGCGACGAGGAGCACGACCCGGATGATCCACAGCATCCCGCCGAAGGGCAGGATCGGTGTGAACATCGTGCGCAGGTGGAGCGCGTACTCGTCGAAAGCCTCCGTCCCACCGAAGATCTTGAGGTTGCCGTACATGTGCACAAGGACGTAGAGCACGAAGAGCGCACCGGACACGGCCATGAGGATCTTCATGAAGACCGTGGTGCGGCTGGCCCGTGCCTGTCTCGTCAGCGAGGGAGTATTGATGGCCACCAGCGCACCTTATCGCCGTGCTCAGGGGCGCCTCTGCCTACCCGGGCGTAGGCGGGCTCGATGTGACCTTTTCCACGACCGTGACGTCCGTTCCCTGGTATGCCGCTGGGCTTGGTCCCGCAAGGCCGGGGCCGCTGTGTTCATCGCCGTCGTGGGCACACACCGGGCGGAAGCGGTGCACTCGGACCAATTTGGCCGAAAACCGCACGAAGCCGGACGGCCGTCGCTACCGTGGGCCCCGTCCAGCCGACACAAATGCGTCGGCGCGCAGGGCTGGCCCCGGGACCTCGACCGTCTGGAACCTGCTCACACGTACGCAAGCCACCGGCATCATCGTGAAGAAGCCTCCCGATGGTCGGGGTCCGGGTGCCCCCGTACCGCAGGTCGTGCGGCTGCCCGGTGAGCGGCGTACCTCTACCCTGTGCGTGTGAAGATCACTGTCGTCGGTCTCGGTTATGTCGGCCTTTCGAACGCCGCGATCCTCGCCGGGCGCAACGAGGTGGTCGCCCTCGACATCTCGGCCCGGCGGGTCCAGCTCGTGAACGAGGGGCGCTCGCCGGTCATCGACGCCGAGCTGCAGGAGTGCCTCGCGAGTGGTGGTCTCGCCCTGCGGGCGACGCTGGATCCGGCCGAGGCCTATGCCGGCGCGGAGTACGTGGTGATCGCGACGCCGACCGACTACGACCCCGAGACGAACTTCTTCGACACGGCCTCG
>NZ_JBQCCV010000266.1:0-12911 GCF_051961875.1 Intrasporangium sp. | reverse complement strand
GGGCCCCCCTGGTTTTTGGCGGCCAAGACCCCGCGGGTGCGCCCCGTCCTGGGGGCCCCCGGGGGGGGGGGGCCCCCCCCCCGGGCCCGCCGGGCTCCGCTCCCGAAAGGCACGCCATGTCCGCCGAAGCCCCGGTGATCGCACCACCCACGGCCGAGGCACCGCCCCGCCCGTCCCGTCGCCGGCGCTCGCGGCTCCCTGCCGCGCTGATCCTGCCGACTGTGGTCCTGCTCATCGCCGCACTCGGCTACCCGGTCGGCTGGCAGCTGGTCACCAGCCTGCAGAAGTTCGGGCTGCGTCAGCAGTTCGGCCAGCCGCCCGAGTGGGTGGGCCTCGACAACTACGTCCGGCTGGTCACCGACCCGGCCATGTGGAGCGTCATCGTGCGCTCCGTCCTCTTCTGCCTCGTCTGTGCCTTCGTCACCGTCGTCGTCGGGGGACTGCTCGCCCTCCTCATGAACCGCGTCGGACGGGCGGTGCGACTGGTCCTGCAGGTCGCCCTGCTCCTCGCGTGGGCCATGCCGGTCGTCGCGACGATGACGGTCTGGATCTGGCTCGTCGACTGGCGGCGCGGGCTGCTCAACTGGCTCCTCGACAAGGCCGGCGTGGACGCGATCGGCCACAACTGGCTCGTCTCGCCCGTCTCGTTCCTCGTCATCGCAGGGGTCGTAATCGTATGGATGAGCGTCCCGTTCGTCGCCCTGTCGATCTACGCCGCCCTGACCCAGATCTCGGGGGACGTCATGGAGGCGGCGGCGCTCGACGGGGCGAACGGACGCCAGCGGCTGCGCTACATCGTGCTGCCCCTCGTCGCACCGGTCCTGACGATCGTCCTGCTGCTGCAGCTCATCTGGGACCTGCGCGTCTTCACTCAGGTCAAGCTGCTCCAGGAGGCCGGTGGCTTCGCCGGCGAGACCGACCTGCTCGGCACCTACATCTACCGTCTCGGCACCGGCGCCGGGGACTTCGGCACGGCCGGTGCGGTGGCGGTGCTCATGCTGGTCCTCACGGTGCTCGTGAGCCTGCCCTACGTGCGTTCGCTCATGAAGGAGGAGTCCTGATGCGTGCCAAGCACCTCGCGACCGGCCTCTACAGCCTCCTGGCCGTCGTCCTCGCCGTCGCCTGGGCCGGCCCGGTCTACTGGATGGTGAACTCGGCCTTCCTCGACCGGGTCACGCTCGAGTCGACGACGCCCACGTTCCTGCCCTTCGGCGGCTCGCTGGACAACTTCCACGCGGTCGTGGCGGACCCGCGGTTCGGCCGGGCCCTCGGTGTGTCCCTCGTCGTCACGCTCGTGACCGTCGTCGCGGCCCTCCTGATCGCCTTCCTCGGGGCGCTCGCGATCAGCCGCTTCCGGTTCCGGGGCCGGCGCTCGTTCATCCTCGCGCTCCTGCTCATCCAGATGCTCCCCGCGGAGGGCCTCTTCATCGCGCAGTACAAGATGATGAGCTCGCTCGGGCTGCTCAACAACGTCATCGGCCTCTCGATCCTCTACGCGGCAGCGGTCGTCCCCTTCACGGTGTGGATGCTCCGCGGCTTCGTCACCGGCGTGCCGGTCGACCTCGAGGAGGCCGGCATGGTGGACGGCCTGTCCCGGACCCAGGCGTTCCTCCGCATCACCTTCCCCCTCCTCGCGCCCGGGCTCGTCGCGTCGGCGGTCTATGCCTTCCTGCAGTGCTGGAACGAGTTCACCGTCGCCCTCGTCGTGATGACCGACGAGCAGTCACGCACCCTGCCCCTGTGGCTGCGCGGCTTCGTCCAGGCGAGCGCGACGCGCGAGATCGACTGGGGCCAGGTCATGGCGGCCTCGACCCTCGTCGCCGTCCCCGTCATCGTCGTCTTCCTCCTCGTGCAGGGGCGGATGAGCAGCGGCCTCGTCGGCGGGGCGGTGAAGGGCTGACATGGACACGTCGAGGGAGGCGCTGCGGCGCCTCGTGGCAGGCACGCTCATGCCCGGTTTCGCCGGCACCCGCCTCCCGGGCTGGATCCACGAGGAGTATGTCGCTGGGCTGCGCGCCGTCTGCCTGTACGGCGCGAACGTGGCCGGGCCGGAGCAGCTCCTCGAGCTCTGCGCTGAGCTGCGCGGGCTCGGCGACGACCTCGTCGTCGCCGTCGACGAGGAGGGCGGCGACGTCACCCGGCTGCACTACCGGACCGGCTCCCCGGAGCCGGGCAACGCCGTACTGGGGCGACTCGACGACGTCGAGCTGACGCGGGACTCGGCCGTCCGGATCGGGGCCGAGCTCGCGGCATGCGGCATCACCCTCGACCTCGGACCGGTCGTCGACGTGAACTCGGCTGCCGACAACCCGGTCATCGGGGTGCGCAGCTTCGGGGCGGACCCGGCGCTCGTCGCCCGGCACGCGGCCGTCTGGGTGGCGGGTCTGCAGTCGACCGGGGTCGCGGCCTGTGCCAAGCACTTCCCCGGCCACGGCGACACCGTCGCCGACTCGCACTTGTCGCTGCCCGTCGTCGACACGGCCCGGGACGTCCTCGAGACGCAGGAGCTCGTACCCTTCCGTGCCGCCGTCGAGGCCGGGGT
Source organism: Intrasporangium sp. (assembly GCF_051961875.1). Lineage (GTDB taxonomy): Bacteria > Actinomycetota > Actinomycetes > Actinomycetales > Dermatophilaceae > Intrasporangium_A. The sequence continues at coordinate 10,369 of NZ_JBQCCV010000266.1, read as the reverse complement.
CGCCGCGGTCATGACGTCCCACCTCCTCGTGCGGGCGCTCGATCCCGACCGGCCGGCGACGTTCTCGCCCACGATCCTCACGGGGCTGCTCCGGCAGGGGCTCGGCTACGGGGGCGTCATCATCAGCGACGCGCTCGACATGGTCGGCGCGAGTGGGCAGACCGGTATCCCCACCGCGGCCGTCCGCGCGCTCGCCGCGGGCTGCGACCTGCTCTGCATCGGCGCCGAGACGACCCACGAGGACTACCTCGCCGTCGTCGACGCGCTCGTCTCCGCGGTCGAGGACGGCCGGCTCGACGCGGACCGAGTGGCCCAGGCGGCCACCCGCGCCCGCACCCTCGCCCAGCCCCCGTCGAAATGCCCCGAACTGTCGAGTGGGCACCACCCGCCGAGTGGCGACTTCCCGACGGACGTCATCGGCCGTGCCTTCGAGATCTCGCCCGCCGCCCACGAGTGGCTCGCCCGACCCGAACCGGCCGCCATCGTCCAGGTGGACACCGAGGCCAACCTCGCCGTGGGCGGCGTGCCGTGGGGGCCGCGGACGATCGGGGCGACAGTGACACTGGCCGACGTGCCGGCGACCGGGAAGGTGGCCGTCGTCGGTCGCGGGGTGGGCCCGCACCATCCGGCACGCGAGCTCGCGGATCGGCTGCGCCAGGAGGGCCGCGCCGTGCTCCTCGTCGACTGCGGCTGGCCCACTGCATCGGCGGACATCGTCACGTTCGGCGGGTCGCGCGCCGTCGCCGAGGCCCTCGTCGACCTCGTCACCGGGCGACGTGAGACGGTGAGCCGGCGATGAGACTCGGCCTCGACATCGGTGGGACGAAGACGGCTGCCCTCGTGCTCGACGAGGCCGACCGCGTGGTCGCCCAACGCCGCACCGCCTCCGGCCGCGGTCCGGCGGAGGTGATCGACGTCGCCGCCGCCCTGGCCCGGGAGACCGCTGCGAGCGTCGGCGGCCTCGATCAGATCACCGCGGTGGGCGCCTGCATGCCCGGCCTCGTCGACCCGGGCCTCGGCACCGTGCGGCACGCGGTCAACCTCGACGTGGAGGCGGTCGACCTGCGGACCGGGCTGGGAGACCGGCTCGGGCTGCCGGTGGTCGTCGACAACGACGTCAAGGCAGCGGCCCTGGGCGCGCATCACCACCTCGGCACCCCACGCGACCTGGCACTCGCCTACCTCAACCTCGGCACCGGTCTCGCCGCCGCCGTCGTCCGGGACGGCTCGGTCGTCCGCGGCGTGCACGGGGTGGCCGGCGAGATCGGGCACCTGCCCGTCGGTGGCCCGGTGCAGTGCTCCTGTGGTCAGGTCGGCTGCCTCGAGACGGTGGCGTCGGGGACGGCGCTCAACCGGATGTGGGGCCGGCCGAGCACGACGACCGACGACCCGTTCGCGGCGGCCCGGGCCGGGGACGAGCTGGCCCGGCGGGCGGCCGACGCGCTCTGCGCCGGCATCGGCCTCGCCATCGAGCTGCTCGTGCTGGCGAACGGCGCCGAGCGGGTCGTCGTCGGCGGCGGCCTGACCCACCTCGGCCCCGCCCTGCGCGACGGGATCGAGCGGGACCTCGTCGCACGCGCGGCCGCCTCACCCTTCGTCGCATCGCTCTCGCTCCCGGACCGCGTCGTGCTCCTGCCCGCCGACGTCCCGGTGGCTGCACTCGGCGCCGCCCTGGGAGCCGCGCTGGGAGCCGCCCCGGGCGTCCCCCCAGCGGGGGCGGGAGCCGCACCGCTCACGGCCGCCGGGTCCCAGCCCGAGGAGGTCGAGACCGCGTGGACGTCCTGATCGTCCCTGACCCGGGCGCCGTCGCCCGCGAGGCGGCCGCCGCCGTGATCGCGGGCCTGCGCCGGGCCGACGGCGACGTCGTCCTCGGGCTCGCCACCGGCTCGTCACCGCTGGGGCTCTACCGGGAGCTCGCGCGCCTGGCGGCCGAAGGCACGCTCGACCTCACCGCGGCGACGGGGTTCGCTCTCGACGAGTACGTGGGCCTGCCGTCCGGCCACCCGCAGTCGTACCGCAAGGTCCTCCTGCGCGAAGTCTGCGCGGTAACCGGGCTCCCCCCCGAACGGCTCCACGTGCCAAACGGCAGCGCGACCGAGCTCGACGCCCTCGAGTGGGCGGCAGCGGCATACGAGGACGAGATCCGCGCCGCCGGGGGAGTGGACGTCCAGGTGCTCGGCATCGGCGGCAACGGCCACCTCGGCTTCAACGAGCCCGGCTCGTCCCTCGCGTCGCGCACCCGGGTCAAGCGGCTCGCGGAACGGACACGCCGGGACAACGCCCGCTTCTTCGAGCGGCCCGAAGACGTCCCGACCCACTGCCTGACGCAAGGACTCGGCACCATCCTCGAGGCCCGGCGACTCGTGCTCGTCGCGACGGGCGAGGCCAAGGCTGCGGCCGTCGCCGCCGCGCTCGAGGGGCCGCTCACGGCCTCGTGCCCCGCGTCGGTGCTCCAGTGGCACCCGGACGCGGTCGTGGTCATCGACGAGGCCGCGGCCGCGGGGTTGCGCCACCGCAACTACTACGACGCCGCCGCCCTGGGCCTGCACCCGACCGGCTGAGGCCCTGAGCGGCATACCGGAGGGCTGAGTGCCGGGCACGAGGAGTGTCGGACAGACCGACCGGCGCGCCCTATGCTCTGAGCGCCCGTCTCACTCAGGGAGGAGAACATGTGGCGCATGACAGCTGACCTCAGCGACCCGCCGGCTGGGACGGATTGTCCGGCGGAGGGCGTCACCCTCCCGACCGTGCGCGAGGTGCTGCGCCTGCGGCCGGTCACAGACGGCGTCCCCGAGGTGCTCGCCGGCGGCTCCGGCCTCGACGCCTCCGTCCGATGGACGCACGTGTCCGACAGCACGGGCGTTGCGCGGCTGCTCAACGGCGGAGAGCTGTTGATGTCGACGGGTTCGGGCTGGCCCGAGGACCCAGCGGCCCTGCGAGGTTTCGTCGCGCAGCTCGTCGAGGCGCGCGTCGCCGCGCTCATCCTCGAGCTGGGCACCCACCTGCGATCGACCCCGGAGGTGGTCGTCGATGCGGCCCGCGAGCACGGCCTCGTGCTCGTCGCCCTGCACCGCGAGGTGAAGTTCGTGTCGATCACCGAGGTGGTGCACCGGCTCATCATCGACCAACAGACGGCTGCGCTGCGGGCCCGCGACGAGGTGCGCGACCGCTTCACCGCACTCACGCTGCGCGGGGCGCCGGCCGACTACGTCGTGCAGCAGCTGTCGCTGACGCTGTCGGCCCCGGTCGTGCTCGAGAACCTGGCCCACGAGGTCGTCGCGGCCGAGGTCCCGAGCCGGATGGAACAGGACCTCTTCGCCGACTGGGAGCGCCGCTCCCGCGCTGCCCACCGGGTAGGCGAGCCGGAGTGGCTCGTCGTCCCGGTGGAGGCACGCGGGACGCGCTGGGGGCACCTCATCGCGCTGCCCGGCCCGGCCCACCCCGCCGGACGGCTCGGCGTCCTCCAGCAGGGTGCCATCGCGCTGGCGCTCGGACGGCTCGCCGACGGACGCGTCGACGAGTGGGAGCGCCAGGGCCGGCCGCGTCTGCTCGAGCAGCTCGTGTCGGGCCGGTTCGCCAGCACCCCGGGAGCCGTCGCCCGGCTGGCGGCGGCCGGGCTGCCGATCGAGGGACGCGCGCTCCAGGGCATCGTCATCTCGCGCGCGCACGTCACGCAGGAGCGGGTGGATGCCGCGGCGCGGGCCCTGGGCGGGCGGGCCGTCGCCGTAGCGGCGCCGGCCAGTGTGCCGCCTCCGGCCGTGAGCATCTTGCTGTCGCTGCCCACCGGTGCGGTGTTCGACGATGCCGCGGCGCTCGCGTTCGCCAGGAAGGCCGCAGATGACGCCGACCGGCTCGTCGCATCCGTTGGCTCGGCAGTGACCGGGCTCGAGGCCGCGCTCAAGTCTCTCCAGGAGGCGACCGACCTCGCGCGGACCGGCGGACGCCCAGGACGGGGCGACCCGCAGCTGCGCCGCGCCGACGCCCGTCCGCTCGTCCGGCTGGTGACCAATCTGCGTGACGACCACCGCCTGCTCGAGCACGGCGAGCGGATGCTCGCACCCCTCATCGAGCACGACCTCAGCCGCGACGGCGACCTGCTCGACGTGCTCGCCGCGGCGCTGGCCCATCCGACGAACCGCACCGCGGCGGCGTCCGCCTCACACCTGTCCCGTTCGGTGTTCTACCAGCGCCTGGCGCTCATCGAGCAGCTGCTCGACGTCGATCTCGACGACGGCGAGACGCAGACCGGGCTCCACCTCGCGCTGCTCGCGCGGCGCAGCTCTGGCCGGTAAGGCGGGACGGCCGGCGGGCCGTCGCCGCCACCCACAGCAGGGTGGCGGCGACGTGCCGGTGCTGCGTCAGCTGCCCGCGTAGTACCTGTCCGCGACGCTGAGGGCCTCGTCGAGGATGGCCAGGCCCTCACGGACCTCGTCCGCGCTGGTCGTGCACGGCGGCACGACGTGGGTGCGGTTGAAATGGATGAAGGGCCAGAGCCCGCGTTCCTTGCACGCCGCCGCGAAGGCGGCCATCGGCGCGGCGGCCGCACCCGACGCGTTGTACGGCACGAGCGGCTCGCGGGTCGCGCGGTCGCGGACGAGCTCGATCGCCCAGAACACTCCCAGCCCGCGCACCTCACCGACGGAGGGATGCCGCTGAGCCAGCTCTTGCAGGCCCGGCCCGATGACCTCGGCGCCGAGTGTGCGAGCGTGCTCGATGACGCCCTCGTCGCGCATCACGGTGATGGACGCGACGGCGCTGGCGCAGGCGAGCGGGTGGCCGGAGTAGGTCAACCCGCCGGGGTAGGCGCGGTCGTCGAAGGTTGCCGCGATCTCCCGGGAGATGAGGACGCCGCCGAGGGGCACGTAGCCGGAGTTGACGCCCTTGGCGAAGGTGATGAGGTCCGGCGTCACGGCCCAGTGGTCGATGGCGAACCATTCGCCGCACCGGGCGAACCCGCTCATCACCTCGTCGGCGATGAGCATGATGCCGTGCTCGTCGCACAGCTCGCGGACACCGGCGAGGTAGCCCTCCGGCGGGACGAGGATGCCGTTGGTGCCGACGACGGTCTCGAGGACGATGGCGGCGATGGTGTGGCCGCCCTCGACCATGATGACGTCGCGCAGGTGGGCCAGGGCGCGCTCGCACTCCTGCTGCTCGTTCTCGGTGTGGAACGCCGACCGGTAGGGGTAGGGACCCCAGAAGTGGACGACGCCGGGGTTGGCCGGCTCGGAGGCCCACCGCCGCGGGTCGCCCGTCAGGGCGATGGCTCCGGTGGTCGCGCCGTGGTAGCTGCGGTAGGCGGCCAGGACCTTCTGGCGTCCGGTGTGCACACGGGCCAGGCGCATGGCGTTCTCGTTGGCCTCCGCCCCGCCGTTGGTGAAGAAGACCTTCTCAAGCCCCTCCGGGGCGACGCTCGCGATGAGGCGGGCCGCCTCGGAACGCGCGTCGTTGGCGAAGCCCGGCGCCACGGTGACCAGCCGCTCGGCCTGCTCCTTGATCGCCGCGATGATCGCCGGGTGCTGGTAGCCGATGTTGACGTTGACCAGCTGGGAGGAGAAGTCGAGGTAGCGCTTGTCCGTCTCGTCCCAGAAGTAGCTGCCCTCGGCCCGCACGATCGGCATCGGGTCGATCTGGGCCTGGGCGGACCAGGAGTGGAAGACGTGCGCACGGTCCAGCTCGCGAGTCTGTCCAGGCGTGAGCAGGGGGGCGACCTCGCGGGTGGTGGTGTCGGTGGTCATCTGTCGCGGTCCTTATCGGGTCGTGGGGAAGCCGAGGTCGATGGTCGAGGTGGCGGGGTCGGGCCAGCGTGAGGTGACGACCTTGCCGCGGGTGTAGAAGTTGATGCCCTCGGGGCCGTACATGTGAGTGTCGCCGAACAGCGAGTTCTTCCAGCCCCCGAAGGAGTAGTAGGAGACGGGGACGGGGATCGGCACGTTGATGCCGACCATGCCGACCTCGACCTCGAACTGGAACTGGCGGGCGGCGCCCCCGTCGCGGGTGAATATCGCGGTGCCGTTGGCGAACTGGTTGGCGTTGATCAGCTCGACGGCCTCCTCGAACGTGCCCACTCGGACGACCCCGAGCACCGGGCCGAAGATCTCGTCGGTGTACACGGTCATCGCCGGGGTCACCCTGTCCAGCAGGGTCGCGCCGAGGAAGAACCCGTCGCTCGGCACGTCGGCCTGGCGGCCGTCCACGACGACAGCCGCGCCGTCCTCAGCACCCGCCGCGATGTATGACGCGACGCGGTCGCGGTGCTCGCGGGTGATGAGCGGGCCCATGTCAGTCCCGGGCTGCGCGCCGTCGCCGACCACCAGCTTGGGCAGCCGGACGGCGATCGCGTCGACGAGCGGGTCGGCGATGTCGCCGACGGCCACGGCGATCGACAGGGCCATGCACCGTTCACCGGCGGCGCCATACGCGGCGGAGACGATCGAGTCGGCCGCCAGGTCGAGGTCGGCGTCCGGGAGCACGACGGCGTGGTTCTTCGCGCCGCCGAGGGCCTGCACCCGCTTCCCGTTCGCCGTGCCGGTCTGGTAGATCTTCTCGGCGATCGGGGTCGACCCGACGAAGCTCACCGCGGCGACGTCCGGGTCGTCCAGCAGCGCGTCGACGGCCTCCTTGTCGCCCTGGACCACTGTGAACACGCCGTCCGGCAGGCCCGCCTTCGACCAGAGCTCGGCCAGTAGCAGCGAGGCCGAGGGGTCCTTCTCGCTCGGCTTGAGCACGAAGGCGTTGCCACAGGCGATCGCGTTGGCGCACATCCAGAGCGGCACCATGACGGGGAAGTTGAACGGGGTGATGCCGGCGACGACGCCGAGGGGCTGGCGGATGCTGTAGACGTCCACGCCGACGGACACCTGCTCGGAGAAGCCGCCCTTGAGCAGCTGGGGGACGCCCGTGGCGAACTCGACGTTCTCCATACCGCGAGCGATCTCCCCGAGGGCGTCGGCGTGAACCTTGCCGTGCTCGGCGGTGATCACGCTGGCGAGCTGGTCGGCGTGCTCCTCGAGCAGCCGGCGGAAGGCGAACAGCACCGCCGCCCGGGTGGAGAGCGAGGCGCTGCGCCACTCCTTGGCCGCTGCCTTGGCGGTCTGCACCGCGGCGCGGACCTCGGCGGTGCTGGCCAGGTCGACCTCGCCGGACTGCTCGCCGGTCGCGGGGTTGTGGACGGGTGCGGTGCGGCCGGAGGCGCCGAGCTGCGGCTTTCCATTGATCCAGTGGGAGATCCGAGTTGTCATGCACCCGAATTTACGTAACAGAATCGAGGCACACAATGACTTCGTTGCTATGTTACAAACTATGCGTGAGGTGATCTCCGAGATCGAGACGCGGCTGGACGAGCCGACGGCCCGTGGGCTGGCGACGGCGGTCAGCCGATCGATCCACGAGGGTGCCCTCCAGGGCGGCGACCGGCTGCCACCTATCCGCACGTTGGCGCACCACCTCGGACTCTCGCCGACCACGGTCAGCGCCGCCTGGGCCTTGCTCGCCCGGGCCGGCAGCATCCACACCGCCGGACGCCGCGGCACCCTCGTGGCCGACAGCAGGGCGCCCCGCGACGGCCGCTACCGGCGCACCCTCGAGCGTCCGCTCCCCTTCGCGCTCGACCTGTCAACCGGGGTCCCGGACGCCGCGCTCCTGCCCAGCCTGAGCCGCGCGCTGGCGTCGCTGACGACACCCGGCACCCCGCACAGCTACCTCGACGACCCGGTCCTGCCGGAGCTGCGCGCGGTGCTCGTCGACGACTGGCCCTACCCACCGCCCGAGATGACCGTGGTCGACGGCGCCATGGACGCCCTCGAACTGGTCATCCGCACCACGCTGCGCTTCGGCGACCGGGTCGTCGTCGAGCACCCGTCGTTCCCGCCACTGCTCGACCTGCTCGAGCACGCGGGCGTCGAGGTCGTCGGCGTGCCCCTGGACCGTCAGGGACTGGTGCCCGACCGGCTCGCCGAGGCGCTCACCAAGCCCACCGCCGCCGTCTTCCTCCAGCCCCGGGCCCACAACCCGACGGGCACCTCGATGAGCGCTGCCCGCGCCAGGTCGCTCGCCCGGATCCTGCGGCCGGCGGACGCGCTCGTCATCGAGGACGACTCGGCGAGCGGGATCTCCACTTCGCCCGACGTCAGTATCGGGACCTGGCTGCCCGAACGGACCGTGCACATCCGCAGCTTCTCCAAGTCCCACGGCCCGGACCTGCGGCTCGCGGCGCTCAGCGCGTCGTCCGACCTGGTCGGTGCGATCCACCACCAGCGCCAGCTCGGGCAGGGCTGGAGCAGCCGGCTGCTCCAGCGGCTGCTCCTGGGCCTCCTCATCGACCCGAGGAGCGCCCGTGAGATCACGTTGGCCCGGGCCGAGTACGCGCGACGCCGAAACGGGTTCGTCGACGGGCTCCAGCGGCAAGGCATCCCGGTCGCCGGGGATGACGGCCTCAATGTGTGGGTCCCCGTTGATGACGAGCCGTCCGCCCTCATGCGGCTCGCCGCGCAGGGCGTCGGCGTCGCGCCGGGCACCCCGTTCCAGGTGCTCCCGGAGACGGCTGGCCACGTCCGCGTCACCACCGGTCTCATCACGCGCAACCTGGACGAGGTGGCCCGGGAGGTGGCCGCCGCCGCTCACGCCACTGGGTGGGGCAGCCGCGCCCGGTAGCTGAAGCCCACTGGACGGGAAGGTGACTTTGGCGCTGGATCAGCGTCACGCCGACGTATACCGCCAAGCCGGGCTCGCCTTCCACGTCGAGTGAGCGCTCCGTCCCATCCGTCACACGGACCCCCTGTGACTGGTGCGACGAACGGCTCACTCGATGAGGTGGGTGGGCGCTGGGACCGGTGGGACGGATCGCTCACTCGTCGAGGTAGGGGTGCGCTGGGACGGGTGGGACGAACTGCTCACTCGTTGAGGTAGGTGGGGCGCGAGCGGGTCCGCGCGCAGCGTCATACGGTTGTATGCCGCCCCAGCACGGTTCGCCTTCCAGACGGGGCAGTCCCCATGCGGTCAGGCCGAGCAGCGTCTAGATGTACCCGGCCATCAGGTTGGTAGCAGTCGGCTGACCGGCGGACGTCCTCCGAGTGCGCTGTGGCGACGTTCAGTGTTGTAGTGCTCGAGCCATGGCGCAAGGGCGGCGGCGCGTTCGTCGTTGGTGGTGAAGGGCTGGCGGTAGGCCCACTCGGTGGCCAGGGTGCGGTTGAGGCGTTCGACCTTGCCGTTCTGCCAGGGGCAGTGGGGCTTGATGAACTTCTGGGCGATGCCGTGCTCGGCGCACACCGCTCGGAGCGAGTAGCGGTAGGCCCAGGCGTTGTCGGTCATCAAGCGTTCGATCCGGGTGATGCCGTGCGCGGCGAAGTAGTCGATCGCGCGCTGCAGGAATGCCGCGCAGCTGACGCCCTTCTCGTCGGGCAGGATCTCGCTGTAGGCCAGCCGGGAGTGGTCATCGACCAGGGAGTGGACGTAGTCGTATCCGACTTTGGTGGACCGGCCCCGTTGGATGGCCCCGGCTCCACGGCCGTGGGCTCGCCACCCGCCGCCGTCGGGGATGCGTCCGATCTTCTTGACGTCCATGTGCACCAGCTCGCCGGGCCGCTCACGTTCGTAACGCACCGCGGTCTGCTTCGAGGAGCGGATCACCTCACCGGTGATCGGGTCGCACTCACGCAGGTAGGGCACGGCATGGCGGCGCAGGATCCGTGACACCGTCCGCGCCGGCACCCCGACGCGCGCGCCGAGCACGTCGGGACCTTCGCGATGCTCGCTGCGGGCGGCCAGGACCTTCTGCTCGAGCTCGTCGCTGGTCCTGGTCGGCATCCTGTGCGGCCGGGAGGAGCGGGTAAGCAGGCCGGCGTCGCCTTCGGCGGCGTAGCGCTCGATCCAGGTCTTCACGCACTTGCGGGACACGCCCATCGCCGCGGCGATGTGGGCCTGGGGCCAGCCCGCCTGATGGCGCTGGACGATCAGGCGCCGACCATGGACGGTCAGCCGAGCACTACCGTGGGACACGAGAACCTCCGGGTTGGAGTGGGCCTTAGACAAGCCACATCCCATTCGGAGGTTCTCGTTCGTTCAAGCAGGCTCGCTGCTACCAACGTCCTGGCCGGGTACAACTAGCAGGTATGCCGGGTCACCCGACCACACCGGAGAGCGGGCGAAGGCGGGCGGCGCGAGCGACTCATCGACGGCGCCCCTGGCGAGAACTGTCACGCAGGTCGGGAGTGCGCCGTCGGTGCCCGAAGCGAGCGCAGCCGCCTTCGCCAGCCGCAGCCACTGGTGAGCGAGGACGCGGCGTCGGAGGGTGGGTAGTGGATTGGTATGACTCCGACCGACCCCGCATCGGCCCCGAGTGAGGAGAAGCCCGAGGACCCACCGCCGCCGC
>NZ_JBQCCV010000265.1:0-10800 GCF_051961875.1 Intrasporangium sp. | reverse complement strand
GACCTCGTAGAAGTCGCCGAAGAGCGCCACCGCGGCTGCCTTCACCGCAGCCACCTGCGCCGGGTCGCCCACGTCGGGCGCCTGGGGTGTGAGTATGTCGGACCGGATCGGTTGCTGATCGTGCTGGGATCGATCGTCTGGATCGCCGCCATGGCGGCCCGCTTGCCTGCTGGGATGTCGCCGTCGCCGCTGCCGGTCCCAGCGGCGTTCACGGCGAGGGGTCCCACGCCGGCGCTGGGGCCAAGGGCAATGGCCAACGCGCACAGCCGCGTCGATCGTTTCCACTGCATTGGGGTCGGTCCTTCCCCGCGGGTGCTCTCGATCCGGGTGCGGCGAGCATGACAGATCCGTCGGCTGGCTGTCAGGGTCCTTTGCGGAAACGCTCACCCAACCCGAAGGCTCGGCACATGGCCGCCGCCTCACGGCTGGAGCGACGCGAAGGGTGGATGGCCGGTGGCGAGTAGGTAGGGTCTCCGCCATGGCGCCCCCGCCGCAGGCTTCCAGCACCGAGAGCAGCCTCGCGTCCGACCTCGGGGCCTCCGTCGTGCGCCTACGTCGACGCCTCGTCAGCGAGCGGGACCCCGGGAATCCGCTGACGATGAACGCGATGGCCGTTCTGGGAGCCCTGGCGCGTGAGGGCGACCTGAGGGTGGGGGAACTCGCCTCGCGGGAAGGGGTGCGGCCGCCCAGCATGACTCGCACCCTCAATGGCTTGGAGCGCCACGGCTACATCACTCGTGCTCCGAGCAGCACCGACGGCAGGCAGGTCGTGGTGAGCCTCACCGAGCGTGGACGGACGACCCTGCGGGCCGATCGTCGACGCCGCGACGAGTGGCTGGCCAGGCAGCTGCAGGCTCTGGGCCCCACCGAAAGGGACGTGCTGATGAAGGCCGTCCCGATCCTGCGCCGGATCTCATCCACGGACTAACGGGGCGCCGTTCTGCCCTCCGGAGGGCCGCGCTCCTCACGGCCCGAGCGACCTGCGGACCGCTGGTTCCTGGGGCTGTTGACGCACACTCTTTCTCAGGCATAATGGTTAGGCCATTAGTCAACGAAGGGAAGTGGACGCGTGCCGAAGGTCGTCTACGTGGGCAACGAGGGCGAGATGCACATCGTCGATGCCTTCGCGGGGGAGAGCGTCATGAGCGCCGCGTTGCGCAACGGCGTGCCCGGCATCATCGGCGAATGCGGGGGGAACGCCTCGTGCGCCACCTGTCACGTCTGGGTTCGGGAGGAGTTCACCGAAGCGGTGGGCGGCCCGGGAGACCTCGAGGAGGACCTGCTCGATCTCGGCGTATCCGACCGGCGCGACTGCAGCCGGCTCGGCTGCCAGATCCAGCTCACCGACGACCTCGACGGGCTGACCGTCGATGTCCCCCCGACCCAGCCCTGACGACCATTGCCTGGCCGCCGATGGACTGGCGCGGCCACTCATGGCGCCACCACCGTCCGCTCTACTGCCGCAACTCCCATTGATGGTCTGTTAGCCAAGCCTTAGACCCAGTTCTGGAAGGAACTCCATGCTCCGCACCGAGATCAACGACCTCCTGACCCAGACCGGCCCGGGGACGCCGATGGGTGAGCTGTTCCGGCGCTACTGGCAGCCGGCGCTCCTTGCGGAGGAGCTGCCGGGCAACGACTGCCCGCCGGTGCGGGTCAAGATCCTCTCGGAGCGACTGATCGCCTTCCGTGACTCCGACGGCAACTACGGGCTGATGGACGAGTTCTGCGCTCACCGTGGCGCTTCCCTGTGGTTCGGCCGTAACGAGCAGGGTGGCCTGCGCTGCCCCTACCACGGGTGGAAGTACGACTACACCGGACAGGCCATCGAGGTGCCGAGCGAGCCGGAGAGCAGCAACTTCTGCGCCAATGTCAAGCTCAAGTCCTACCCCCTCGTCAAGCGCGGCGACGTGCTGTGGGCCTACCTCGGCGACCCGGACCGGCGGCCAGAGCTCCCGGTGTGGGAGCCCTACACCGTCGCGGAGGGGCAGGTGTTCACCTCGAAGCGCCTGCAGGAGTGCAACTGGCTCCAGGCCCTCGAGGGCGGGATCGACTCGAGCCACGTGTCCTTCCTGCACTCGGGCAACCTCGAGAGCGATCCGCTCTTCAAGGGCTCGCGGGGCAACGACTACAACAGGGGCGACCTCAAGCCGTCCTTCGAGGTCGTCGACTACGAGGGCGGGCTGCTGATCGGCGCCCGCCGCAACGCCGAGGAAGGCCACTACTACTGGCGCGTCACCCCCTGGGTGCTGCCGAACTTCACCATGGTGCCCCCACGGGGTGACCATCCGGTGCATGGTCACTTCTGGGTACCGATCGACGACGAGCACTGCTGGGCCTACAGCTTCGACTACCACCCGACCCGTCAGCTGACCGACGACGAGGTCGCCGCCATGCGCGCCGGCAAGGGCGTCCACAGCAAGAACGACGCGTCCTACCGTCCGGTCGCCAACAAGGACAACGACTACCTCATGGACCGCGAGGCGCAGCGCCGCGGCGAGACCTACTCCGGCATCGAGGGGATCGCCATCCAGGACTCGTCCCTGCAGGAGTCGATGGGCCCGATCGTCGACCGGACCAAGGAGCGCCTCGTCGCGACGGACGCGGGCATCATCAAGGCCCGGCAGAAGCTCCGCAAGGCTGCCCTGGCCCTGCAGGACGGCGTCGAGCCGGTGGGCAACCGCGCCCAGGACCAGATGGTCCGCTCCGTCGCCATCGTGCTCCCGGTGGACCAGCCGTTCGTCGAGGGAATCGGCGAGGCGATGGTCGCCAAGCCGGGTGTCCCCCAGACCACCGTCTGAGGCAGGCATCCCATGACCGACCAACTGCTGTCCGTCCCCGCCGGGGTCAGCGCGTGCTCCGAGGCCACGACGGCGAAGGAGGCGGCATTCCGCATCGACTACCCCCTCGCTGCGGCGCGCAACACCCGTGTCGTGGCCCTCGACGCGGAAGCCGCACGGGTCGTCCGCGAGGCGTCGGGGCTCGAGTGGGGGCAGGCGAGGTTCTACTCCGCTACCGACCCGGGTCACACGCTGACCAGCATGACGGGGGCCGACGTCCCGCTCGCCGAGGCCCTGGAGGAGAGCAACACCGTCGTGCTCGTCTCGACCTCGGGCGAGAATGCCGACGCGGTCGAGGCAATCGGTGCAGCGTGCCGCGTGCGGGGCATCATGACTGCGGGCCTCGCGATGACGCCCGGGGCCCTGGCCAGCGAGGCGCTCGTCCGGTTGCGCCCACACGCACGGATCCTCCTGGTCCCGGCCGAGCCGGACGACCTGGTCGAGCTACTGAGGGCGACCCGGGCATGACGACGATCCCGCAGTTGAAGGCCATGAAGGACGCGGGCGACAAGATCGCCTGCATCGTGGCGTGGGACTACCACATGGCCCGGATCGCCGATCGCGCCGGCGCGGACATCATCTCGGTGGGCGACACCGTCGGGGCGAACCTGTGGGGCCAGCCGAACCCCTTGCAGATCACCTTCGACGAGCTCCTCGTGGTGGCCAAGGCGGTACGGCGGGGAGTGAGCGGTGCCCTCGTGAGCTGCGACTTCCCCTACGGCCCGCTGCAGTCCGGCGATGCCGTGCCTGCTGCCATCCGGCTGGTCAAGGAGGCCGGTGTCGACCTCGTCAAGCTCGACGGCGCCGCCGACTTCCCCGAGGCGGTCGAGGCGGTCACCCGCGCCGGTGTCCCGGTGTTCGCGCAGTTCGGCATCACCCCTCAGACCGCGCTGCGGTACGGCGTCGACTACTCGTTGGCCGAGACCGTCCGGGTGCCCGACGAGATGACCGACGCGGTGATCGCCGAGGCCAAGCGGCTCGAGTCCGCGGGTGCCGTCGCTCTCAACTTCACCAACTCCGGCCCGGTCGTCGGGCCAGCCGTCGTCGCCGCGGTCTCGATCCCGGTGCTCGGTGGGTTCGGTGGCGGACCCTGGCTCGACGGCCGCATCCGGATGGCTACCGCCGCCATCGGGTACTCGTCGCGCTGGCTCGACGAGGAGCCGGACACCTACGCCAACGTCGCCCGGATCGCCCACGATGCCCTGACCGAGTGCATCGCAGACGTCCGCTCCGGACGTCAGATCCGCGGCGGTATCCCCGTCCCGATCCAGGAGTAGACGCCATGCCCATCGTCGAGCTCGACGGCATCCGCACCCGCTACGAGACGGTCGGGCAGGGTCCTGCGCTCCTGATGTTCAGCCCCGGTGGGTTCGATGCCAGTCTGGACAACTGGATCTCGTTCGGCCGCTACAAGCAGCTCGGCTTCATCGACGCACTCTCTCCTCATTACACGTGCATCGTCTACGACCGGCGAGAGTCGGGGCAGTCCGGAGGGAGGCTCGAACGACTCTCCTGGCCGAACTACGTCGCCCAGGCCATCGCCCTGCTCGACCACCTCGGCGTCGACTCGGCTCACGCCATGGGTGGCTGCGTGGGGTGTTCGTCGGCCGCGCTGCTCGCCATCGCTCAGCCCCACCGGGTGCGCTCCATGGTGCTCTTCTCGCCCGCTGGCGGGGTGACCTATCGCGTCGCCCAGCAGCGGCGATTCGCCGCCCATCTGGCCTTCGTCGCCGAGCATGGCCTCCGTGCCGTGCTCGACCTCGCTCGCTCGACCGACGCCGGATTCAGCAAGGATCCGCGGGTGGGTCCGTGGGCGGCCACGCTGCGCCACGACGACGAGTTCGCCCGGGCGTACGCCGAAGCCGACCCCGAGCGGTACGAGGTCATCGTGAGCGGGACCGCACGACTGCTCTTCGACCGCGACACCGTCCCGTGGCCCGAGCCGGAGGACCTCCGGGTTCTCGACGTCCCGGCTCTCATAGTGCCTGGCCAGGACACCACGCACACCCCAACGGCCGCCCCATACCTGCAGGAGTGCCTACCGAGCACTGAGTACAGGGACGTCCCGGTCGCGCAGCAGACGAAGGAGGCCTGCGCCGCCACCCTCTTGGACTTCCTGGCCCGGCACTGATGCTGGTGCTCGTCCGCCACGGCGAGAGCACCTGGAACGCGAGCGACCGGTTCACCGGCTGGGTCGACGTCCCGCTGACGGAGGTCGGGCGGGGCGAGGCGCGCACGATCGGACGGTGGCTCCACGGCCGCGGCATCGTGCCGACGGTCGTGCACTCCTCGCTGCTTGTCCGCGCACGGAGCACCGCACAGCTGATCCTCGCGGAGTGTCGCGCGCGGTCCGTGCCGGTGCTCGAGACCGCCCGGCTCAACGAGCGGCACTACGGCGCGCTGCAGGGCATGACGCGCTCGGACGCGGTGGTGCGCTTCGGCGCCGAGCAGGTCGCCCGATGGCGGCGCGGCCCGGTCGACGAGCGACCCCCGACCGATGAGGACGGCCGAGGCGAGAGCCTCGCCGACGTCCGCCTCCGTCAGGGCCCGTACATCGAGGACGAGCTGCTGCCTGCGGTGGAGGCGGGCCACACGGTCCTCGTCGTGTCGCACAGCAACGCGCTCCGGATGCTGGTCCAACGGCTCGAAGGTGTCAGCGACGAGGAGGTCGTGACCATCGAGCTGCCCACCGGAGCGGCGCGCGTCTACGACCGGATCAGCGACCTGCGTCGAGTCGGCTGAGCTGCGCGACCCGCTCGGCGTGGACGCCGCCCTTGAACGGTGTCGCCAGCCAGAGGGCGACCAGCACCTCCGCCTCCGCCGCTCCGATCGTCTTGGCGCCGAGGACCATGACGTTGGCGTCGTTGTGCCCGCGGGAGATCTCGACCGCGAAGGGCGAGTACGCCAACCCGGCCCGGATGCCGGCCATCTTGTTGCAGGCGATGACCTCCCCCTGGCCGCTCCCGCCGACGACCACGCCGACTTCGGCGGCCCCCGTGATCACCCGGTCGCAGACCGCGACGCAGAGCGCCGGGTAGTCGACGACGTCGGTGCCGTGGACGCCGAGGTCGTCGACGACGTGGCCGCCCGCACGGAGCCGGTCTGCCAGGTGGGCCTTGAGCTCGACCCCGTTGTGGTCGGCGGCGAGAGCGAGCCGGACCATCAGCCGACGAGGTCAAGCGTCGAGGTGGCGAAGAGGTCCTCGAGCCCGACGGGCCGCGTGAGGATGTGCTGCGCGACCGCGGTCTCCATCAGCGCCTCGAGCACAGCCCGGTTGGGCTCGAGGCCGTAAGGGAGCGGGTCGTGGCCGGTCTCGACGAGGACCCGGCCGAGCAGCCTGTCCTGCTTCGTATCCGCAAGGCCAGCGCGTAGCTGCTCCACATAACGACGCTTCGCCTCCGCGAACGCCTTGAAGACGGCGACGGCCACGTCGGGGTGCTCGGCCAGCAGCTCGTTCCGGATAACGACGAGGTGATTGATCGGCAGGTATCCGCGCTCTCGCACCACCGCCATGCCGGCCTCCTCCGGGTCGGGGATGAGCGGCACGACGTCTGGGTGCACGATCCCGGCGCCCACTACGGCGTCGAGCTCGCCGGCGAGCAGGAGGTCCTCGAGCGAGCGGCCCTTCGGGGCCGAGGTCACGTTGGCTGGAGGCGTGTAGGAGGCGACGTGCTCGTCGCCGGAGCGCACCCAGGTGACGGTGTCGAGGTCGAGCCCGGCCTCCGCGAGCGCCGCCCGTCCCCAGACGCCGGTCGTCACGGTGTAGCCGCGGTTGACGCCGACCATGCCCCCCGTCAGGTGCGTGGGCTGCTGCACCCAGCTGCCGCCCAGCACCTGGGTCGCGCCGTGGTGCAGGTCCCGCACGAGGAAGACGGGCAGCGCGGTGAATGCGGCACCGTGCTCCTTCGCGGTCAGGTAGGTCGTGAGGGCCATCTCGGAGACGTCGTAGGCCAGGCTCCGGACCATCTTGCGGAAGCCCTTGACCAGGACCGGCTCGTCCGCGAAGGAGAGCGAGAAGCCCGATGGGGCTATCTCGCCGTCGAGCAGCGCGCGGTTGGCGCCTTGGGCGCGGGTGAGGGTCAGCAGCTCGGTCATGCGGCTCCTTCGAGAGCAGTGTCGCCCAAGGGGAAGGCGGGAGGTGGCGATGGGCCTTCCCTAGGCGACGATGATATGTTGGTTAGACCATTCTGCCAATGTTCTCGAGGAGTAGCGATGGGCGACAAGGTGCTCGCGGCGGTCCGGACCGGACCGGGGACGACAGAGATGCGCGAGCTCGATGTCCCGCAGATCGACGCGGAGTCCGCGCTGCTCAAGATCGAGGTCGCCGGCATCTGCGGCACCGACGTCAAGCTCTACTCGAACCCGCCCACGACACCCGCCACACGCGGGGAGGTCATCATGGGCCACGAGAACGTCGGCGTCATCGCCCGCGCAGGGGAGAAGTTCAAGGCGCGCCACGGCCTGGAGGAGGGCGACCGGGTCTTCGTCGAGCACTACGTCGCCTGCTTCCGGTGCGAGTGGTGTCGTATCGGGGAGTACCGGCACTGCGAGGCCACCGACTGGCGGACCAACCCCGACGCCCGCCGCTTCGGCTACACCTCCAGCAGCTTCGAGGGCAACCTGTGGGGCGGCTTCTCCGAGTACATGTACCTGCCCTGGAACGCAGTCCTCCACCGGATCCCGGACACGATCACACCGGAGGAGGCCGGCCTCGTGATGCCGCTGTCCAACGGCATCGAGTGGGCCCTGCTCACCGCTGGCGTGGGCTACAACGACACGGTGCTCATCCAAGGCCCCGGACAGCAGGGGCTCGCTCAGCTTGTCGCGGCGAAGACCGCCGGAGCCGCGATGGTCATCGTCTCCGGGACGACTCGCGACGAACACCGTTTCGCCCTGGCGAAAGAGCTCGGCGCCGACGCGGTGGTCGACGTCCTCACCGAGGACCCACGAGAGAAGGTCATGGACCTCACGAACGGGCGAGGCGTCGACTTCGTCCTTGACTGCACGTCACGAGCCGGCACCGCTCCGGTGCTGCTCGGGGTCGACGTCCTCAAGCGGCGCGAGGGCACCCTGCTCATCCAGGGCGAGCTCGCCGCCTTCCCCGACTTCCCTGTCAAGCTCGTCACCGAGAAGGCCATCACCATCAAGTCGGCCCGTGGCCACTCCTTCAACGCCTGCGAGCTCGCGGTCGCGCAGCTCGCGTCGCACCGCTACCCGCTCGAGAAGCTGGCCACGCACCGGTACGGGATCGACCAGGTGGACCACGCCATCCGCGTGCTCGCGGGTGAGACCGAGGAGGATGCGATCCACGTCTCGATGATGCCGGAGCTCATCGGGCAGCCGGGCGGAGCGGTGGCGCGATGAGTGGGCTCGTCGTCACCAACCCACCACGGGCGGACAGGGAGGCCGTTGACGCGTTCGCGGGATACGGCGTCGCGACTATCCACGAGGCCCAGGGCAGGACCGGCCTGCTGGGCTCTCGGCTGCGGCCTGTCTGGTCGTCCGGGCGGATCGCAGGCAGCGCGGTCACCGTGACCGTCGCGCCAGGCGACAACACGACGATCGGCGTGGCAGTGGAGCAATGCGGCGACGGCGACGTTCTCGTCGTCGTTCCGACGTCGCCGTGCGAGATGGGCTATGTCGGCGACCTACTCGCGACCTCGCTCCAGGTCCGGGGAGTGCGCGGGCTCGTCATCGAGTCCGGCGTCCGTGACGTCGCCGATCTCGAGGCCATGCGCTTCCCGGTCTGGTCGACATGCATCTCGGCCGAGGGCACGACCAAGGGCGTGCTCGGCGACGTCAACGTCCCGATCGCGATCGGTGGGCAGCTCGTGTCGCCGGGCGACGTCATCGTCGCGGACCGGGATGGCGTCGTCGTCGTGCCGCGCCTCCGGGCCAGGCAGGTGCTGGCGGCATCGAAGGAGCGCGACGAGAAGGAGGCACGGTCGAGGGCGCGATACGCCGCCGGCGAGATCGCCCTCGACGTGAACGGGATGCGCCCTCTCCTGGAGCGGGCCGGCATCCGCTATGTCCAGCACGAGTCCAAGGTCGAGGAGCAGATTCCGTGATCATCGACGTCCACGGTCACTACACGACCGCTCCGCCGGCCCTCCAGCACTTCCGCGACGCACAGCTCGCCGGTGAGGCCGCCGAGCTCGCACAGATCTCCGACGAACAGCTCCGCGACAGTGTCGAGCGCAACCAGCTGCGGGTCCTGACCGAGCGCGGCGGTGAACTCATGCTCTTCTCGCCGAAGGCGTCCGGTATGGAGCACCACGTGTCCGACCCGGCTCTTGCGCTCGACTGGGCCCGCGCCTCCAACGACCTCGTGCACCGCCTCGGTGAGTTGTACCCCCACCGGTTCGCGCCGGTCGCGCAACTGCCCCAGACGCCCGACGGCAACATCGCCAACGTGGTCGCCGAGCTGCACCGCGCGGTCGGCGAGCTCGGCTTCGTCGGCGTGAACCTCAACCCGGATCCGTCGGGAACCTGGGCCGGTCCGCCGCTGACCGACGAGTCCTGGTTCCCGGTCTACGAGGCCCTCGAGGCGCTCGACGCCCCGGCCATGGTCCACGTCTCCACCGCCTGCAACCCCAACTTCCACACCCTCGGGGCGCACTATCTGAATGCCGATACGAGCGTGTTCGTCCAGCTGCTGCAGTCCGACCTGTTCAAGCGATTCCCGCGCCTGCGCCTCGTCATCCCACACGGCGGGGGAGCCGTGCCCTATCACTGGGGCCGCTACCGCGGTCTGGCGATGCGCAACGGTTGGCAGGACCCCTCCGACCTCTGGCGCAACGTCTTCGTCGACACGGCCGTCTACCACCAGCCCGGCATCGACCTCCTCCTGGACGTCGTGCCCGTCGAGAACGTGCTGTTCGCCTCGGAGATGCTCGGGGCCGTGCGCGGCGCCGATCCGGATACCGGCATCGAGTGGGACGACACGCTCGTCTACGTTCGCCGGGCCGGCTTGTCCGACGACGCGCTGCGGGCGGTGCTCGGCGAGAACGCGCTCCGCGTCTATCCGCGGCTGGCCAGCAGGGCCGCCTCCACGGCATGAACCGGCCGCCGGCTGCGCGGAATCGGACGGTCGAGTTCTGATGGAGGAGCTGCGTCGCGACGTCGCGCTGGCCTGCCGGATCCTCGGTGCGACCGGGCTGACGACCCCGCTGCTCGGACACGTCTCGGTGCGCGTCGACGACGACCACGTCCTGGTCCGGTGCCGTGGGCCGCACGAGCGAGGGCTGCTCTTCACCACGACCGGGGACATCCGGCTCGTCTCGTTGACCACGAGCGTCGTGTGTGACGGCTACGAGCTCCCGAACGAGTTCCCGATCCATCGGGAGATCCTGCGCGCCCGGCCCGATGTCGACGGCGTGCTCCACGCGCACCCGCGTTCGGCACTGCTCGCGGGCCTGGCAGACGTGCCCACCCGCCCGGTCTTCGGTGCCTTCGACATCCCGGCGTACCGCCTCGCGGCCTCGGGCGTACCCCTCCATCCGGACGCTGGCCTGATCCACAGCGTTGAGGCGGGACAGGCGCTCGCCGCGACGATGGGGGAGGCCGCGGTCTGTCTGCTACGGGGTCACGGGATCGTCACCGCGGCTGGCGACGTCCCCACCGTCGTGGCGCATGCCCTCGCGCTCGACGAGCTGCTGACGGTGAGTGTGGAGCTGGCCCGTCTCGGTGTGGCTCCGCCAGACGTGCCCCCGACGGGCCTGCCCGACCTCGGGCCGTCGTTCAACGTCGATGCCCTCTGGCGACACCATGTCGGCCTGCTGGAGCTGCGTGGCCTCGCCGAGGTCGGCTGATCGAGGGCTGCGGTCGAGCATCGCGCAGATTCTGGTGCCGGACGTGGGGGGGGGGGGGGGGGGGGGGGGGGGGGGGGGGGGGAGGCGCGGCGGGAAAGAAGAGATGTTAATAATATTCGAACCCGATCCTTTATCTCATTTATTTTATT
>NZ_JBQCCV010000264.1:0-4829 GCF_051961875.1 Intrasporangium sp. | reverse complement strand
CGGTCGACGACGGCCGCGGCGGCCGGGCCGTCGGCAACATCATCGTCACGGCGGATCCCAACGCCCCGCTCAAGGCGCCGATCGCCCGCGACGACCGGGTCAACCCCATGGACGTGGCCGGCAAAAAGGCCTTCGCCGTGGACGTCCTCAAGAACGACGAGGATCCCGACGGCGTCGCGAGCGACCTCAAGGTGGCCATTCCGCCGAGCGCCGCTGCCCCGGGCACCACCGTGGACGGCGGGAGGGTGAACGTCGCGCTCACCGAGGCTCCCCAGGCCATCCCGTACACCGTCACCGACATGGACGGCCTGCAGGCCACCGCGATCATCTGGGTACCGGGCCTGCGCGACCAGCGGCCGGTGCTCAAGACCCTCGATCCCGCACACGCCAAGGCCGGGCAGCCGCTCGAGCTCAAGCTCGCCGACTACGTCACTGTGCGGCCGGGCAGGAGCCCGCGGATCACGGGGGAGAGCGCCGTCTCCGCAGTCGCCGCCGACGGTTCCGGCCTCGTCAAGGACGCCGGCACCCTCCGCTACACCCCGCGGAAGGACTACGGAGGCCGTGCCTCCATCACGTTCGAGGCCACGGACGGCTCCGGCCCGGACGACTCCGACGGGCTCAAGAGCATCCTGACCATCCCGATCGACGTCGAGCCGACCGCTGACAAGCCCAACACCGCGCCCACCTTCGCCACCAGCATCCTCGAGGCGGCCCAGGGCGAGGACGCCGGGCAGCTTGACCTCCGCGCAGCCACGACCGACCCGGACCCGGGCGACATCGACCGCGCCTCCTACAGGATCACCGGGGCGGCGCCCGAAGGCGTGGACGTTTCCCTCGACGGCTCGGTGCTCAAGGCCAAGGTCACCTCCGCCCAGCGCGGTACCTCCGGAAGGGTCGGCATCCAGGTCGACGACGGGCGCGGCGGGAAGGCCGACGGCACCGTCGAGGTGCGGGTGGTGCGCTCGACCCGGCCGCTCGCCGTCGCCAATCCCGACGCGGTACCCGACGCCCAGGCGGGCAAGCCCGTCGACATCCCCGTCCTCGCCAATGACGCCAACCCGTTCCCCGGCAAGCCGCTCACAGTGGTCCGCGCGGGCGTCGGCAGCGGCGGCGGCGATGCCCGGGTCGAAGGCGACCACGTCGTCGTGACCCCCGCCTCGGGATTCCACGGCCAGCTCACGGGCACCTACCGTGTCGGCGACGCGACCGGGGACACCGAGCGCGAGGTCGAGGGCACGTTCACCGTGACGGTCCGCGACAAGCCGGATGCGCCGAGCGCCCCTGTCGTCGACGGCATGTCGAGCCGGCAGGTCGTGCTGCACTGGACCCCGCCGTCGAACAACGGCGCGGAGATCAATGCGTACCGGGTCAACTACGCGGGCGGCAGCCAGGCCTGCCCGACGACCACCTGCACCGTCACTGGGCTCACCAACGGCACCAAATACACCTTCACGGTCGTCGCGACGAACGCCGTCGGCGACTCCGCACCGAGCCCCGCCTCGGCCCCCATCACTCCCGACGCCAAGCCGTCCCAGCCCGGACCTCCCGTGCTGTCCCGTGGCGACAAGAGCATCTCGATGACCTGGAACGCGCCCGCCAACGAGGGCACCCCGATCCAGAGCTACACGATCGAGCTCTCCTCCGAGGAAGGCGTCCAGCGCCGCACGGTCGGCGCCGTCACCCAGTTGACCTGGGGCGGTCTGACCAACGGCGTCGAGTACCGCGCCCGGATCCAGGCCAAGAACGGCGCCAAGGACCCGTCCGACTGGTCCTCGCTCTCGCCTGCCGCCAAGCCGGCAGGCGCCCCGCTCGCGCCCGCGGCACCCACGGCGACCCGCTCGACGTCGGCCGTCAACGGCGGCGTTGTGGACGTGGCGTGGGCCTCGGAACCCCTCAAGGACAACGGAGAGCCGGTGACGTCCTACGACGTGCTCGTCTACCGCGGCGGCTCCGTCGCGAAGACGGTGACCGGAGTGACCGGAACGCGCCAGCAGGTCACGGGCCTCGACAACTCCTCGACCTACACGTTCGCGCTCGTGGCCCACAACAATGTGGGCGCCTCGCCGCAGGGTGCCCGCAGCAACCCGGTGACGCCGTACGGGCGTCCGGGCGCGGTCACCAACCTGAGTGCGACGCCGGCGAACACCACGGGCAGTGGCAACCAGGTCCAGCTCGCCTTCAGCCCCGCAGCATCCAACGGTGACCCGGTCTCCGGCTACCAGTACTCGGTCGACGGAGGCAGCAGTTGGAGCGGGCTGGCCTCGAACAAGATCGTCGGCGGCCTGCAGAATGGCACGGGGTACTCGTTCCTGGTGCGCGCGGTGAACTCCGCCGGGCCCGGTCCCAACAGCAACCGCGCGTCCGCCAACCCGTACGGCCAGCCGAAGACTCCGGTGGCCAACGCCGCGACCAACGGCATCCACGTGGACATGACCTGGAACACCGGCGGGTACAACAACGGCCGGCCCAGCACCGTCACCGTGACGATCGACGGCAACACCGTGGCGAACGACGGCGCCGCGACCGTGGGCAACGGGCCCGACGAGGCGCACTCGATCACTGTCAAGGCCTGCGTCCAGGGCGAGCCCACCAACTGCTCGAGCAAGTCCGACTCCGCGCGCACTGCCTCGCCCAGCGCGACCCTCGCGCAGGGCCCGCGCGCGAATGATCCGCAGTGCACGTCCAACGCGTGCTACTACTTCGACGTCACGGGCAGGAACTTCCACCCCAATACCCGGGTCAGCGTCCAGTGCTGGATCGACAATCCCACGCACGTGTTCGCCTCCTACTCCCATGTCACCGACGCCAACGGGTACTTCCGGGACAACCAGCACTGCTTCCTCGGCAAGAACAACATCAACCCGTGGAGCAAGGGCTGGGCGACCCTCGACGACGGCAAGGGCGGAACAGCCAGGACCAACGACGCCACCTGGTAGGAGTGACGCTCGCCACGGGGGAGCCCCTGCGGACAGCCGCGGTCCTGACGAAGTGAGACCCTTGTCCGGTGGAAAACATCCAACGGCCGTGGGCCGCCCTGTGGGCGCTGGTCATCGGCTTCTTCATGATCCTCATCGACACCACGATCGTGTCGGTGGCCAACCCGGCGATCATGCGGGCACTCGGTGCCGACATCAACTCCGTCATCTGGGTCACGAGCGCCTACCTGCTCGCCTACGCCGTGCCGCTGCTCATCACGGGCAGGCTCGGCGACCGGTTCGGGCCCAAGCGGATGTACCTGTTCGGGCTCGTCGTCTTCACCCTGTCCTCACTGTGGTGCGGCCTGTCCGGGAGCATCGTCTCGCTCATCGCCGCGCGCGTGGTGCAGGGCCTCGGTGCCTCCTTCATGACCCCGCAGACCATGGCGGTGATCACCCGCATCTTCCCGCCTGAGCGGCGGGGCGCAGCGATGAGCGTGTGGGGCTCCACCGCCGGCGTCGCGATGCTCGTGGGCCCGATCCTCGGCGGCATCCTCGTGGACGGCTTCGGCTGGGAGTGGGTGTTCTACATCAACGTGCCGGTCGGCGTCATCGGCTTCATCCTCGCCGCCCGTCTCGTCCCCACGCTTCCCACGCATTCGCATCGGTTCGACTGGCTCGGCGTGGTCCTCAGCGGTGCCGGCATGTTCCTCGTCGTCTTCGGCATCCAGGAGGGCCAGACCTACTCCTGGGGCACCATCAACGGGCCCATCACCGTCTGGTCGCTGATCATCGCGGGGGTCGTGGTGATGGCGCTGTTCGTGGTCTGGCAGGCCGTCAACAGGGCCGAGCCCCTCGTCCCGCTCGGACTCTTCCGCGACCGGAACTTCTCCATTGCGAACCTGGGCATCTCCACGGTCGGCTTCGCCGTCACCTCGTTCGGTCTGCCGACGATCTTCTACTACCAGCTCGTGCGGGGCATGACCCCCACCCAGTCCGCGCTCATGAGCATCCCGCTCGCCGTGTTCTCCGGCGCCCTCGCGCCGTTCGCCGGCAAGCTCGTGGACCGGGGCCACGCCAAGATCATGAACATCTGCGGCATGCTCGTGTTCGCCGTCGGCCTCGTCCTCTATGCGGTGCTCATGACGCCGGAACAGCCCATCTGGGTCCTGCTCATCCCGAGCGCGGTGGTCGGCGTTGCGAACGCCGGGATCTGGGGCCCGCTCGCCACCTTGGCCACGCGCGGCCTCCCGCCTCAGCTGGCTGGCGCCGGGTCCGGCATCTACAACACGACGCGCCAGGTGGGGGCCGTGCTGGGCTCGGCGGCGATCGCCGCGCTCATGGAGGCCCGACTCTCGGCAGAGCTCCCCACCGGCGGCCACGCGGCCCCCGCGGGCGAGCTCGCCTCCGGGCACCTTCCGACGTTCCTGCAGGCAGGCTTCTCGGCCGCCATGGGGCAATCGGTGCTCCTGCCCGCCGCGCTCGGCGTGGT
Source organism: Intrasporangium sp. (assembly GCF_051961875.1). Lineage (GTDB taxonomy): Bacteria > Actinomycetota > Actinomycetes > Actinomycetales > Dermatophilaceae > Intrasporangium_A. Next base: position 422 of record NZ_JBQCCV010000264.1, on the reverse strand, counting down.
CGGCCTGGCGGTGGCGCTGTTCTTCGTCAAGGTCCCGCCGGCGGTCGGGAGGCCGGCCGCCGCGGAGGACAAGGTGGCTGAGGGCCGCCGCTGACCCTCCTCCCATCCCGCCGAGGTCACCCCGTGGAGCGCCGAAGTCACCCGGTGGGGCGCCGAGGTCACCCGGGGTGCTCCGCGACGGGACGGGCGACGCCGGCCTGTCACCGTCCGCTGGCCGGTCCCGGCACGGGGGGGTGACGTCGGGCTCCGGCGGGGTGACGTCGGGCTCCTGTGGGGTGACGTCGGGGCAGGGTCAGCGGGGCGGGAGCGAAACCGCCGCGTACCGCCCCTGCGCCTGTATTCCGAGCGAGTCGGCCAGACGCAGGCCGGCGAGCGCGTGGGACGGGACTGCGGCCTGCACGATGAGGCCGTCCGCGAGCGCC
>NZ_JBQCCV010000263.1:0-42468 GCF_051961875.1 Intrasporangium sp. | reverse complement strand
AGGTGGAAGGGGCCGCCAAGTACGAGGCCACCCCCCGCGGCTTACTCCCCCGTTGTTGCATCTCGGGTTGTGTTATTCCGGGGGCCACCGCGGCCACCGGAATACCTCGAATCAGGGAGAACTGTCAGTCGAGCTTGTGGTTCGCGACCATGACCCCGTCCGGGTCGTAGGCCGACCGCACGGCACGGAGCAGGTTGAGCTGGTCCTCGTCGAACGCCGTGCCCGCGGCCACCCGGGACTCGGCGAAGTTGAGGTAGTTGCGGCCCGTCGACCACGGCTGCAGCGCGTCCACGAGGCCGTGCGTGGCGGTGTGGCTCGCCGCCGCGAGCTCCGGCGTCGCCGCGATGCCCGCCGACATGAAGGCGTAGTCGCCCTCGATGTGGCTCAGCGCACCGGCGCCGGTGGCGGGTCGGCCGACCGCGCCGCCGAGCTGACGCAGCTCGGCCATGATGAGGCCACTCTGCGGGCCGACGCTCGCCCGCTCGACGAAGGTCTCGATGCCGGCCTCGCCTAGGCGGCCCAGGATCGTCGACGTGCCGACGGCCGGTGTCGGGCCCTCGGGGTCCATGTGGAGGCGGGCCAGTGCCGGGGCCGGCATCCGACCGAACGTGTCCATCTCGGGACGCATCGCCCGGAGCGTGCGGATGACGTCAGCGCCATACTCGTCGGTGCCGAGCACCGCGCCGTCGATGACGGCGAGCGATCGGCCACGGAGCGGCTCGGGGATCTCCGGCAGCGGCGGGACGTTGAGGATCCGGAACGAGGTCGAGACCTCGTCGGGTGCCTCGGCCGCCCACTCCTCGAAGCCGCGCAGCACGTCGTGAGCCTGCGTGACGTCCCAGACGAGCCATCCGGCATATGCGCTCTGGATCGGGTGGAGGCGGAACTCGAGGGCCGTGACGACGCCGAAGTTTCCACCACCGCCGCGGAGGGCCCAGAACAGGTCACCGTTCTCGTGCTCGTCCGCCCGGACGAGGTCTCCGTCCGGCGTCACCATGACGACCGCGGTGAGGTTGTTGCTCTGCAGGCCGAGCTTCCTTGCGTACCAACCGAGTCCGCCGCCGAGGGAGTAGCCGGCGACGCCCACGTCGGGCGAGCTGCCGTGCAGTGCGGCGAGTCCGTGCTCGGCGGCGGCCGTGACGACCGGGTCCCAGATCGAGCCGGCCCCGACGCGCGCGATCCCGAGCCCAGGGTCGATGGTGATGTCGTCGAGCCCACCCGTGCGGATGATCATGACGTCGCTGAGGTCCTGCTCGGCGAGCGGGCCGGCGTTGTGACCGGTCGACTGCGGGGCGATGCGCAAGCCGGCGCGACGGGCGGAGCGGACGGCGGCGGCGACATCGCGCGCGGTCCTCGGCTCGGCGACTGCGGCGGGCCGCTGGTCGACGGCGACGTTCCAGGGCATGCGGGCCGCGTCGTAGCCGGGGTGGCCGGCGACGTGGACGGTTCCGCTCCCGGCCGTGAGGCTGGTGGTCGGTCCGGTGGTGGTGTCGATGGACATGGATGTATCTCCTTGAAGGGTTGCTTGCCTCCCCAGAGAGACGCGATCGCCGGTCCTGATACACCGTTCGGTGGTGCTGTCCCCAGCCGCCGGACACACTCACCCGACAGGTGAGGGCGATTCAGGAGGAAACGGGCGGCACGAGGACGATGGCCAGCACGTCGATCCCGGCCATCGCCATCGCGGTGAGGAAGGGCAGGCGTCCACGGCTGCGCATCGCCACCGCCGCCAGGACGACGGAGACCGCGAGCACCACACAGCCCGGCCAGCCCATCGAGCCGGAGCCACCCGGACGCAGCACTACCATCACTGTCGCCACGAGCAGGACGGCGGGCGCGACCACGTGGACGACGTCCGGACCCAGCCGGTGTGGCAGCCCGATGACACCCGTGACGAGGTCGCCCTCGAGATCGGGCAGGGTGTTGAGCAGGTGGGCACCGATCCCGAGCACGGCACCGGCGGCCATCACCCAGAAGGGAGGCAGGGCGCGCGAGGGGAGGGCGAGCCAGACGGTCGCCGGCAGCGCGGCGAAGGCAACGGCATATGGGACGGGCGACCACACGGTGGACTTGGCCCAGAAGTTGTAGAGCCAGCCGGCGCCCACCCCGAAGACCACGTGGGCGATGGCGGCCGGTATGCCGCAGGCGAGGGACAGGGCGACGCAGGCGACGAGGGCGGCCACGGTCGCGGACCAGACGGCCGGCACCGCCCACGGGTCCTGGACGAGCGGCTTGTCCTTGCGCTCGGTGATCCGGTCCCGCCCGGCGTCGTAGGCGTCGTTCGACCAGCCGATCGACAGCTGCCCCGTGAAGACGGCCGCGGTGACGAGGACGCCCGTGCCCCATGTGTGCCCGGCCGCCACGGCGAGGAGTGCCGTCATGGTCGTCACCCCCACCGTCGGGGGCAGGTGGCACGCCAGGGCGAGCACCCGGGCGGTGGCGAGGACGCGCGGCACCTCGCGATCGTAGGCCGGTCTCATCCACGGGTGCCCGCTCGACGGCCACCGAGTGACCGCTCGACCGCCAACGAGTGCCCGGTCGACCGCGCGCTAGTGGCCGGTCGACTGCCAGAAAGTGACCGGTCGGTGGGGCTTGCGGTCCCATCGGACGCGAAGTGGGTAGAGGTCAGGGCGTGACTTCGGCATATCGTGAACCGATGAGCCACCTCGCCGGCGTCGTCGGTGTGCTGCCGGAGCATCGGCACACGCAGGCCCACGTGACCCGAACCGTCGCCGACATGCTCGGTCTCGAGGGCGCGGACCGGGAGGCGCTCGAGCGGTTCCACCGCAACGCCGGCGTCAGCGAGCGCTACCTCGTCATGCCCATCGAGCGCTACGCCGGGCTGGGGGACTTCGGTGAGCGCAACGACATCTTCCTCACCGAGGCGACGGTGCTCGGGGAACGGGCGGTCAAGCAGGCCCTGGCCGTGGCGGAGGTCGAGCCGGGCGACGTCGACGTCCTCGTCACGACGACGATCACCGGCCTCGCGGTGCCCTCCCTCGACGCTCGCCTCGTCGGGCCGCTCGGGCTGCGCGACGACGTGAAGCGCGTGCCCATCGTGGGACTCGGGTGCGTCGCCGGAGCCGCGGGCATCGCCCGGGCCCACGACCACCTCGTCGGACACCGCGATGACGTCGTCGTGCTGCTCGCCATCGAGTTGTGCAGCCTCACCGTCCAGCAGCAGGACCTCTCGACTCCGAACCTCGTCGCGAGCGGCCTCTTCGCCGACGGTGCCGGAGCCGTCGTCCTGACCGGCGCCAACCGCCCACCGGCCCATCCGAGCCCGCGGGTGCTCGCGTCCCGCAGCCGCCTCTACCCGGACACCGAACGGGCCATGGGCTGGGACGTGCGCGGCACCGGGATGCAGATCGTCCTCGGCGCCGAGGTGCCCGACCTCGTGCGCGAGAACGTCCGCGGCGACACGGACCGCTTCCTCGCCGACCACGGCCTCACCCGCCGGGACATCGGCTGGTGGGTCGCGCACCCCGGCGGCCCGAAGGTGCTCGACGCCCTCGCCGAGGCGCTCGAGATCCCCGCCGACGCCCTCGGGGTGACGTGGCGCTCGCTCGACCGCGTCGGCAACCTCTCCTCCGCCTCTGTCCTGCACGTCCTCGCCGACACCCTCACCGACCGCCCGCCCGAGCCCGGCTCCCACGGCGTGCTCCTCGCAATGGGCCCGGGCTTCTGCCTCGAGCTCGTGCTGCTCGAGGCGTGAAGCATGTCGGCCTGGCTCTACACGGCCCTCGTCGCGGCCGTCGCGTTCGAGCGCCTCGCCGAGCTCGTCGTCTCGAAACGGCACGCCGCCTGGTCGCTCATGCAGGGCGGCCGCGAGTTCGGCCGGCGCCACTACGGGCCGATGGTCGTCCTCCACACCGGCCTGCTCGCCGGGGCCGTCGCCGAGGTGTGGCTCGCCCATCGCCCCTTTCTCCCGTGGCTGGGCTGGTCGATGCTCTCGCTGGTCGTCGGCAGCCAGGCCCTCCGCTGGTGGTGCATCGCGTCCCTCGGGCGCCAGTGGAACACGCGCGTCATCGTCGTCCCCGGGCTCACGCGGGTCAGCTCCGGGCCATACCGCTGGCTGCCGCACCCCAACTACGTCGCCGTCGTCGTCGAGGGCCTCGCGCTGCCGCTGGTCCACACCGCCTGGGTCACGGCCGCCACGTTCACCCTCCTCAACGCGTGGCTGCTCAGCGTGCGGATCCGCTGCGAGGACGAGGCCCTCGCTAGCCTCCAGCGGGCATGAGGGACGTGCTCGTCATCGGTGGCGGCCCCGTCGGGCTCGCCACCAGCCTGTATGCGGCTCAGCTCGGTCTCGACGTCACCGTCCTCGAGCCCCGCCTGGGTCCGCATCCCGCCACCGCCGTCATCGACAAGGCGTGCGGAGAGGGCATCATGCCGGGCGGTCTGCGAGCCTTGGCCACGGTCGGCGTCGATCCGCTCGGACTGTCGCTCAAGGGAATTCGGTATGTGGGGGTCGGGCGGAGCGTCGAGACCTCGTTCCGTGACGGCCCCGGCCGCGGGGTGCGCCGCACCGCGCTCCACCGGGCGCTGGTGGAGGCGGTCGACCGTGCCGGGGTGGAGGTCGCCCCTCTCTCGGCAGACCTCATCAGCCAAGATGGCCGCGGCGTCACCGTCGCCACCCGCCAGCAGCGCGGAGGCCGCGGGACGACCCTTCGCGCCCGCTACGTCGTCGCGGCGGACGGGCTCCACTCGCCGACCCGGCGCGCCCTCGGCCTCGAGGTGCCGGCCCGCCCAAGGGCAAGGGCACGGCACGGCCTCCGTCGGCACAGCGCCATACCCCCGTGGTCCGAGCACGTCGAGGTGCATTGGTCCGATGCCGGGGAGGCCTACGTCACCCCGGTGTCGGCCGGCGTCGTCGGCGTCGCGGTCCTCACCGACCGCAGGGCCCCGTTCGACGAGCTGCTCCGGTCCTTCCCCGTACTGTGTGAACGCCTTGACGGAGCACCATCCGCGAGTCGCGTCATGGGGGCAGGGCCGTTCCGGCAGAAGGCGATTCGCCGGGTCGCCGACCGGGTCCTGCTCGTCGGGGACGCGTCCGGCTACATCGACGCGCTGACCGGCGAGGGGATTGCGGTCGGCGTGGCCCAGGCCCGCGAGGCGGTGCGGGCGGTCGCGGCCGGCGACCCGGCGGCGTACGAGGCCGCGTGGCGCCGCGTGACGTGGCGCAGCGCGGCCCTGACGCAGGTGCTCGTCCAGGCGACCCGTGCCCGCTGGGGCCGGCGGCTCATCGTGCCCACCGCCGAGCGCCTGCCGGGCCTCTTCCGGTGGGCCGTCGACGAGCTCGCCGGACCGCTGTAGCCGCGGCACCGCCCCCTGATCGGCCGATCAGGGCGAGGACGTCTCGCCCTGGACGGTCTGCGCGCCGGCGCTGCCTGACCCGGCCCCGGACGTGCTGCCCGAGCTACCGGACGTGCCGGTGCCCTCGACGGCGGGACTCGAGCCGGTTCCGCCGTGCGAGACGTTGATCTTGCGCGGCTTCGCCTCCTCGGCGACGGGGATCGTCAGGGTGAGCACGCCGTCGCGGTAGTCGGCGCTGATCTTGTCGAGTGCCAGACCGCGCCCCAGGGTGAGCTGGCGGGCGTAGGTGCCGACCATCCGTTCGCGGGAGACCCACGTGGCATCCTCGGTGTGCTCGTCCTGGTGCCGTTCGGCGCGCACCGTGAGGGTCCGGTCGTCGACATCGATGTCGATCGAGCCTGGGTCGACGCCGGGCAGGTCCATCCGGACGGTGAACGTGTCACCGGACCGGTAGAGGTCCATCGGCATCGCCGTCCCCCGCGCGCCCTCCGAGAACATCCGGTCGAAGCGCCGGAAGGACTCGAACGGGTCGTACATGTTGGACATCTCTCTCCTCCGGGATCGGGACCGGCGGGACGTGCTCGCCGGTCAGGTGGATGGGGCGAGGACGGCCGGCCAGGCGCTCGCGGCTGAACGCCAGGCGACGACCGCCCTCGGCATCCTGTCTACCCACCCCCGGCCCCGCCTTTCGTGGCGCGGTCCGGTCTTCAGGGACGGCGCGTGCCGATGCCGGTTCGTGAGCCCTCGGGCATGCGCCGCAGACAGGTCCGGGTCAGGCGCGCTGGGTACCGTGGGGAGATGCCCTTCCTGGACAACCTGGTGCACGACATCCTCGGACTGCCGGCTTGGCTCGTCTACCTCGTGGTGGGAGTGCTCGTCTTCTTGGAGGACGCGATCTTCGTCGGCTTCATCCTGCCGGGCGAGACCGTCGCGATCCTCGGCGGCGTGGCCGCCTCGCTCGGGCACGTCCACTACACCGCGATCCTCGCGATCGTCATCGTCGGGGCCATCCTCGGTGACACGGTCGGCTTCGAGATCGGCAAGCATTTCGGGCCCCGCGTCATGGCGCTCCGGCCACTGCGTCGGCACCGGTCGCGTCTGGGGAAGGCACAGGACCTGCTGGCCCGGCGGGGTGGCGTGGCCGTCTTCCTCGGCCGGTGGACCGCCTTCTTCCGTGCCGTGATGCCGGCCCTCGCCGGGATGTCGGGCATGCGATACCCGACGTTCCTCGTGTGGAACGCGGCGGGCGGCATCGCCTGGGGCGCGACCGTCGTCACGATCGGCTACGTGGCCGGCAACTCCTACGCCCGGGTCGAGAAGTGGCTGGGCCGGGGCGTCGCCGCGATCGTCGCGCTCGTGATCATCGTCGGCCTGGTCGTCTGGTCGGTCCGGCGCCGTCGTAACGAGGCTCGCGAGGACCGCACGGCCACGAGCGCCGGCCCCGCAGAGAGCGTGGCAGGCGACCGGGATGCGAAGGGCAGCTGACCGCCCCTTCGGCTGAGCGGCATACCGCTGCTCGTCGATGAGCGGATGTCCTGGCCCTGTGCCACCCTTCCCGCATGGACGCCGTGAAGACCTACCGCTACCTCCGGGTCGCGATGATCGGCATGGTCGTCCTGCTCGGCGCCGCCCTGCTCCACGAGTGGTGGGTGACGGGGTGGCGGTGCCTCCAGCCGTCCGTGAGCGCCTACTACTACACGCCGGTGCGCGGTGCCCTCGTGGGCGCGCTCGTCGCGGTCGGCGTCTGCCTCGTCGTCATCAAGGGCAACACGGACTGGGAGGACATCCTGCTCAACCTCGGCGGGGGAGCGGCACCGCTCATCGCGCTCGTGCCGACGCCCGAGCCGGGCCCCTGCCGCTCCGTGCCGGTCGAGGTCGGCGACACCCCCGCCAATGTCGCGAACAACGTCTTCGCCCTGCTCGTCCTCGGCCTCACCGGCATCCTCGTCACGATCGTGGTCGCGCGCCGAGCCCTGCGTCCGGGACAGCGGCTCCAGCCGGCGGTGCGCTTCGGTGTCCTCGCGATGGTCGTGCTCTACGTCGCCGTCCTCATCTCCTTCTTCGCGGCGCGCTCGCTCTTCCTCGAGCGCGCCCACTACGCAGCGGCGCTCCTGCTCTTCGCCTGCATGGTCGCCGTCGTGACGATCAACGCGTGGGCGTATGGGCACCAACACGCGCAGGGTGCCCTCCCGACGCCCTCCGACTACGCCAACCGGTATGCCGCTGTCGCCGTCGTCATGGTCGGCTCGCTCGCGCTCATGCTCGCCTGGCGTGCCCTGTTCGGCTGGGCGCACGCGCTGCTGTGGATCGAGGGGGTCCTGGTGGGGTGCTTCGCGGTGTTCTGGGCGCTGCAGACCCGCGAGCTGTGGGACCAGGGGGTGCGCGCGCCGGTGCGCTGAACCGGCTGCCGGCAGGCTCCTGCCGGCAGGCTCTCCCGCCGGGGCCGTTCGAGTGTTGCACTGGTGTCATGACGGGTGGATGGATGCGGGCCGGAGCGGGCACGGTCCGCTCGCTGGCCGTGCTGGTCCCGCTGGTCGTCGCCGCGCTCCTGGGGCTGCTGCGTGGCGACCTCGCCTCGAGCGCCGCGGCGATCGTCCTCGTGATCCCGGTCGTCGCCGCGGCAGCGACCGGCGACCGGTGGGCCGGGGTGCTGGCGGCGCTCGCCGGAGCAGTCGGGTTCGACTACTTCCTTACAGCGCCGTACCTCAGCTTCTCGATCAACCGGTCCGAGGACGTGCAGCTGGCCGTGGCGCTGCTCCTCGTCGGCCTGGCCGTCACCGAGCTCTCCCTGTGGGGACACCGGCAGAGCGCGGCGGCGGCGCGACGACAGGGGTACCTCGACGATCTTGTCCGGCTGCTCGACCTGCCCGCGGACCCGAGCGGCCACGCGCTCCCGACCGCGATCTGCACCGCCATCACGTCCGTGCTGCGGATCGACCGGGCCGAGTGGGTCGGTGGGCCGCCACCTCCGGACGAGGTGCTCGTCGACCCCGAGGGCGTCCTGCGGCGCCGGGGCCGGGTCCTCCCCGTGCAGGTGGAGGGGCTGCCGACCGACGGCTCGGTTTCGATCCCGGTGTCACGCGCGGGCCAGGTCGTGGGGCGCTTCCGGCTCGTGGCGGCGTCCCGGGCCGTGCGCCCGAGCCCGGACGAGCTGCGGGCGGCCGTGCTCCTTGCGAACTCGGTCGTGCGAGAGGTCCCGGAGGCACACGCCTCCTGACCTCCGGCCGGGCCCGGGTTCGGGTCGCGCCAGTTCAGGCGCGGCTGGATCGGGGCGGTGGTTCCGCCGGCCGGGCCAGTTCAGGCGCGGCTGGATCGGGGAGGTGGTTCGGCCCCCCGGGCCGCGCGCCTTCAGGCGACCTGGGAGCGGAGCCAATCGATGTCGGCCTTCTGGCCCTCGACGCCGCCCGGCGTCTCGCACACGACCGGCGCCCCGGCGGATCGCACGAGCGCGGCCACCTCGTCGCCGTCGAGCGTGCCGGACCCGAAGTTCGTGTGCCGGTCGGCGCCGGAGTCGAACGCGTCCCGTGAGTCGTTCGCGTGGATGAGGTCGATCCGGCCGGTAATGGCCCGGACCTGGTCGACGACGGTGGTGAGGTCGTTGCCGCCGGCGAAGGCGTGGCAGGTGTCCAGGCAGAAGCCCACGGTGTCGCCCCCCTCGGCCTGGCCGATCGCCTCCCAGAGTTGGGCGATCGCCTCGAGCCGCCGCGCCATGGCGTTGTCCCCACCGGCGGTGTTCTCGATGAGGAGCGGCACGGGCATCTCGAGGCCGTCGATGCACTTGCGCCAGTTGTCGAAGCCCTTGGCCGCGTCCTCGTCCTTGCCGAGGTGGCCGCCGTGCACGATCACGCCCTTGGCGCCGATCTCGGCCGCCGCGTGCAGGTGCTGCTGGAGCAGCTTGCGGCCCGGGATGCGGATCCGGTTGTTGAGGCTCGCGACGTTGATCGGGTAGGGCGCGTGCACGTAGAGGTCGACACCCGCCGCCTCCGCGTCCGACTTCAGGGCCTCGGCCCCGCCGGCGTAGCGGATGACCGGCCCCTTGTAGCTCTGTGGGTCGCCGAGGAAGAACTGCGAGAGGGTCGCGCCCCGCGCCTTGGCCTCGGCGATGGGGTCCTCCTGGTCGACGTGCGCTCCGATGTGCAGGGCCATGACGACAGCCTAGGGTCCTCCGCAGACACCTGGGTCGGCGGCGTGGCGCCGGCGGCGGAGCTCTTCGGTGGGTGGTGAGGCTGTCGCCATAGCCCTCGTGCATGTGCGCAGGGGCTAGACCCAGCAGGCGTTCGCGGTCGTCGTCGAGCGAGGCCTGCCGGACCTCCCGGTGCTGTTGGATCATGCGCCGCACGTTCTTCTCGTCGTGGATGTAGGACCGCGTCATCCGGGGCCTTCGGTTCCCGCGCCCGGGTCCTGGACCGCTTCCTCAACCTCTACTGACTGTCGGTGGATCGGATCGGACCCAGATCGATTAGTGCCGCTGGTGCGGCCAGAAGTCGGGTTTTCGGGGTACGGGGGCTCGCACATCCGAATCACGAGTGGAGGGCACGCCATGAGCGAGCAGCCGGGGGACCAGAGAGCGAAGCTCTTCAAGGTCGGGGAGGAAGAGGTGCGAATCGAGGGCGACGAGGCCGGGACCGAGGCCGGAACCGAAACGGGAGGCGCCGGTGTGTCTGGTCCTGTTGTCACGGTGGTGGGTGAACCGGTGCGCGGAGCCGGCGAATCGGGCGCCGGTGCCGTGGACGACAGCGAGGCGGACGTCAACCTTGGTGGCGACACTAGCCCCCGCCCCGTGACCATCAGGCCCGAGGTCGCGACCAGTGCGGACGCCGCCACCACCCCCGACAGCGGGAATGTCGAGGCGGGCTCGGGCGAGGCAGACATGACCACCAGGGCGGAGAGCCCTCAGAGCCGGGATGTCGGCGCTTGGGAAACGGAAGCCGACAAGAGCACGGCCGGCTCGAGCGATGGCATCGACGACGAAGACGTGGGCGCCGGCCCCGACGGCGGACGAGTCCGCCTCGGCGAGGAAACCTCGAGCTCGATCAAGTACTCGCAGGAAATCACCTCCCCCGAGGACGAGCCGGAGCGGGAGGGTCGCAGCTTGGCCACGAGCCACCATGAGGTCATCAAGCAGTGGGCCGAGGAACGCGGTGGAACCCCCGCGACCGTGCAGGGCACCGAGCACGGCGACCACCTGGGAGTGCTCCGGTTGGATTTCAGCGGTGACAACGAGAACCTTCGTCACGTCAGCTGGGAAGAGTGGTTCGACACCTTTGACGCTCGCCGACTGAACTTCATTTACCAGGAGCAGCGGCGCGATGGGAGGCAGTCGAACTTCTTTCGGCTCGAGAGTCCCGATCGAGAGGATGGCTGACGTCACGTGATGGGCCAAGGACCTGCGAAGGACCGCATCGACGGACGCGCGGAACTTCTGCCGGAGGAAGCCGCCGCAGGCAGCGACGACCCTGAGGCGCAGGCCAGCGCGATCCTCGCCGAGTCAGATGAGCGCACGGAGCACCCTGAGGCTACGAGACGCGAGTCGACTCAGACGCCGGACGAGGCTTGACGGCTGCGGGACCGCTTCCGCGACCTCAACGGCGAGTCAGTGGATCGGATCGTGGACCGGGTCGATAAGTGCCGATTATGAGTTGAATAATGGAGTGCATGTCCTCCTTGCGCTTCCCTCCGGTCGTCGACGAGGTCAGCGTCCGGCTGATCGCGGCGGTGGTCCTCGGCATCGGCATCATCGCGCTGGCCACGCAGCAGTGGTGGCTCTACGCCGTCCTCGCGGTGGACTTCGTGATGCGGGCAGCCATCGGGCCGGGATGGAGCCCGGTCGCCCGACTTGTGCAGCGCTGGGTGCGCCCCGCGGTGCGGGTCGGCCCGGTCCGGGTGCCGGGTGCGCCCAAGCGCTTCGCTGCGGCCATCGGCGCGGTCATGACGAGCGCGGCGACCGTCCTCTGGCTCGTCCAGATTGGCACCGGCTCCAGCGGTGCGCTCGTCGCCCTCGTCTCGATCGCAGGCGTCATGGTCGTCTTCCCCGCGCTGGAGGCCGTGCTCGGGCTCTGTGTCGGATGCAAGCTGTTCGCCGTGCTCATGCGCGTCGGCCTCGTGCCCGAGACGGTCTGCCTCGAGTGCGCGGACATCACCCGACGCCAGCGGGCCGTCCCTGTTCTCTGACGTCAACGGACGAGAGGCCGTCGCCTTCGCGGCGGCCCGCTCAGCCTGCCGGTCGTGCGAACCGTGGTGCCCGCAGTTGAGGCTGCGGGCGCGCCGTCATGCCACCGCGCTCAGTGGAGAACGTCGAGGACCTGCTTCTGGACGCCGTTGTCGTAGAGCTGGTGCTCGACGACCCGCAGTCGCTGCGCGCGGATGTCGGCGTCGCTGAACAGTGGTTTGCCGGCGCCGAGCAGCACGGGGAACACCAGCAGGTGATAGCGATCGATCAGGCCGGCCTCCTGCAACGCCCGGTTGAGCGTGGCGCTCCCGTGCACGAGCAGCGGGTCACCGTCCGTCTCCTTGAGCTTGGCGACCTCGTCGACCGAGCGGAGGATGGTCGTCTCGCCCCAGTCATCGACGAGGACGTCCTCGTCCAGAGTCGTGGAGACGACGTACTTGGGCAGGGTCTTGTAGCGGGCGAACTCCGCCATCCCAGGCCACACCGGCGCAAACAACTGGTAGCTCCTGCGCCCCAGCAGCAGGGCGCCCGCCTCCTCCTGCTCGCGGCCCTTGAGCTCGTAGGCGTCGGGCAGGAAGTCGACGGTCTTGAAGGTCCACTGAGTGTCGTGCAGCCCCGGGTCGCCGCCGGTCGGGTCGAGCTTCCCGTCGAGCGAGACGAACGAGGTGGAGATCAGGGTGCGCATGGCGCTCTCCTCGTAGGTGGTGGTGGTCGCGTCTGCAGCTTCCCTGCCGCCGGCCGGGAAGGCGCTCCTAATGCCACGAGCAGTTGCGCTCACCGTGGCACGGGGCGCGGACCATCGCAACCGTTTGTGGCCTTCTGTCGGGTGCGTTCGAGGCGGTACTACCGCCTGCTTGTCACTGCAGAACGCGTGGTCAGAGGTCGAGGCCGAGGTCGACGTGGTTCGAGGTATCCCGCTGGTCGAATCGGCCAGCGGAATACCTCGAACCGGGTGGGGCTGGGTGTCAGTCCGTCGTGATCGCGCGGAGCACGTCGAGCCGGGCGGCGCGACGGCCGGGCCACAGCGCCGCGAGCACCCCCACGACGCCGGCGAGAGCGACGAAGACGGCGAGCTGGCCGGCCGGGATGGCGAGCACGTCGATCCCGTCCCCCGCGAGCGCCCGCTGCAGCGCCCACCCGCCGACGAGGCCGAGGCCCACGCCGAGCACCGCACCGAGCAGGGCGATGGCGACCGACTCGAGCCGGAGCATCGTGCGCAGCTGGCGCCGGCTGAGCCCGACCGCCCGGAGCAGCCCGATCTCGCGGGTGCGCTCGATGACGGACAGCGCCAGGGTGTTGACGATGCCGAGCACCGCGATGACGACCGCGAGCCCGAGGAGGGCGTAGATCAGGGCGAGCATCTGGTCAATCGGCCCACGCTGCTCCGCGGCGAAGGCCGCCTGGTCCTTGACCGTCACGGTCGGCAGGTCGGCGACGACCTTGTCGAGGCCGGCCTCGACCGCGGCGCGATCCGCGCCCGGTGCCGTGAGGACGAACGCCATGCTGTCCTGCTCGGGGACGCCGGCCTTGGTCGCCGTGTCGAGCCCCAGGAGGACGGGCAGGTTGATCGCCTTGAGGTTCTGGTAGACCGCAGCCACCGTGTAGGCGTCCTTCTGCCCGGCGACGGCGAGGTCGACCTTCGAGCCGACCGCGACGTCGTGCTCGGCCGCGAACTTGTCGTCGACCGCGATGGCCCGGCCCGTCAGACCCGCGAGCGAGCCCTCCGTGACGTTGACCGGGACAACCCGCTGGAAGGACTGCGGGTCGATGGCCGCGCCACCGGTGCGGTCCCCGTCGATCTGCATGCCGACGATCCGGATGGGGCTGACCGCCTCGACCCCGGCCACCTGCTCCACCTCACGGGTGACGGCGGCCGAGAAGGGCTGGCCGATCGCGTTCGAGACGACGAAGTCGGCGGCGAAGCTCGCGTTGATCGCCTTGTCGACGCTCGCCTTCGCGGAGGCGCCGAAGACGGACATCATCGACACGAGGGTGAGCCCGATCATGAGTGCCGACGCGGTTGCCGCGGTCCGGCGCGGGTTGCGGACGGCGTTCTGCTCGGCCATGTGCCCGACCGCCCCGAAGAGCCGCCGGTAGACGGCCCCGGTCGCGGCGATGAGGGGGCGACCCGCGAGGGGGCTCGTCATCGCGACGCCGAGGACGAGGGCGAAGACGCCGAGCCCGACGAACCAGGCGGGCTTCTCGACACTCGTGAACCCGCCGACGCCGACACCGGTGAGGCCCGCGGCCACGAGCACCGCGCCCATGGCCACGCGCCAGCGCATCGTGCCCTCAGGCATCGCGATGTCGTCGCGCATGGCGGCGACCGGCGGCATCTTGCCCGCCCGGCGCGCGGGCAGGTAGGCCGCGACCATCGTCACGGCCAGCCCGACGGCATACGCGGCGATGGCGGTCGAGGGCTGGAAGACGAGCGCCGACTCGGACAGGTCGAGGCCGAGCGTCGCGAAGAGCGCGCGGATGCCGACGGCGAGGCCGAACCCGAGGGCGAGGCCCAGGGTGGAGCCGACGAGGCCGACGACGAACGCCTCGAAGAGGACCGACCGGGTCACCTGGCGGCGGCCGGCGCCGAGCGCCCGGAGCAGCGCCAGCTCGCGGCTGCGCTGGGCGACGAGGATCGAGAAGGTGTTGATGATGAGGAACGACCCGACGAACAGGGCGATCCCGGCGAAGATCAGCAGGAAGGTGCTGATGAACGACAGCGCCTCGTTGATACTCGTCTTCTGCTCCTCGGCGAGCTTCGCGCCGGTGACCGACTCGTAGCCGGCGGGCAGCGCCTTCCGGACCGACTTCGCGAGCTCGTCGGGGCTGACGCCGTCCTTGGCGGTGACAGTGACGTTGGTGTAGTCGTCCCGGCCGCCGAAGTAGAGGGCCTGCGCCGTCTTGGTGTCGAAGACGGTGATGCTCGCGCCGGCAAGCCCGCCGGAGGCGAACTTGGCGGTGCCGACGAGGGTGGCGCTGACCTTCGGCTGGGCCCCGCTCGTGACGAGGGCGACGGTGTCACCGACGGTGTAGCCGGCGCGCTGTGCGGTGGCGACGTCGAGCACGACCTCGCCGGTCCGCTCCGGCCACTGCCCGGCGGTCAGGGTCAGCGGCTGCGTGCCGGACGACGTCGGCGCCTCGTTGTGGTTGAGGCCGAGGCCGGGCGCGCCCTGGCCGCCGATGAGCTTGCCGGCCTTGGAGACGACGAAGGTGGTCTCGTCACTGACGTTGCCGTCGGCGCGAGCCGCGCCGGTCGTGCCGGCGAGCTGCTCGACGAGGTCGCCGGGGACGGTCCGGGCGGAGCCGGTGCCGTCGAACATGCCGCTCGTCGTCGTGGGGCGGACCACGACGTCACCGACCGTGTCGGTGATGCCGTCGAACGCCTTGCCGATGGTGTCGGTGAAGATGAGGGACCCGGCGACGAACGAGACGCCGAGGATGATGGCGAAGGCACTCATGAGGAGCCGCAGCTTGCGGCCCATGAGGCTCTTCCAGCTGGCGCGCAGCATCGTCAGGCACCCGCCGTCCGGCGCTCGAAGCCGAGCATCGCCTCGAGCACCCGCTCGGCGGTGGGCTCGCGCATCTCGTCGACGACCCGCCCGTCGGCGAGGAACACGACGCGGTCCGTGTGGCTCGCGGCGACGGGGTCGTGCGTGACCATGACGATCGTCTGGCCGAACTCGTCGACGCTGCGCCGCAGGAAGGCCAGCACCTCGGCGCCCGAGGCCGAGTCGAGGTTGCCGGTCGGCTCGTCGGCGAAGATGATCTCGGGCCGGCTGACGAGGGCCCGGGCGCAGGCGACGCGCTGCTGCTGGCCGCCGGAGAGCTCGCTCGGGCGGTGACCGAGGCGATCGCGCAGGCCCACCGTCTCGACGACGAGGTCGAACCACGCCTGCTCCGGCTTGCGGCCGGCGATCGAGAGCGGCAGGAGGATGTTCTCCTCCGCGCTGAGCGTGGGGATGAGGTTGAACGCCTGGAAGATGAAGCCGACCCGGTCCCGGCGCAGGGCGGTGAGGGCCTTGTCCTTGAGGCGGGTGATGTCGACGTCGCCGATGTGGACCTCGCCGGCGCTCGCCGCGTCGAGCCCGGCGGCGCAGTGCATGAGGGTGGACTTGCCGGACCCGGAGGGGCCCATGATCGCGGTGAACTCGCCCGCGGCGAGGTCGAGGTCGACGTGGTCGAGGGCGACGACCTCGGTGTCGCCGCGGCCGTAGACCTTGGTCAGGCCCACGACGTGGGCGGCGGGCTGGCGCTGCTCGGACCGCTGGGTCGGCGCGGCGAGCGAGGCAGAGCTGGACATGTGAGTGGCTCCCGTTGGAGTGCGTGAAAGAGGATCTGTCGATTGCACTCCGAACGTTAGGGATTCGCGGGATCCCCGCGCTCTCAGGTTCGCCCCTGAACGAACCCTGAGAGCACCCTGAGCAGTGCCGCCGCTAGCGTCGTTCGCCGGCGTTTGGGGTCGTTCGATGCATCCCTCGCGCTCGAGCACCCCCGCCCACGCAGGGTATGCCGCTGGGCCCGGGCCCCCCGGGAGGTCCGCTCCGCGCACAGCCGGGTGAGCCGCATACGTCAGCTGAGGCCGTGCTCCGCGAGGGGGTGGAAGAGCTCGCGCTCCTCGTAGGCGAGGTGGGACAGGAGGGTGTCGGTCAGCAGGTCGATGGTCCGCTGCAGCTCGTCGAGCGCGGCGATCCCGGCAGTCCCGTAGCCGTCCTCGCCGGCGAGCGCGACGAGCGCTTCGTCGACCTGGTCGAGGACGTCGGCGATGACGTGGTGCTCGTCCTCGAGCCGGTCGAGGACCGGCGCGAGGCTGGGGTCCGCATGGCGCAGGTGGGTGAAAACGCTGCGGTCCTCGAGGGTGTGGTGCCCGGTCACGATCCGGCAGTAGGACTGGCAGAAGGCGCCGAGCGTCCAGTTGTTCTGCCGCATCGCCATCGTGTTGATGACCGACCGGGCCCGCCCGACGGTCATCAGCCCGTCACGGACCTGGTCGACAACCTCCCGCACCCGTGCGAGCTCGGACCGCAGGGCGTCGTGGATCTCGAGCAGGTGCTGGGGGTGCGCCTGCTGCATGGCGGTGTACGTGGCGTCCGCGGGCTGGGGCGCACTCGGCCGGTCGTCCTCACGCCACGGCAGCGATGCCGACAGCCGGGTTCCGTCGTCGGGAGTCGGCTGGACGGCAAGCGGGAAGGCGCCCTCGCGGCGGCTGGGTCGAGCCTCCCGGGTGGCGGGAGCGCCCACTCGGCTGTCGGCTGCGACCCGCTCGACAGGGGCTCCAGAGGTTTCGACGGGGGCGCCCGTCGGCGTCTGCGCCGGGGTGGCCGCGCGGCGGGCCCGCTCGGCCTCGACCAGCTCGCGGGTGGCGGGCGCGACCTCGTCGGCGAACCGGCGCACGTCGTCCGGGGAGTCCGAGCCAAGAATGTAGGTGCTCATCCCGGTCTCGAGCGTGAGCTCGGCCAGCTGCTCGGCCCAGTCGCGCGCCGCCCCCTGCAGGAACCCACCGCCGCGGCCGAACCGGCCGAAGACGTTGTACATCCGCCGGATGAGCTCGGGTCCCCGGCCCGCCTGCTGCGCGGCGTCGTCGAGCCGAGCGCTGAGGTCGGGCAGGGCGGCCGGGTCGGCATACCCCTGGCTCGGCAGCCAGCCGTCCGCGTACCGCGCGGTGACCCGCAACATGCGCGGCTTGTAGGCCCCGAGCCAGATCTCGACGTCGTGCAGCGGTGCCGGCCCGGCGCGCAGGCCGGCGGTCCGGTAGTGCTCGCCCTCGACGGTCACCGACCGCGCCCCCGGCCGCTCGGGGTCCTGGCCCCAGACGCCGCGGATGACCCGGATGGCCTCGATCAGCGCGTCGACCGCCTCTCGGGGGCTGCGCCGGGGGCCGCCCGCGGCGACGATCGCATCCCAGAAGGCGCCCGTGCCCAGGCCCAGCTCGGCCCGGCCGTTGCTGAGGATGTCGAGCGTCGCGACCTGCTTGGCCAGCACGGCGGGCGGCCGCAACGGCAGGTTCGCGACGTTGGCGGCGACCCTGATCGAGCTCGTGCGGGCGGCCACGGCGGCCAGCAGGGTCGAGGTGTCCGCATGGGTCGCGTTGTACGGGTGGTCCTGGATCGTGAACAGGTCGAGCCCCGCCACGTCGGCCGCCTGCGCCAGCTCGAGCGTCTCGGCGACGCGCGCTGCCTCGGGGCTCGCGAAGACCCCGAAGAGCAGGTCCTGGCCGTAGTCCGGCATGTCGCCTCCTTGTCCACCGGCCGTCCCCGGGCCGTCCCCGGGCCGTCCTCGGGCCCCAATCTCATCACGAGTGCCGATGGCCCCAAGCGGGGGAGTGCTTGCGGTGGCAGGGGCTTGACAGTGCTGCGAGGATCGGCGCACCACCGTCCATCGACGACGACGAGGTGAGGCAGATGACGCAACCTGCGACGACGAGCGACGAGGTCCCGCAGGCACCGCCGACCCGTCACCTCGTCGGGCTGCTCCTCGGGGCTGAGGAGGACTGGCCGACCGCCTTCGAGCAGGTCCTGGGCCTCGTCGGACCGATCACGACCGACGACGGGATCACCCACGAGCTCAGCACCGAGCGGCTCACGATCGAGCCGTTCGACCTGCGCCAGCCGGTCCGCACCGGCCTCGTCATCGACCGGCTCGCCTACTGGTACTACCACCCGCGGGAGTGGCTCAAGAAGGCCGCGCTCGTCGACGGGACCTACCTGCTGAACAGCCCGTTCACGTTCCAGTCGATGGAGAAGCACAGCGCCTACTGCGCGCTCATCCGGCTCGGCCTCAAGGTGCCGACGACGGTGCTCGTGCCCTACAAGAACCCGGTCGACAACGTCCGCTGGGCCTACACGAGCGCGAAGTACAACCGGCCCTTCGACCTCAAGGCCATCGCGAACGACCTCGGCTACCCGCTCTACATGAAGCCCTTCGACGGGGGCGGCTGGCGCGGCGTCTCGCGGATCAACGACGAGGAGGAGCTGGAGCGCGCCTACGACCAGTCCGGCGAGATGCTCATGCACCTGCAGGCGACGGTCGACTACGAGCACTTCGCGCGGGCCCTGTCGATCGGCCCCGAGACGATGGTGATGGACTTCCGCCCGGACCAGCCGATGCACAACCGCTACGCGGTCTCCTACGACTTCCTCTCCCCGAAGGCCGGCAAGCAGGCCGCCGCGATCAGCCGGATCGTCAACGCCTTCTTCGGCTGGGAGTTCAACTCGGCCGAGATGCTCGTCAGGGGCGACGACGTCTATCCGATCGACTACGCCAACGCCTGCCCCGATGTCGCCATCACGTCGCTCCACTACTACTTCCCCTGGGCGATCAAGGCGCTCGTGCGGTGGTCCGTGTACTGCCTCGTGAGCGGCCGGCGCCCCCGGGTCGACCTCGAGATCCACCGTTACTTCGAGGTCGCCGACCGGGCCGACCTCACCGACGACGAGAAGCTCGACGCCTACCTCGCCCTCGCTGACGCCTACCTCGACCGGGACGCCTACATCGCCTGGTGCGCCAAGCACCTCGGCCACCTCGACGAGGCCGTCCTCGAGTGGGTGCAGTCCGACGCGTTCGACAAGATCCTCCGTGACACCGTCCAAGCCACCTATCCCGCCCACGAGCAGGACCAGTTCATGGCCCACTTCGGCGGGCTCATCTCGCTGTGGGTGGGCGATGAGAAGGCGCGCCTGGGCGCCGGCTGAGCTGGGCGGCATACGAACGCACGGGTATGCCGCCCGTCCCGCTCCCGATCGAAGGTGCATGGTCCCGCGTCGCTGGGTAGGCACCGGGGGTTCCCCCACCACGCGAGAAGGAGTGCAGCATGCCCAAGAAGATCGCCTTCCTCACCGCGAACGAAGGCGTCGAGCAGGTCGAGCTCACGGAGCCGTGGAAGGCCGTGACCGACGCGGGCCACGACGCGGTCATGATCGCGCCGGACAGCGGCACGGTGCAGATGTTCAACCACCTCGACAAGGCGGACACGAAGCAGGTCGACCAGACGGTCGGTGACGCGCGGGTCGGTGACTATGACGCGCTCGTGCTGCCCGGCGGTGTCGCGAACCCGGACGCGCTGCGTCAGGACCAGCAGGCCGTCGCGTTCGTCAAGGAGTTCGTCGCGTCCGGCAAGCCGGTGGCGGTGATCTGCCACGCGCCGTGGATGCTCGTCGAGGCCGACGTCGTCTCCGGGCGGCGGGTCGCCTCGTGGCCGAGCCTCAAGACGGACATCCGCAACGCCGGTGGCGAGTGGGTCGACGAGGCCCTCGTCCAGGACGGCAACATCACGACGAGCCGCAAGCCGGACGACCTGCCGAAGTTCTGCTCGGCCCTGCTCGAGTCCCTCCAGCACGGCTCGGCCTCGGCGCCGACGGCTGCTGCCGGCTCGGCCACCTGACCTGGCCCTGATGTGGCAGGAGTGACGGAGTGCTCACTCGACGGGGGGAGACCTCACGTCGAGTGAGCGCTCCGCCCCACCCGTAACAGCCTCCCGCGGGGCGACCGGGGGAGACCTCACGTCGAGTGAGCGCTCCGCCCCACCCGCACCACCGCCGGCACCCCTCGACTCAGCCGCCCTTCCCGGCGAAGCCGGCGATGAGGTTGATCGTGGCGGCGATGATGACCGTCCCGTAGACGTAGCCGAGGAGACATTGACCGAGCACGACCCGCCGGATCCTCGAGTCCTTCAGGTCCGCGTCGGACACCTGGTAGGCCATCCCGTTGTTGAACGAGAAGTAGGCGAAGTCGGAGAACTGCGGGTCGGCCTTCTGCTTGAAGTCGATGGGCGGGCTCAGGCTCGCGTAGTAGATGCGTGCGTAGCGCAGCAGGTAGATGGTGTGGACCAGGAGCCACCCGACGGCGATCGCCACCACTCCGATGAGGGCGTCGAGCACCTGCTCCGCCCCCTTGCTCGAGCTGCCGATGAGCAGCACGCCCACGCCGCAGAGGCCGAGCAGCCCGACGGTGATGACGATGAGGTCCGACAGGGCCGCGCCCGGGTCGTCGCCCTCGACATGGTTGCGGGTCTCGGTCGCGTCCATGTGCATGAGCGAGGCGAGGAGTGGCAGCGAGAAGGCCAGGCCGGCCACGATGAACCCGAGCAGGATGTTGGCGAGGACACCCCGTGCCGGGCCGACGTGGATCAGGGCGCAGAGCACCCCGAAGACGACCCCGACGACGAGCGCGACACCAAGCCGAATGCGGACCTTGCCCACGGTCGCAGCGTACCGGTGGACTCTAGGATCGGCTCGTGACCACGCCAGCGCCGGAGCCCCGCAGGCTCACCGTCGTCGTGAACCCGACGAAGGTCGCCGACCTCGACGAGGCCAAGCGGGTCGTCCGCGACGCCTGCATAGGTCATGGGTGGCCCGAGCCGACCTGGGTCGAGACGACCGAGACGGAGACGGGGGAGAAGCAGGCCCGTGAGGCCGCCGCTTCGGGGGCCGAGGTGGTCGCCTCGTTCGGCGGGGACGGCACGGTCCGCGCCGTGGCGAGCGGGCTGCGGGGCAGTGACGTCGCGCTCGGCCTGCTCCCCGGCGGCACGGGCAACCTGCTCGCGCGCAACCTCGGCCTGCCGGTCGACTCGCTCGAGGACGCCGTCGTCGCCCTCGTGACGGGCCTCGAGCGCCGCATCGACGTCGGTCTCGTCACCGCAGAAGACGACGCCGAGGAGGTGTTCCTCGTGATGGCGGGCCTCGGGCTCGACGGCGTCATCATGGCCGGCACGAACGAGCGGATCAAGGGCGCCATCGGCTGGCCCGCCTATGTCCTCTCGGCGGCAAAGGGACTGGCCCAGCGAGGTTTCCGGGTCCGAGTGCATGCGGAGGGACCGGCCGCCGCGGTCCGACGACACCGTGCCAGCGCCGTCGTCGTCGGCAACTGCGGCACGCTCCAGGGCGGCATTGAGCTGCTCCCCGACGCGCGCCTCGACGACGGACAGCTCGACGCCGTCGTCCTCGCGCCCACCGGGCTGACCGGCTGGGCCTCCGTCGCCGCGGACCTGCTGAGCCGGCACCGGGCCGGGCAGGGGCGCCTCTCCCGGCTCCGCGGTGCGACGGTGACGATCGAGGCCGCGCAGCGGGTCGAGGCGGAGATCGACGGGGACCCGATCGGTCCCCGTCGCCGCATGGTGCTCCGGGTCGACCCCGGAGCCCTCCTGGTGCGAGGGGCCTGACGTGGGACGCCGAGGCAACCACCCGCGGACCTCCCGACGCGACCACGCGCGGAGGGCGCCGGCGTCGGGAGCGAGGTCAGCGGCATACGGAAACCGGCTCGGCCGGGGCCGACGGATGCTCAAGGCCGTGGGCTTCGGGCTGCTCTTCGCTGTGCCGGTCACCCTCCTCGCCTTCTTCGCACGCGAGAAGTTCCTGCCGGTCATCCATCTCGACGACGCAGCCATCCGGGCCGCGACCGACCTGACGCGCGGGCACGACTGGCTGCGCACCGCCCTGCTGGTCTGGCAGGAGATGACCCAGCCGAAGTGGGTCTACATCGTGGCGACGATCGTGTGCCTCGTCGTGTGGCGGCGCTTCGGGCTGCTGACGCGGGCGGCGTGGGCCTTCGTGACGATGATGGTCGCCTGGAACCTCCAGCTCATGCTCAAGCTCGCGGTGCAGCGCGCTCGTCCGGTCGTCAGCGACCCCGTCTCCCATGCGCCGGGCTACAGCTTCCCGTCGGGGCACGTCGCGAACGCTGCGGCCGCGGGCGCGGTGCTCGTGCTGCTCCTCTGGCCCGTGCTCGGCCGGGTGGGGCGACGCGTCGCGCTCGTGGTGGCGTCGGTCATCGTGGTCGTCACGTCGCTCGACCGGGTCTACCTCGGCGTGCACTTCCCCTCCGATGTCGTGGCGGGGATCCTCTTCGGCGTGGGGCTCGCCGTGGCGTCCTACGTCGGCTATCTCGGGTGGAACCCGGCACGTCCCGACGACCCGCCGCCTCCTGAGGGCGAGGCCGGACCCGAGCGAGGCCTGTCATGAGCGACCTGTCCCTGCGTCGCTACGACGTCGATCCCTCGCCGCCGTCCGCCCGCGAGGCCCTGCGCGATGCCGCGCTCCGGGTCATCGCCCCCGCGTTCGTCCTCTTCGCGCTGATCGTCGCGATCGGCTGGCTCATCATGGCCCCGCTCGGTGGGCTGCGCAGCGAGGACGACCTCAGCCGGTCCGTGCAGCGCGGCCGGACTCCGACATGGGATGCGATCACCGCAGTCTGGTCACACATCGGCAACACCGAGATCGTGATCGGGGTCTGCGTGGTCGCGGTCGCCTTCGTGTGGTGGCGGACCCGCCAGTGGTGGTATGCCGTCGTCCCCGCGATCGCGATCTCCGTGCAGGCGACGGTCTTCGTCATCGCGACGGCGATCATCGGCCGCCCCCGTCCGAAGGCCGTGCACCTGGACCCGGCGCCGCCGACCTCGAGCTATCCGAGCGGCCACATGGGCGCGTCGACCGCGCTCTACGTGACCTTCGCCTTGATGGCGCAGCGGATCGAGCGGCCCTGGCTGCGGCGGCTGCTGACCGTCGTCTTCCTGCTCGTGCCCGTCCTCGTCGGGTACGGCCGGCTCTACCGCGGCATGCACCACCTGAGCGACATCGTGGTCGGGCTGCTCAACGGGCTCGTCTGCGCCCTCCTCGCCTGGTACTGGCTCCGGCGACGCGACCCGGGCCGGCGCTGACTCACGCCTTGGCTCGGAGGCGCCCTCAGACGTCGGCGTACCTGGCCCGGCCGAACGAGTAGATCCCGTACGCCGCGAGCCCGAGGGCGACGACGGCGAGGAGCACCTTGCCGAAGGGCGCGTCGAGCAGCGTCCGGAGGCCCTTGTCGAGGCCGCCCGCCTGCTTCGGGTCGTTGTGCACGCCAGCCAGGACGAAGAGGACACCCACGACGCCCAGCGCGACGCCCTTCGCCACGTAGCCGAAGCGGCCCGACACGATCAGCGCACGGCCGGGGTGTGACCGCAGGTCGCGGAGGAACTGGCGCGACCAACCCTTGTAGACGTGATAGATCCCGATGCCGATCACCACGAGCCCGACGACGATGACGAGGACGCCGCCGGCCGGCTTCGACATGAGCCCGGCCGTGACGTCGCTCGTCTTCCGGTCGCTCGAGGTCCCCTTGCCCGTCGCGAAGCTTAGCGCGGTCCAGGCGAGGACGAGGTAGACGATGGCCTTTGCTGCCGCCTTGACCCGGTCGCCGGCTCCCGGTCCAGCGACGACTTGGGTCAGCTGCCAGATCGCCAGCCCCACGAAGCCGGCGATCAGGACCCAGAGCAGCACGATGCCGAGAGCATTGGAGGCGAGGGCGCCGAGCGCACCGGACTGGTCGGCCTGCTTCGCGTGGGCCCCGAACGCGAGCTGGAGGGCGATCCACGCGATGAGCAGGTGCAGCACGCCCAGGACGGCGTAACCGGTCCGGGCCGCCCAGTCGAGAGCTTGGCTGTCTCCCGCCTGGCGCGCCGCCCGCTTGACGTCGGCGGTGTTCATGTCGCGAATCCTCGCACCGATTGCCGGGAGCGCGGGGGACTTCGCGCCGTGGTTCAGCCGGCGCCGAGGAGCCGAAGGACGTGCGGCCAGGCGCGCTCGCCGAGCTCGCGGTCGGCGGCCTCCGTGCCGCCCCGTGCCATCTGCATGCCGCCTGTCGCGACCGGCTCACCGGGGAGGATGACGCGATGACCCGCCTGTGGGTGCGTCACGACTGTCGTCGGCAGTCCGTATGCCGCTCTCCGCGCCTCGATCTCGCGTGCTGAGTCCGCGGCCGGCCAGAGCCGGTCGTCCTCGCCGGCGACGACGACCACCTCGGCGAAGACCTGCTCGACGGGGATCCGGGCCGCCTGGACCGCATCGGGGTAGGCGCGCAGGCTGTGCTCGTACACCGGCCGGAACTCCGGCGGGTCGGTGTCGACGGTGAAGTCGTCGTCGTAGGGGACGAACGGGACCGGGACGCCCCGCCAGGTCCACGACGACCGCTGGGGACGGATCTGCCCGTCCGTGCCGGGCCCGACGTTCGCCCAGGCCACGTGACCGGGCGCGAGCGCGACGACGCCGTCGACGCGGGGGTCGTGAGCGGCATACAGGAGGAAGGCCTCAGCGGACTTGCTCACTCCGACGAGCACGACGCGGTCGCACGTCGTGGCGAGGAGGTCGAGCGCGGGCTCGAACAGCTCGAGCGGGTACTCGCAGATGCCGGGTGGCTGACCGGCGCCGCCGAACCACTGGTAGGTGAGGGCATGGACGCCCTGAGCGGCGAGGAGGTCCGCCCGGGCGACCTCGACGCGGCCGCTCGAGCCCGACAGGACGAGCACTCCCGTCCCGCCCGGTGACGCCGGCGTCGCGAGGTACTGCCCCGGCAGCTCAGTCGTCGCCATGGGTCCCGCCGCTCGCCGGCTGGAGCGGCGCGTTCTGCTGCCAGACCGCCCGTGCGCCGCTGTCGCCGATCCGGACCACCTCCACGGCGGTGCCGGCACAGGCGATCGCGGCGAGGACCGCAACGGGGACGAACCACCGTCCCTGCCCGCGCAGACCGGCAGCCCCGTCACGGGTGCCGTGCTGCCCCCGGGAGAGCCACCAGAGGACCCATGCCGCGAGCGCGACGGCCGCGACCCAGGGCAGCAGTGTGTCGCCGAGCTGGGTATGTGCGCGGATCAGGTCGGTGCTGGGGAGCCGGTGCTCGAGCTGCTCACCGCTGTGCGTCGCGAGGGGCACGAGGAACAGGGCCACCGTCGCGAGGAGCGGGGTCGCGACGCCGGAGCGCCGTCGGACCGCGCGGGAGCAGAGCGAGGCGAGGAGCAGGAGCACCGCGAGGGGCACGATGACGACGACGGCGTGGACCACGAGGGGGTGGACGGGCAGGCCGCCGATGGTGTCCGGCACGGGAGGGCCTCCTGGGTCGGGGACGAGGTCAGGTCTGGCTCGGCGGCGCCCGAGCACGCCCACCCTAGAGGCCGGGCCTACGAATCGAGGCGAACCAGGCCGGTGACGGTGAGGGCGGCCGCACCCGCCTCGTCGCTCGCCGCGAGGTCGACCTCGGCGGTGATGCCCCAGTCGTGGTTCCCCTCCGGATCGACGACGACCTGGCGCAGCAGCCACCGGCCCGGTTCGCGGGTCACCTGGAGCAAGGCCGGGGACCGGGCCGCCTGGTCGGTCGCGATCGAGTCGTGCTCGTCGTAGTAGGCGCCGAGCGCCTCGTTCCACGCGTCCGCGTCCATCACCACCCGCCGCGGCGGATCGGTCAGCTCGGCCACCCGGGCCTCGAGCTCGCCGAGGGCCTCCCACTGGTCGCGCGCGGCGAGCTCGATGCGGTGGAACATCGCGTTGCGGAGCAGGACCAGGAAGGCCCGCTCGTTCGCCGTGATCGGCCGGACCGGCAGGGCGACCTCGGCCCGCTCGACGCCCGCCTCGGCGGGGTTGACCAGGTCCTCCCACTCGTCGAGCAGGCTCGAGTCGGTCTGCCGGACCATCTCGCCGAGCCATTCGACGACGTCCTCGAACTCCTCGTTGCGGGCCCCCTCAGGGATCGTGTGCCGCAGCGCGCGGTACGCATCGCTGAGGTAGCGGAGCAGGAGGCCCTCCGAGCGCGAGAGGCCGTACTCCGAGACGAACTCGGTGAACGTCATACCCCGCTCGTACATCTCGCGGACGACCGACTTCGGCGACAGCGCGTCCGGGGAGATCCACGGGTGCGACCCCCGGTAGGCGGCGAGGGCCACCTCGAGCAGGTCCGTGAGGGGCTTGGGCCAGGTGACCTCCTCGAGGCGCTCCATCCGCTCGTCGTACTCGATGCCGTCCAGCTTCATCGCGGCGACGGCCTCGCCGCGGGCCTTCGACTCCTGTGCCCACAGCACCTGCCGCGGGTCCTCGAGGATGGCCTCGATGACCGAGACGAGGTCCCGCGCGTAGGTCTCCGACTCCGGGTCGAGGGTCTCCACGACGGCGAGCGCGAACGGCGCGAGCGGCTGGTTGAGCGCGAAGTCGCGCTGCAGGTCGATCGTCAGGGCGTAGCGCCGGCCGTCCGACTCCGCGCTCGGCAGCCGCTCGACGACCCCGGAGGTGAGCAGCTCCTTGGCGAGCACGAGGGCATGACGGCGGAGGCGCCGCTGACGTGCCTCGTCCTCGTGGTTGTCGGTGAGGAGGCGGGCCGCGTGGGAGACCGGGTTCCCTTCCCGGGCAAGGAGGTTGACGAGCATGGCGTGCGAGACGCGCAGTCGGGGCTGGAGCGCCTCGGGCTCGGCCGCGATGAGCTTGTCGAAGGTCTCCTCGCTCCAGCCGACGAAGCCCTCCGGCGCCTTCTTGCGCTGGATCTTCCGGCGCTTCTTCGGGTCGTCGCCGGCCTTGGCCTCGGCCCGCAGGTTGTCGACGACGTGTTCCGGGGCCTGGGCGACCACCCACCCGCGGGCGTCGAAGCCGGCCCGGCCGGCCCGGCCGACGATCTGGTGGAACTCCCGCGCCTTGAGCAGCCGCTGCTTCGTCCCGTCGAACTTCGTCAGGCCGGTGAGCAGCACGGTCCGGATCGGCACGTTGATGCCGACGCCGAGGGTGTCGGTGCCGCAGATGACCTTGAGGAGCCCGTCCTGGGCCAGCTGCTCGACGAGGCGCCGGTACTTCGGCAGCATCCCCGCGTGGTGGACCCCGATGCCGTGCCGCACGAGCCGGGAGAGCGTCCGCCCGAAGCCGGCGCCGAAGCGGAAGCCGCCGATCCGCTCGGCGATGGCCTCGCGCTCCTCACGGGACGTGACCTTGAGGCCGACGAGCGCCTGCGCCCGTTCGAGCGCCGCCGCCTGCGTGAAGTGGACGACGTAGACCGGTGCCCGGTCGAGGTCGAGCAGCTCCTCGATCGTCTCGTGGATCGGGGTCACGGCATACGTGAACTCGAGCGGGACCGGTCGCTCCGTCCCGGTGATGACCGCGGTCTGGCGCCCCGTTCGCCGGGTCAGGTCGTCGCGGAACATCGTCACGTCGCCGAGCGTGGCGGACATGAGGATGAACTGCGCCTGCGGCAGCTCGAGGATCGGCACCTGCCACGCCCAGCCGCGGTCCGGCTCGCTGTAGAAGTGGAACTCGTCCATGACGACGAGACCCACGTCGGCCGAGCTGCCTTCGCGCAGAGCGAGGTTCGCGAGGATCTCGGCGGTGCAGCAGATGATCGGTGCGTCCGCGTTGACCGACGCGTCGCCGGTGATCATGCCGACGTTCTCGGCGCCGAACTGGTCCGCGAGCGCGAAGAACTTCTCCGACACCAGAGCCTTGATCGGCGCGGTGTAGAACGAGACCCGGTCCTCGGCCAGCGCCGCGAAGTGCGCGGCCGTCGCGACGAGCGACTTCCCGGAGCCGGTCGGCGTCGAGAGGATGAGGTTGCTGCCGGACAGGACCTCGAGGAAGGCCTCGTCCTGGTGCGGGTAGAGGGTGAGCCCGCGACCGGCCGTCCAGTCGAGGAAGGCCTCGTAGAGCGAGTCCGCGTCGGGGTCGCGCGGGATGCGCTCGGTCAGGTTCACCGCCTTACCGTATGCCGTCCGGCGCGCACCCTGCCCCGACGCGCTCCGCGGGTGGCGACGGTGCTCACGCTGCGGCCTCCGCTGGCCGGCGGCTCCGTACGGATTCCCGTGTAGCGGGGTTATCGTGAGGACATAGCCGCGTGAGGTCTTGAGCGAGTTGAGCCGACGGTCCGCGCCACTCCGCTCGCCCGGGCGAAAAGGGTGATCGACGTGGACATCGTGGTGCTGGGAGCCGTGCTCGTGGCGGCCGGGATGGCCGTCGTGGTCGCCGAGGCGCATGCGTCGACCGGAGGGGTTCTCGGCCTCGTCGGTGTGCTCGTGGCCGTCCTCGGCATCGGGCTGACCATGGCAGGGGCGGGCGTCGCACTGCTCGTCGCGGTGCCGGTCGCGGCCCTGCTGGCGCTCGCCGGCGCGGCGGCGGCCCTCGCCGTGGCGAACGAGGTCAGGATTGCCCGACGGCAGCAGGTGCGCACCGGCCCGGAGGCCCTGATCGGGCGGCCAGCCACCGTGCGGACCTGGAGCTACCGGGAGGGCCAGGTGGCCGCCGAGGGCAGCCTCTGGCAGGCCCGGCTGGCCTATGGCTGGCGCGATCCCAGGCCCGTGCCCGGCGAGACGGTCGTCATCGCGGAGCTCGACGGGCTGACGTTCTCCGTGCGTCGGCCCTACCCATCGGAGGAAGTGTCGGTATGGACGCCATCATCGCTCTCGTCGTGATCCTCGCCATCCTCGGGGTGACCGCGGCCAGCGCCTCGGTCCGCATCCTGCGCGAGTACGAACGCGGCGTCGTCTTCCGGCTCGGCCGGCTCATCGAGCTGAAGGAGCCCGGGCTGACCCTGCTCATCCCCGTCGTCGACCGCATGGTGCGGGTGGACCTGCGCGTGGTCACCCTCAACATCCCGCCCCAGGACGTCATCACGCGGGACAACGTGCCGGTCCGGGTCACCGCGGTCGCCTACTTCCGCGTCATCGACGCGAACCGCGCGATCGTCGACGTGGAGAACTTCGCCGCGGCCACGAACCAGATCGCGCAGACCTCGCTGCGGGCCGTCCTCGGCAAGGCCGACCTGGATGCGCTGCTGTCCGAGCGCGAGCGCCTCAACGAGGACCTGCAGCAGGTCATCGACCAGCAGACCGAGCCGTGGGGGGTCAAGGTCCTCATCGTCGAGATCAAGGACGTCGACGTGCCGGCCGGCATGCAGCGCGCCATCGCCCGCCAGGCGGAGGCCGAGCGGGAGCGTCGCGCCAAGGTCATCAACGCCGAGGGCGAGTTCCAGGCCTCGGCACAGCTGACCAACGCCGCCGACGTGATGAGCCGCAACCCCGCCGCCCTGCAGCTGCGCTACCTGCAGACGCTGGCCGAGCTCGGCAACTCGAGCAACTCGTCGGCCATCATCCCGCTGCCCCTCGACGTGCTCCGCACCGTCCTCACCATGCGTGGGGAACCGGACGGGCAGTCCGTCGACCTCGGGTCTTCCGTCGATGTCGGGCCGTCCGTCGATGTCGGGGCGCCCGTCGAGGTGGGGCCCGTCGAGGTCGGGCCACTCGAGCAGGTGCCGGAGGACGGGCAGCGCGCCTAGGCCAACCGGCGTATGCCGCTCGGCGCGCTCCGCCCGCTCGCGCGGGTTCCGCACGGAGCCTGCTGAGCGGCATACCTCTTGGCGGGAACGCCACGGGAAGCAAGCCGGGCGCTCGACCGTCAGGGGGCCGGCTCGAGGTGGACCGCCTTGAGCGCGACGAGCTCGCCGAAGAGGTCGGGTCCGTAGCCGCGGCCGTGACCGCTGCCGCGACGCGGGTCGGCGGAGCCGCCCGGGGCGCCGCCGAAGACGGCGTTGACCTTGACGGTGCCGACGTCGAGGCGCTCGATCGCGTCGGTGGCGTGGCGCTGGTCCCGGGTCAGCACCGTCGCGGCGAGGCCGTAGTCCGACTCGCATGCCAGGTCGAGGCCGGCCTCGAAGGACGGGACGACGCTGATCGGGGCGACCGGGCCGAAGGTCTCCTCCCGCATCACCTGCATCTGCGCGGTGCAGTCGGTCAGGACGGTCGGGGCGTACCAGGGTCCGGGACGGTCGAGGCGGGACCCACCGGTCAGGCACCGGGCCCCGTCGGCGACCGCGTCCCGGACGTGCCCGTCGATGACCGCGAGCTGGCGCTCGTCGACGATCGGGGTCAGGGTCGTGGCGTCGTCACTCGGGTCGCCCGCGTGCAGCGACTCGGCGTAGCGGACGAGGTGCTCGGTCACGGCGTCCGCGACCGCCTCGTGGAGGTAGACCCGCTCCACCGCGGTGCAGAGCTGTCCGCCGTTGGTGAAGGCGCCGATGCCGATCTGCTCGGCCGCCCAGGCCGGGTCCACGTCGGCGTCGACGACGATGGGGTCCTTGCCGCCGTTCTCGACGATCGACTTGGCCCCCCGTGCGGCGGTCGCCATGCTGATCGCGCGCCCCGTCGCCGTGCTCCCGACGTGCGCGACGACGTCGACACGGGGGTCGTCGACGATGGCGGCGCCGACCGTGCCGTCACCGTCGACGAGCTCGAGCACGCCGTCGGGCAGGCACGAGGCGATGATCCGGCCGAGCATCAGGCCCGGCTCGCTGGACCGCTCCGACGGCTTGTGCACGACGGTGTTGCCCGTCATGAGGGCCGCCGCGATCAAGCCGGCGGCCGCGGGATACGGGTCGTTCCACGGGGTGAGCACCGCGACGAGCCCACGGGGCTCGGCGCGGACCCAGTCGATTGAGCCGGGCGATCCGGCGAGGGACCGGCCCGCGCCGAGGGTGCCGGCGACGGCGGCCTCGTCGAGCAGGTCGGCCGCGACCTTGGCCGACGAGATCGCCTCTCGCAGCAGGCGGCCCGTCGTCGCGCAGAGCAGCACGCCCAGATCGCGGGCCTGTTCGCGCACGATGTCTGCAGCCCACTTGAGGTTGCCGGCGCGTTCACCCGCGGACATGCGCGCCCAGTCGCGGCGCGCGGCATGGGCCGCACTGAGCGCCCGCTCGATCTCGGCGCTGCTCGACGGGCCGAGCCCGAGGTCCGGCCGGCCGTGCGTGCTGGGGACGGTCGTGAGGACCGGCGACGGGGCATGGGGGGATGAATCGCTGGGCATATGACCTGTGTTCCCGATGCCGTCGGAGGGAAACGCTTCTGGATCGAAGTGGGGTTAGAAGCGGTTCTTCGGGGTAGCCAATCCGTGTGCAGATCCTCGGAGTGAACGCGCTGTTCCATGACCCGTCCGCGACGCTTGTCGTCGACGGCCAGATCGTCGCGGCCGCCGAGGAGGAGCGGTTCAGCCGGCGCAAGCACGGCAAGCGGCCGGTTCCCTTCGCTGCCTGGGAGCTTCCTGAGCAGGCGATGAGGTGGTGCCTCGACGTGGGCGGTATCCGTCCGGAGAAGCTCGACGCCGTCGCCTACTCCTTCGACCCGGCGCTCGCCAAGCCCGGCGAGGACATGGGCCTCGACGACCCGTGGGACCAGCTGCGCCGGCTCTATGCCGAGCGGGCGCCGGAGTTCATCGCGTCGGCGCTGCCCGGCCTCGACCGCGATCAGGTCCGGTTCGTCCCCCACCACGTGGCGCACGCGGCGTCGGCGGCGCTCGCCGCTCCGGTCGCCGCCGACGGACGGCCGTGCAGCGTCCTCGTCCTCGACGGGCGGGGCGAGCAGGCCTCCCACCTCGCCGGTCGCTACCAGGACGGCAAGCTCGAGATCCTCGCGTCACAGGGCCTGCCCGAGTCCCTCGGCCTGCTCTACGAGTCGCTCACCGAGCACCTGGGTTTCCTGCGTTCCAGCGACGAGTTCAAGGTGATGGCACTCGCCTCCTACGGCAAGCCGGCGCACCTCGACCACTTCCGGGAACTGGTCCGCACCACGGACGACGGCGGCTTCGTCGCGACGATCCCGGACTGGTCGCAGTGGGCACCGCGGCGCGCCGCCGAGGAGACGACGTGGCCGCAGGCCTACGCCGACCTGGCCTGCACCGTGCAGACCCGCCTCGAGGAGGTCCTCGTCGAGCTGGCCGGCTGGGTGCACGAGCAGACCGGCGACCGGACCCTGGCGCTTGCCGGCGGGGTGGCGCTCAACTGCGTCGCGAACAGCCGCATCTGGCGCGAGACGCCCTTCGAGCAGGTCTGGGTCCAGCCGGCCTCCGGTGACGCCGGCACGTCCCTCGGTGCCGCCCTCCAGCTGACGAGCGAGGGCGGGCAGCTGCCCGAGCCGTTCCCCACCGCCGCTTTGGGCCGGGGCTGGTCCGACGACGACCTCGCCGCGGCGCTCCGCCGCGCGGCCGTCCCCTTCACGACCCCCAGCGACCTGGCCGGAGAGGTGGCCGACATCCTCGCCGCCGACGGCGTCATCGCCTGGTTCGACGGCCGGTCCGAGTTCGGCCCGCGGGCCCTCGGGCACCGGTCCCTGCTGGCGCACCCGGGCCGGGCCGCCAACCTGGAGCGGCTCAACGACGTCAAGGGCCGCGAGCAGTTCCGTCCGGTCGCCCCGATGGTGCTCGCCGAGCGAGCGGGTGACATCTTCCACGGCGGCCCGCTGCCCAGTCCCTACATGCTCTTCGTCCACGACGTCGACCCCGCCTGGCGAGAGCGGATCCCCGCGGTCGTCCACGTCGACGGGACGGCCCGCATCCAGACGATCGACGACGAGACGACCCCACGCATCGCGGCGCTGCTGCGCGCCTTCGAGCAGCGGACCGGTCTGCCGGTCGTCATCAACACCAGCCTCAACACGGCGGGCCGCCCGATGGTCGACACCCCGCGCGAGGCGCTCGAGCTGTTCGGCTCGAGCCCGGTCGACGCCCTCGTCCTCGGTCCGCACCTGGTCCGCCGCGCCACGTTCGTCGAGGGGGACTGACGCCATGACGCCCCATGAGACCGCTGCTCCACCGGGCCTGGGCGCGGGTGCCGCTGAGGTGGACTTCGCCATCGTCATCCCCACGATCGGGCGGCCCTCGCTGCACGAGCTGCTCGGCGACCTCGCGGCCCAGACCGGCCCCCGGCCTCGCGAGATCGTCGTCGTCGACGACCGGGCCGACCCGACGCCGCCCGTCGACCCCGGCGCCGCGATCCGGCACTGGAGCCGCGTCCGTGTCGCCGCGGGCCTCGGCCGCGGCCCAGCGGCGGCGCGCAACCTCGGCGCCCAGCTCGCCACCGCCGAGTGGATCGCCTATCTCGATGACGACGTCCGCGTCGGGCCCCACTGGTCCGAGCAGCTCGTCGCCGACCTCGCCGGGCTGCGGGGGAGCGTCGGCGGATCGCAGGCCCGGCTCACCGTTCCCCTGCCGGCCGACCGCCGCCCGACGGACTGGGAGCGGTCGACCGCCGGCCTCGAGCAGTCGCACTGGATCACCGCCGACATGGCGTTCCGCCGGGCGGCGCGCCTCGCCGTCGACGGCTTCGACGAGCGCTTCCCTCGTGCCTACCGTGAGGACGCCGACCTGGCCCTGCGGCTGCGCCGGGCCGGCTGGGACCTCGTCCGCGGAGAGCGGACCGCCACCCACCCGGTGCGTCCCGCCTCCCGCGGCACGAGCCTGCGGATGCAGCGCGGCAACGCCGACGACGCGCTGATGCGACGGCTGCACGGGCGGGACTGGCGCGAGGCGGCCCGGGCCGGTCGGGGCCGCTTCCGCTGGCACGTGGCGACCGTCGGCGCCGCGGCTGCGGCGGTCGCAACAGCGACGCTCGCCTCCCGCGGCACGCGGGGCCGCGGTTCCAGCAGGCTGCGGCAGGCTGCCGGTCTGGCCGCCCTGACGTGGGTCGGGCTCACGGGCGACTTCGCTCGTCGCCGCATCGCGCTGGGCCCCCGCAGCGCCAGCGAGGTCGCCGAGATGTTCTGGACGAGCGCGGCCATCCCGGTCGCCGCCGTGTGGCACCGGCTGCGCGGCGAGTGGCGGCACCGCAACGCGAAGCCGTGGCCACCGCCCCTGCGCGCGATCCTCTTCGACCGGGACGGCACCCTCGTGCACGACGTGCCCTACAACGGCGACCCGGGCCTGGTCCGGCCTGTGCCACAAGCCGATTCGGCGCTGCGGCGGGTGCGGGCCGACGGCCTGCTGACCGGAGTCGTCAGCAACCAGTCGGGCGTGGCGCGGGGTCTGCTCTCCGCCGAGCAGGTCGCCGCGGTCAACGCCGAGATCGACGGACGGCTCGGTCCCTTCGACACCTGGCAGGTCTGCCAGCACGGCCCGCACGAGGGCTGTTCCTGCCGCAAGCCCGCCCCCGGGCTCGTGCTCGCCGCGGCGCGCGACCTCGGCGTCCGACCGGAGGAGTGCGCCGTGATCGGCGACATCGGCAGCGACGTCCTCGCCGCCCGGGCCGCCGGAGCCCGCGCGGTCCTCGTCCCCACGACCGAGACCCTGCCCGACGAGACGGCCAACGCGCCATGGGTCGCACCCAGCCTGGAGGAGGCGCTCGACCTGCTCCGGATCGGAGGGGCCTCTTGACTCACTCCACCCGGACCAACCGGACCCTCGCGGTCCGCCTCGACAGCGACGGCGACGTGCTGCTCGCCGCGCCCGCCCTGCGCGCGCTGCGCGCCGGCAGCCGCCGCGTCGACCTGCTCGTCTCCCCGGCCGGCCGCCAGGCCGCCGAGCTGCTCCCTGACATCGACGACGTAATCGTCTTCGACGCACCGTGGTCCGGCAACGACCCGTCGCCCGTCTCGCCGCGTGCGGTGGACCACCTCGTCGCGCAGCTGCGCTCGGCGGCATACGACGACGTCGTGATCTTCACGTCGGTCCACCAGAGTGCCCTGCCGATCGCGCTGATCGCCCGCCTCGCGGGCGCGCGACGGGTCAGCGCGACGAGCGAGGACTACCCCGGCACCCTTCTCGACGTACGTCACCGCCGTATGCCGCAGGGCGCCCCCGATCTCGGCGGCGCGGCCGGCGGCCACGAGGTCGAGGCGATGCTCGCGCTCGCGGCCGCGGCCGGCTTCCCCCTGCCGGCCGGCGACGATGCGCGCCTGCGGCTCGCCCCGCTGCCGGTGCCGACGCGCCCCGAGCTCACCATCGAGCGGCGCTACGTCGTCCTCGCGCCGACGGCCTCCGTGCCGGCCCGCAGCCTCGGCGACCTCGCCAGCCGTCGGATCGCCGACCGGCTGGCCGCCGACGGCTGGACCGTCGTCGTGACGGGTGCGGCGACCGGCCCCGCGCCGTCCCGGCGGGTCGTGCCGCGGGGCGGCATAGACCTCGTCGGACGGACGACCCTCGCCGAGCTTGCCCAGGTCCTCGCCGGCGCCCACTGTGTCGTGGCCGTCAACAGCGCGCCCGGCCATCTCGCGGCGGCGGTCGGTACGCCCGTGGTGAGCCTCTTCGCGCCCGTGGTCCCGCCCGAACGTTGGGCGCCGTGGGGTGTGCCCAGCGAGGTGCTCGGCGATCGGCTCGCGGCCTGCCACGGCAGCCGCGCGCGGACCTGCCCGGTGCCGGGGCATCCCTGCCTCGACGGCATCGCCCCCGACGACGTGGCCGCCGCGGTGGCCCGACTCGTCGGTCCGCCCTCCGCGGCCACCGCCGACCTGGAGGTGGCGCGATGAAGGTCCTCGCCTGGCACGTGCACGGCTCCTGGATGACCTCCTTCGTCTCCGGCGGGCACGACTACCTCCTGCCGGTCACGCCCGGACGGGACGCGGACGGCCTCGGCCGTGCCGACACGTGGGACTGGCCGGCGAGCGCCCGTGAGGTGCCCGCCTCGCGGCTGGCCGACGAGCCGGTCGACCTCGTCGTGCTCCAACGCCCCCACGAGGCGGAGCTGCTCGAGCAGTGGACCGGCTGGCGCGTCGGGCACCACGTGCCCGCCGTCTACGTCGAGCACAACGCGCCGACCGAGCACGCGGTGCGGAGCCGCCACCCGGTCACGACCGACCCGCGCCTCGCGGGCCTGCCAGTGGTGCACGTGACCCGCTTCAACGCGATGGCCTGGGACTGCGGCGACGCGAGGACCCTCGTGGTCGAGCACGGCATCCCCGACCCCGGATACCGCTACACCGGTGAGCGGTCGTCCATCGGGGTCGTCGTCAACGAACCGGTCCGCCGGTGGCGGGTCGCGGGTACCGACCTCGTTCTCGACCTCGCCCGGGAGCTCCCGGTCGCCGTGCACGGCATGGGCCTGCCGGCCCTCGAGAAGGTGGCAGCCGAGCGCGGGATCCGGCTGCTCGAGTGCCTCGACCTCGACCAGGCGAGCATGCACGAGCGGCTCGCGCAGCACCGGGTCTACTTCCACCCCTACCGGTGGACGAGCCTCGGGCTCTCGCTCCTCGAGGCGATGACCCTCGGGATGCCCGTCCTCGCGCTGTCGACCACCGAGGCTCCGGCCGCGGTGCCCGGTGAGGCGGGTGTCGTGAGCTGCGACCTCACCCGGCTCCGGGAGGCGGCCCGGCGCTGGCTCGACGACCCGGCCGAGGCCCGCGAACGCGGCCTCGCCGCCCGCGAGCACGCCCTGCAGCACTACTCACTCAAACGGTTCCTCGACGACTGGGACCACGTCTTCCGGGAGGTGACCTCATGAGGATCGCCATGATCTCCGAGCACGCAAGTCCGCTGGCCGCGCTGGGCGGCGTCGACGCGGGAGGCCAGAACGTGCACGTGGCCGCCCTCGCCCGCGGCCTCGCCCGACGCGGCCACCAGGTCGAGGTCTTCACCCGCCGAGAGGACGAGAGCTCCCCGGAGCGTGTCGAGCTGGCCCCCGGCGCCACGGTTGTCCACGTCCCGGCCGGTCCCCCGACGGTCCTGCCCAAGGACGACCTGCTGCCCTACATGGAGGAGTTCGGCCGCTGGGTCCGCGACGAGTGGAAGCGGACCGAGGCTCCCGACGTGGTGCACGCGCACTTCTGGATGTCGGGCCTCGCGGCCCTCTCCGCCGGCCGGGCCTGCGGGGTGCCCGTCGTCCAGACCTTCCACGCCCTCGGCACCGTCAAGCGCCGTTTCCAGGGTGCCGAGGACAGCAGTCCCGCCGACCGGCTCCGCCTCGAGCGGGACATCGCCCACGACGTCGACCGGATCATCGCGACGTGCACCGACGAGGTCGCCGAGCTGCGGGCGATGGGCGTCTCGCCCGAGCGGGTGCGGGTCATCCCCTGCGGCGTCGACACGGCGCGGTTCCACCCGGCGCAGCACGTGCCCCGCGACGCGGCTGGTGGCGCGGCGGTCGCGGGTGCGGCGGTCGCGGGTGCGGCGGTCGCGGGCGATGCGGATCCCCGTGCCGGTGACGCCGCCGCCGGCCGGCCCGGAGGCGGTCGGCGCGCCAGGCTGCTCCTCGTCGGGCGGATGGTGCCCCGCAAGGGGTTCGACACGGCGATCCGCGCGCTCGCCCTGCTGCCGGACGCGGAGCTCGTCATCGCGGGCGGCCCGACGCGCAGCGAGGTCGAGCATGACCCAGAGGCGCGCCGCCTGATGGTGGTCGCGCAGGAGGCGGGGGTCGCGGACCGCGTCGTCTTCCTCGGTCAGGTCGCCCACGCCGACATGCCGGAGGTCTATCGGTCCGTCGACGTCGTCCTCGCCACGCCCTGGTACGAGCCGTTCGGCATCACCCCGCTCGAGGCGGCCGCATCCGGTCGTCCGCTCGTCGGCAGCGCCGTCGGCGGCCTGCTCGACTCGGTCGCCGACGGCGTGACCGGCCGGCTGGTCCAGCCCCGCGACCCGAGGGCCCTCGCCGACGCCGTCCGCGGCATCCTCGCCGATCCCGTGCTCGCGTCCCGCTACGGCGCGGAGGGCCGGGTCCGGGCGCTCGAGCGCTTCGACTGGGACATCGTGTCGGCGGCGACCGAGCAGGCCCTCACCGAGCTCGTCGAGGAGGTCCGCGCGGCGAACCCCCACCGGCAGACCGAGTGCGACCCCGCCCGGCTCGCCCCGGTCTGGCTGGACCAGCACGAGGAGGAGTTCCACGACGGCCTCGCCGGGCTGCGCGCCGACTGGTCGGTCATCCAGCAGTGGGGTGAGGAGCTCGCGACGTCGCTGCTGCGCGGTGGCCGGCTCCTCGCGGCCGGCAACGGCGGCAGCGCGGCGGAGGCCCAGCACCTGACCGGCGAGCTCGTGGGGCGCTTCCTGCGGGAGCGCCGGCCCTTCTCGGCGATCTCGCTGCACGCCGAGAGCTCGAGCTTCACGGCCATCCTCAACGACTACGGGCCGGACGAGGTGTTCGCCCGGCAGGTCGAGGGCCACGGGCGGCCGGGGGACGTCCTCATGCTGCTCTCGACGAGCGGGGCCAGCAGCAACGTGCTCCACGCCGCCAAGCGCGGGCACGAGCTGGGCCTGCAGGTCTGGGCGATGACGGGCCCGGCGCCAAACCCGCTCGCCAGCATCGCCGACAGCGCTCTCGCCGTGCCGGCGGCCTCGACCGCGGCCGTGCAGGAGATCCACCTGCTCGCCGTCCACGCCCTCTGTGCGGCGTTCGACCAGGTGCTCGCCTCGCGGGACCTGCTCAGGGCGGCCGTGCCGGCCGGGGGCCTCGCATGACGCGCCGCGTCGTCGTCGTGGGGGACGTCATGCTCGACCGCGAGGTGGACGGGAGGGTCGACCGGTTCTGCCCGGACGCCCCCGCGCCCGTGCTCGACGTGACGACCGTCCGGCAGGGTCCCGGTGGGGCCGGCCTCGCGACGCTGCTCTGCGCCGCCCCCGACATCGACGTGACGTGGGTCGGGCCGCTCGCGGACGACGACGACGGCGCGGCCATCGCGCGGGAGCTCACCGCGGCCGGGGTCACGACTGTCGCGCTCGGCCACGAGGGCGGCACCCGACGCAAGACCAGGGTCCGCAGCGGCGGCCACGTCCTGGTCCGCCTCGACGAGGGCGGCCCCGGCCGGCCGACGGGAACGGTGCCGCGAGAGGCGCTCGAGGCCATCGCCTCGGCCGACGTCGTGCTCGCCTCCTGCTACGGCGCCGGAGCGACCGCGGACCCCGAGATCCGCGCCGCCCTCGAGCAGCGCGCCGCGCATCGCGCCGTCGTGTGGGACCCGCACCCGCGTGGCGGCCCGCCAGTCCCCGGCTGCCTCCTCGTCTCGCCGAACCTCGCCGAGGCCCGGCGGGCCATCGGCCGCCCTGATGAGCCCGGCGACCGCGTCGCTGCCGCTGTCCGGGACCTCTGGGGGGCCGCGCATGCTGCGGTGACCGGTGGCGCCCAGGGCGCCTGGCTCGCCGCCGGCGACGACGTGCTGTACACCCCGGTGCCGTCCGTCGGCGACGGCGACCCGTGCGGTGCCGGCGACCGCTTCGCCGCCGCCGCGACGACCGCCATCGCCCGGGGCGCGACCGTCGCCGAGGCGATCGGAGTCGCGGTTGCCCGCTCCAGCGAGTGGGTCGCGACCGGCGGTGCATGGGCCTTCCGCCGCTCCGCCCACACAGGGCCGGCCCCCGACGACCGCACCACCCATGGCGTGCGCGGCTCGAGCGGGGCCCCGGCTGGGCGGCATACGGCCAAGGAGGTCGTCGAACAGGTCCGGGGCCGCGGCGGCACGGTCGTCGCGACCGGCGGCTGCTTCGACGTGCTCCACGCCGGGCACCTGCAGAGCCTCGAGGCGGCCCGCGACCTCGGCGACGCGCTCGTCGTGCTGCTCAACTCCGACGCCTCGGTGCGCCGCCTCAAGGGCGCCGGCCGCCCGGTCCAGACGGCCGAGGACCGCGCGCGGTTCCTCCTCGGGCTCGAATGCGTCGACGCCGTCGCGGTCTTCGACGAGGACGACCCCAGCGTCCTGCTCGACGAACTGCGCCCGGACGTGTGGGCCAAGGGCGCCGACTACGCCGGCGTGCCGCTCGCCGAGTCGGACCTCGTGCGCAGCTGGGGCGGGCGCGTCGTCCTGCTGCCCTATCTCGCGGGCCGGTCCACGACCGCCCTGCTCAGTGATGTTGGATGACGTGATGTCGAATGAGAGGAATCGGATGAGCACCCCACGCGATCTCGGAATCGTCTATGTGACAGGCGGATCCAGCGGGCTCGGCGCCGCCGTCGTCGATGCCGTGACGGAGGCGGGAGGCAAGGCCGCCGTCATCGACCGGCAGCCCCCGGCCGACGAGTCGGTGCCGTTCGCCCAGGCCGACCTCAGCGACACGGCTGCCGCCGAGCGCGCCGTGAACGAGCTGGCCGAGTGGTTCGGGCCGCCGGACGCCGTCGTGACGGCCGCGGGGACAGACGCGTGCGGGCCCCTGACCGGCATCTCCACGGAGGACTGGGAACGCGTCGTCCGCGTCAACCTGTTCGGCACCGCGGCGGTCGTCCGGGCGTGCCTGCCGCACCTCGAGCGTACCCGCGGCACGGTCGTGACGATCGGGTCGACGCTCGGGCTGCGCCCCGCGGGCGACGCGACCGCATACTGCGCCTCGAAGTTCGGCGTCGTCGGCTTCACCCGCGCCCTCGCGATGGAGCTCGCCGGCCGGGTCGGGGTCACCCTCGTGATCCCGGGCGGGATGCGGACGCACTTCTTCGACGGGCGGACCGAGCAGTACCGGCCCCCGGAGGACGCCGCCCTCAACGACCCGGCGGACGTCGCCCAGTGCATCCTCACCGCGCTGCGCCAGCCGGTCGGGTGCGAGGTGCGCGAGATGGTCGTCGCGACGTCGACGGAGCCGTCCTGGCCGTGAACCCCGCCTGATGCCAAGGATTCTCGCGCTCCGGGCCCTCGGGCTCGGCGACACGTATGCCGCTGTGCCCGCCCTTCGCGCGCTGCGCCGTGGCGTCGATGGGACGCGTCTCGTGCTCGCGGGACCGGAGTCGTGGGGCTCGCTCCTCGTGGAGCAGGGCGTCGTCGACGCCGTCCTGCCTGCCGTGGGTCTCGAGCCGCTCGCCTGGGACCTCGAGCCACCCGACATCGCGGTCAACCTGCACGGCTCCGGCCCCGAGAGTCATCGGCTGCTGGCGGCGCTGCGTCCCGGTCGCCTGGTCGCTTTCGCGTGCCCCGCAGCGGGATTCGACGAGGGCCCGGAGTGGGATCCCGACGAGCACGAGGTCGACCGGTGGGTCAGGCTGGCGGCGGAGCTCGGGGGAGCGGGCTCGGCCGAGGACCTGCGGCTGGCGCCACCGTCCGGCTCGGCGCCGCACCCGGGAGTCGTCGTGGTCCACCCCGGCGCGGCGTTCGGCTCTCGGCGCTGGCCGATCGAGCGGTGGCGTCAGGTCGTCATGGAGCTGGTCGGCTCGGGCCTGCCCGTCGTCGTGACCGGCACGGCCGATGAGGCGGCGCTCACGCAGACGGTCGCCGAGGTGGGCCGCGGCGTCATCGACCTCGGCGGCCGGCTGGCGCCCCGGGAGCTGGCCCAGCACATCGGTGCGGCGCGGCTGCTCCTGTCGGCCGACACCGGTGTCGCCCACCTGGCGACCGCCTACCGCACTCCGTCGCTCACCCTCTTCGGGCCGACCTCGCCGGCGCTGTGGGGCCCGGCGATCGACCCCGAGATCCACGAGA
Organism: Intrasporangium sp.; assembly: GCF_051961875.1. Taxonomy (GTDB): domain Bacteria; phylum Actinomycetota; class Actinomycetes; order Actinomycetales; family Dermatophilaceae; genus Intrasporangium_A. The sequence goes on along the minus strand of NZ_JBQCCV010000263.1, from coordinate 1,144 downwards.
CCATGTGGCTGTCACGGCCCGGCGACGTGCCGGGCCACCCGCACGGTCAGGAGGTGGACCTGCGCCTGGCCCGGGTCACGCCGAGCGACGTGCTCGCGCGGGCTCGGTGGCTGCTGGATCAGCCTGCGCCGCAACGTCCCTGAACCACGCCACGGTCCGCTCGAGTCCCTGCGTCCACGGCACGGCCGGTGCCCAGTCGAGCAGCTCGCGGGCCCGGGTCGTGTCCGGTCGCCGCACCTGCGGGTCGTCGGTGGGCCGCTCGATGTGCACGATCTCCGAGGACGAGCCGGTCGCGGCGATGACGTCCTCGGCGATCCGCTGCACGGTGAGCTCGTCGGGGTTGCCGATGTTGACCGGGCCGGGGTGGTCCGTGGCGGCGAAGGCGAGGATGCCGGCCACCAGGTCGTCGACGTAGCAGACCGACCGGGTCTGCTGGCCGTCTCCGGCGACGGTGATCGGCTCGTCCTTGAGCGCTTGGCGGATGAAGGTCGGGATGGCGCGGCCGTCGTGCGGGCGCATCCGCGGGCCGTAGGTGTTGAAGATCCGCACGATGCCCGTGTCGACACCCTCATAGGAGCGGTACGCGGTGGTGAGCGCCTCTCCGTAGCGCTTGCCCTCGTCGTAGACCCCGCGGGGGCCGATCGGGTTGACGTGGCCCCAGTAGTCCTCCGGCTGGGGGTGGACCTGGGGGTCGCCGTACACCTCGGAGGTCGATGCGAGGACGAAGCGGGCGCCCTTCTCCTTGGCGAGACCGAGCGCGTGCCAGGTGCCGATCGCGCCCACCTTGAGGGTGTGGATCGGCAGCTTGAGGTAGTCGATGGGCGAGGCGGGCGACGCGAAGTGGAGCACGAGGTCGACGTCTCCGGGGATGTGGACGAAGTCCGTCACGTCGCAGCGGACGAGCCTGAAGGCCTTGTCCTGCATGAGATGGGTGACGTTGTCCGGTGAGCCCGTCAGGAAGTTGTCGAGGCAGAGCACGTGCGCCCCGCGTCGGAGCAGGGCCTCGCAGAGGTGGCTGCCGAGGAAGCCCGCTCCTCCCGTCACGACGACCCTGGACCAGTCCGTGCTTCCCACGCTGCCTCCTTCGGTGGCACTCGTCGTCCGACCAAGCGCTTCTACCCGAGGGGTCGCCGGGCAAACTTCT
>NZ_JBQCCV010000262.1:0-13617 GCF_051961875.1 Intrasporangium sp. | reverse complement strand
GTCATGAGTGGTCGGTCGTCCCCGTCGTTGCGCGGGGCCTCACCGACGCCGATGACCTCGGCGGTGGCGACACCGTGCTCGGTGCGGCGCCGCATGGCCCACTTGCGGCCGGCCACGGACTTCTTGTCCTTGCTCTTCTTCGCGACGCCCTCGAGCTCACCGGCGCCGTTCTCGCGTGCGACGAGCTTGTAGACCATCGAGGCGGTCGGCGCACCGGAGCCGGTCACGAGGGCCGTCCCCACGCCGTATCCGCTGACCGGAGCCGCCGCGAGGGCGGCGATGGCGAACTCGTCGAGGTCCGACGTCACGATGACCTTGGTGTCGCGGTTGCCGGCCGCATCGAGCTGGGCCCGGACCTCTTGGGCCTGGCTCAGCAGGTCACCGGAGTCGAGCCGGACCGCTCCGAGCTGCGGGCCGGCCACCTCCATCGCGAGGTCGACCGCCTGGCGCACGTCGTAGGTGTCGACGAGCAGCGTGGTGCCCTTGCCCAGCGAGGTGACCTGGGCGGTGAACGCCTCCCGCTCCGAGTCGTAGAGGAGGGTGAAGGAGTGCGCGGCCGTCCCGGTCGTCGGCACTCCGTACCGGCGGCCCGCCTCGAGGTTGCTCGTCGCGGTGAAACCGGCGATGTATGCCGCTCGCGCCGCGGCCACCGCCGCCTCCTCGTGCGTCCGGCGGGCGCCCATCTCGATGCACGGCCGATCACCGGCCGCCGACGTCATCCGCGAGGCGGCCGAGGCGATCGCCGTGTCGTGGTTGAGGATCGACAGGGCCAAGGTCTCGAGGACGACGCCCTCGGCAAAGGTCGACTCGACGACGAGGACCGGCGACCCGGGGAAGTAGCACTCACCCTCGGCGTAGCCGCTGATCTGGCCGGTGAACCGGTAGCCGGCGAGGAAGTCGATCGTCCGGTCGTCGACGATCTTGTGGTCCTTGAGACAGCGCAGCTCGTCGTCTCCGAACCGGAAGTTCTCCACCGCGTCGAGGAGCCGGCCTGTCCCGCCGACGATCCCGTAGCGGCGGCCGTCGGGCAGGCGCCGCGAGAAGGCCTCGAAGACGCAGCGCCGGCCGGCCTCACCGGACTCGAGGGCGGCCTCCACCATGGTCAGCTCGTAGTGGTCCGTGAGCAGCGCCGTGCTCGGCGTCGAGTACGTGGTCACGCTCCTCACCCTATGGGGGCCGGGGCCTAGGGTGGACGCGTGCCTGTGCTGCCCCACCTGACGATCGCCGCGTCGATCGCTCCCGTCGAGGAGGAGGTCACCGAGATCGACGAGGTCGTCGCGCCCGCCGTGCCGTGGGTGACGATCGTGTGGAACGACCCGGTGAACCTCATGTCCTACGTCACGTGGGTGTTCCAGACCTACTTCGGCTATCCGCGGCCGAAGGCGGAGCGCCTCATGCTCGACGTGCACGAGAAGGGCCGCGCGGTCGTCTCCAACGGGCCTCGCGAGGCGATGGAGCGCGACGCCGAGGCGCTGCAGGGCTACGGCCTGTGGGCGACGTTCGAGAAGGACGAGTGATGGCGCGCGCCTTCCTACGCGACGGTGACCGGATCGTCGCCGTCCTCGACGAGACGGAACGGACCATCCTGGCCGGCCTCATCGAGCAGACGCGGATCCTGCTCTCGCCCGAGGTCGAACCGACCGGTGACGTATGGGGCGACCTCGCCGCCACCCTTCGGGTGCCGACGAGCGCCGGGCACGGCACCGACGAGGGGCAGCGCGGGTCCGACGAAGAGCGGGACCCGGCCCTCGACCGGCTCCTGCCGGCCGGGCACCGCGGCGACGACGCGGTCGCGTCGGAGTTCCGTCGCCTCACGGAGGAGGGGCTGCGCCAGCGCAAGAGCGGCAACCTGGACGTGGCGCTGGAACGGCTGGCAGCGGCATACGAGGACCGGGTGGAGCTCGACCAGGCGCAGGCGAGCGCGTTCGTCATGGCGCTCACCGACGTCCGGCTCCTGCTCGGTGAGCGGCTCGGGATCCGCACCGAGGAGGACGCCGAGGCGCTCTACGCCTCCCTCGAGCACCTCGACGAGGACGACCCGGCCGGTTATGCCGTGGCGTGGTACGACTTCCTCACCTGGCTGCAGGAGACCCTGACCTCGGCCCTCCTCGGGGAGCCCGGCTCGTCGGTGTGACCGACTCGACGGCTTGTCGCGGCGTGCCGGGCGGCCAGCACCGCCTAGTCTCGTGCCCGTGGACGTGACGATCGTCGGGTGCTCCGGCTCGTTCGCCGGACCCGAGTCCCCGGCGTCGAGCTACTTGGTGCGGGCCGAGCACGAGGGCCGCGAGTGGGCCATCGTGCTCGACCTCGGCAGCGGCGCCCTCGGTTCACTCCAGCGGCACGTGCGGCCCTACGACGTCGACGCGGTGCTCCTCAGCCACCTGCACGTCGACCACTTCATCGACATGTGCGGCCTCTACGTGATGATGAAGTACGTCCCTGGCGGGCCGGGCCGCGACGTCATGCCCACGTGGGGGCCGGCGGGCACGGGCGACCACCTCGCCCGCGCCTACGGCAGCGTCGACGCGGACGACATCCTGCACGTCTTCCAGTTCCACGAGCTGTGCGACGGCGGCACCTTCCGCATCGGGCCGTTCACCGTGACGTCCCTCCAGGTGCGCCACCCCACCGAGGCCTACGGCTTCCGCATCGAGGCCGACGGGCGGACCCTCGTCTACACCGGCGACACCGACCTCTGCGACGCCCTCACACCGCTCATGACCGGCGCCGACCTCGTCCTCGCCGACTCCGCCTTCGTCGAGGGGCGCGACTCGGCTGAAGGGATCCATCTCTCCGGTCGTCGCGCCGCCGAGGCCGCCGTCCGGGCGGGCGGCGTGCGTCGCCTCATGCTGACGCACATCCCGTCGTGGAACGACCCCGCGCAGTGCCGGGCCCAGGCCCAGGAGGTGTGGCCGGGAGAGGTCGAGCTGGCCGAGCCGGGCGCCACCTACTCCGTCTGACGGGTATGCCGCTGACCTGTCGGTAGGTATGCCGCTGACCCTGTCGGCACCCGGGTCAGCTCCGGCGGGCCGTTAGCCTTGCCGATATGACTGCTGAGCGACACGACGGACGCGCACCCGACCAGACCCGCGAGGTCCGCATCACGCGGAACTGGCTCGACCACGCCGAGGGGAGCGTCCTCGTCGAGTTCGGCCGCACCCGAGTGCTCTGCGCCGCGTCATTCACGGAGGGCGTGCCGCGGTGGCTCAAGGGCAAGGGCACAGGCTGGGTGACGGCGGAGTACGCGATGCTCCCTCGGGCGACGAACACCCGCTCCGACCGCGAGAGTGTCAAGGGCCGGATCGGCGGCCGCACCCACGAGATCTCGCGCCTCATCGGTCGCAGCCTGCGCGCCGTCATCGACACGAAGGCCCTCGGTGAGAACACGGTCGTCCTCGACTGCGACGTCCTGCAGGCCGACGGTGGCACCCGGACCGCCGCCATCACCGGGGCCTGGGTCGCCCTGGCCGACGCCATCGAGTACGCCCGCGCGCACGGGATGATCGGCAAGAAGGCGCAGCCGCTCACCGGCTCGGTGGCCGCCGTCTCGGTCGGCATCGTGAATGGTCGGGCCGTCCTCGACCTGGACTACCCGGAGGACTCCACCGCCGAGACCGACATGAACGTCGTCATGACCGGTGACGGCCGGTTCGTCGAGGTGCAGGGGACGGCCGAGGGCGAGCCCTTCGACCGTGAGCTGCTCGGACAGCTGCTCGATCTCGCGACGATGGGCTGTGCCGACCTGACCGCTCGTCAGCAGGCCGCGCTCGCGGGGGAGACCGCCGAGCCCGCGGGTCCCGGTGAGCCTGCGGAGACGGCCGAGGCGACCGCTGCGACGGAGCAGGACGAGCCGGTCGAGGTCGCCAAGTGAGCGCCGAGCGACGCATCGTCCTCGCCACGCGGAACCACCACAAGGTCGAGGAGCTGCGCGAGATCCTCGCCGAACCGTGCGCCGACCTCGGTGTCGAGATCGTCGGCCTCGACGAGTTCCCGGACGCTCCCGAGGTCGTCGAGGACGGCATCACCTTCGAGGAGAACGCCCTGCTCAAGGCCGGCTCGGCCGCTCGGGTCACGGGCCTGCCCGCCCTTGCCGACGACTCCGGGCTCGCCGTCGACATCCTCGGCGGCGCACCGGGGATCTTCAGCGCGCGCTGGTCGGGCGGTGGCGGGGACCGGGCCAACCTCGAGCTGCTCCTCGCCCAGCTGTCGGACGTCCGCGACGAGAACCGCGCCGGTGCCTTCGTCTGTGCGGCGGCGCTGGTGCTGCCGGATGGCCGGTCCGCCGTCGAGGTCGGCCGCCTTCCCGGCACGGTCGCCCGGTCCCCGCGGGGAGCCGGTGGCTTCGGCTACGACCCGATCTTCGTCCCGGACGGCCAGGAGGATGGCTCCGAAAGAAGCCTCGCCGAGCACGGCGCCGAGGAGAAGAATGGGATCTCACACCGCTTCCTCGCCTTCCGGGCGCTCGCGCCCCACCTCAAGGAGCTGCTGACGACATGACGGAGGACGGTCCCTTCGGGCCGACCGGCAGGAGTGAGGCACACCGCCCCGCACCACTCGCCGCGCTCGAGGGGATCGTCGCCGGGGTCCTGGCCATCGGTATCGCCACGCTGCTGGCCGGGCTGCTCAGCGTGGCCGGCATGGCGGGTGGCCAGCCGTCGCCGGTGCCGGCCGTCGCCGAGGCGTTCATCGACCGGACGCCACCGTGGCTGAAGAACTTCGCCACCTCCACGTTCGGCACGAACGACAAGCTCGCCCTGCTCGTCGGCACGCTCATCGTCCTCGCTCTCGTCTGTGCGGGCGTGGGACTCCTCACTCGCAGCCGGGTCCCCTTGGCGCTCATCGTCTTCGCCTTGGTCGGTGGCCTCGGGATCGCCGCCGTCCTGAGCAGGCCCGCAGCCGTCCCCGCCGACGCGGCTCCCACCCTCGTCGGTGTCGGGGTCGGCCTCTGGTACCTCGCGCGCAGCGCCCGCCCCAGCACAGCGGCGGTGGCGACGAACCCGAGCCGGCGCGTCGTGCTCGGTGCCATCGTCGGCGGCGCCGCGGCATACCTCGGTCTGCTCGTCGGTGGGGGAGCGGCGCTCGCCACCGCCTCGCGGGAGGCGGCCACTCGCACGCTGCGGCTGCGCAACCGAGTCACCGTGCCACCCGGTGCCGACCTCAAGCTGCCGGGCCTCGCGCCCTTCATCGTGCCGAACGACGACTTCTACCGGATCGACACCGCTTTCGTCGTGCCGCGGGTCGACGCCGACTCGTGGCGGCTGCGGGTCACCGGGATGGTTGACCGGGAAGTCGAGCTCGACTGGAACACCTTGCTAAGCAAGGAGATGTCGGAAGCCCTGGTGACGCTGACGTGCGTCTCGAACGAGGTGGGGGGTGACTTGGTCGGCAACGCGACGTGGACCGGCTGGCCGGTCCGGGAGCTGCTCGCCATGGCCGGGCCCCGGCCCGGTGCCGACATGGTGCTGCAGACTAGCGCGGACGGCTGGACCTGCGGCACACCCCTGGGCGCGCTGACGGACGAGCGCAATGCCCTCCTCGCGGTCCGCATGAACGGGGATCCGCTCCCGTTCGAGCACGGCTTCCCGGTGCGGGTCGTCGTGCCCGGGCTCTACGGCTACGTGTCGGCCTGCAAGTGGGTCACCGAGCTCAAGGTCACCACGTTCGCGGCCGACCAGGGGTACTGGACACCCCGCGGCTGGTCCGAGATGGGGCCGATCAAGACCGAGTCGAGAATCGACGTGCCGCAGTCGGGCGCGACCGTCGCAGCGGGCAAGGTGGCCGTCGCCGGGGTCGCCTGGGCACAGCACCGAGGCATCTCCCAGGTCGAGGTCCAGGTGGACGACGGGGCCTGGCAACAGGCGCGGCTCGCGGCCGATCCGAGCATCGACTCGTGGCGGCAGTGGGTGCTCGAGTGGGACGCCCCGCGGGGCAGTCACACGATCCGCGTCCGGGCAACCGACTCAACCGGACAGGTCCAGACCGCGCAGTCCGCGCCACCGGCACCCGACGGGGCGAGCGGCTGGCACACGATCACCGTGCAGATTCAGTGAACGGGCCTGCCGTGAGCGGCGGAGGCGGGGCGCCAACTACAGTGGGGGCCGCGCGGACGTGGTGGAACTGGCAGACACGCAGGATTTAGGTTCCTGTGCCTCGTGCGTGCGGGTTCAAGTCCCGCCGTCCGCACTCGACATCTGGGTCAACGAAGGAGTGAGAGAGATGAGCGACCGTCTCGAGCCGGGGGACAAGGCGCCCGCCTTCGCCCTGCCGGACGACACCGGCAAGACCGTCTCGCTGTCCGACTTTGCCGGGCGCAAGGTCATCGTCTACTTCTACCCCGCCGCGATGACGCCGGGCTGCACCACCCAGGCCTGCGACTTCAGCGACTCCCTCGAGGCACTGCGTCGCGACGGCTTCGAGGTCGTGGGGATCTCCAAGGACAGCCCGGTGAAGCTCGCCAAGTTCCGCGAGCGGGACGGGCTGACGATCCCACTCCTGTCTGACGAGGACCTGTCGGTCCACCAGGCCTACGGCGCCTACGGGGAGAAGAAGCTCTACGGCAAGACTGTCGAGGGCGTGCTGCGCTCGACGTTCGTCGTCGACGAGCAGGGCGAGCTCACGCATGCCCTCTACAACGACAAGGCGACCGGCCACGACGCCAAGCTCCGCCGTGATCTCGGTCTGACGGCCTGACCCGGGTTGGCCGATAGAGTCGGAACAGCCGTCGAAAGGAAGCGACATGAGCCAGTCCGCGATGTCCGCCAGCGCCATCGAACAGCAGATCGACGCGGCCCGTAGCCGCCTCGAGAGCACCGTCAACGAGCTGGCCTACCGGGCCCAGCCGAAGGTGATCGCGCAGCGCAGGCTGGACGACCTCAAGCTCAAGCTCGTGGCAGCGACGCATACCCCCGAGGGTGGCCTGCGTGTCGAGCGGATCGGCGCCGTCGTGGCCGCTGTCGTCGGTGTCGTCGTCGTGACCAGCCTCGTGAGCTGGCGCCGCCGTCGTTGAGCGAGGTGGCAAAGCGATCCTCGGCGGCCGCGCCCGGCCTGCCGATCCGAATGTTGCACGACCGCGTTCTTGTCTCGTTTGAGACCGAGGGGGAGCGGCGCTCCGGTGGCGGCATCCTCATACCGGCGACAGCGACCGTGGGCAAGCGGCTGGCCTGGGCCGAGGTGGTCGCGGTCGGACCGAACGTCCGCCAGATCCAGGTCGGCGACCGCGTCCTCTTCGACCCCGAGGAGCGCCTCGAGGTCGAGGTGCAGTCCAAGGACTACGCGTTGCTGCGCGAACGTGACCTCCATGCCGTCGCGACCTCCGAGGCCGAGCAGGGACGGACCGGCCTGTACCTCTGATCCCCCGCGAGGGGCCTCGCAGCCGGACAACCAAAAGAGGCCTCCCGCGCCATGCGGGAGGCCTCTTTCTCGAAGTGCGCCGCCAGGGACTCGAACCCCGAACCCAGTGATTAAGAGTCACTTGCTCTGCCAATTGAGCTAGCGGCGCAACGAGGTGAAACGTTAGCAGGGCCGTTCCGGCAGCGACAAATCGACCGTCAGGGTCACGGTGCCCGCTTGCGGCGCTGGTCCCGGATGAGCAGGAGGACCCCTCCGAGCATGAGGAGGATGAACCCGAGCAGTCCGCCGATGTGCTCGCCGTCGGTGACCTGAGTGGCCTGTCCCTGAGGCGTTCTCGTGACCGGTTTCGGGTTGTCGTTCTGGGTGAGCGACGGGTCGATCGGCAGCGGCGTGGGGGACGAGGCCACCGCGACCCGGACCGAGGTGGGGTGCTCGGAGGCGGGCGCGGCCACTGCGACCGAGACGAGGGACAGCGCCATGCTGACGACGACGACACCGATGATGACGCCCACGACGACGCGCTGCACCCTCTTGTTCCCCGACAGCATCGGGCCATTCTGTCGCACCAACCTCACCCTGCCGGGAGCGCGGCGCGCGAAGGCAACCAGAACGTGACCACCGAAGGCGTCGAGATCTGCGGCATTTGTCCGTTGCCCACGACCGAAGGGACGGAGGACGCTGGAAGGCGGCGGCACCGCGATGGCGCCGCCGCAACCGAGGAGGTGAGCCGGTGTACGCACGCTCAACAACGATCACCGCGCAGCCCGACAAGGTGGACGCGGGCATCGCGCACCTTCGGGACGAGGTGATGCCACAGGTCAGAGCGATGGACGGCTGCGTCGGGATGTCCATGGTCGTCGACCGGTCGAGCGGCCGCAGCATCGTGACGACTGCTTGGCGATCGGAGGACGCCCTGCGTGGCTCCGCGCAGGGAGTCATGCCGATCCGCGAGAGGCTCGCTCAGCTGGTCGGCGGTCAGACATCGGTCGAAGAGTGGGAGGTCGCCTACATGCACCGGGAGCACCAGGCCCCCGAGGGCGCCTGCTCGCGGGTGACCTGGATGACGTTCGGGGCCTCCAAGTCCGAAGAGGTCACCGAGATGTTCCGGTCGACGGTCATGCCAAAGGTCCGGGAGCTCGACGGGTTCTGCAGCTGCAGCCTCTTCGTCAACGCCTCGGAGGGACGAGGCTGCATCACGGCGACCTACGACCACCGGGACGCGATGGTCGCGGCCAGGGACACCGCCATGGGGCTGCGTGCCGACATGGTGCAACAACTCGGCCTGAAGGTTGAGGAGGTCGCGGAGTTCGAGCTGTGCGTCGCACACCTCGACGTGCCTGAGCTCGTCTGACCCACCCGGCCTGGTACGGCTCGAGCCCCTGACCGCATTCCTGCAGTCAGGGGCTCGAACTGTGTGGGGTGAGTGACGGGACTTGAACCCGCGACCACCTGGACCACAACCAGGTGCTCTACCAGCTGAGCTACACCCACCATGCCTGTCGCGGACGCTCCGGTGAGGATCGGGCCTCGCGAACCAGCGTCGCCAATCGTACCTGCTCCGAGGGAGTGCTCAAGACCACCCCCCGGCGCGCCGTCAGGTCCTGGCCTCCGGCGTGATGACGTACTGCTCGGCGAGCGCCTTGGCCGTCGGCGTGTCGGGGCCCGGCTGCGGCACGAAGACGGCTGCCCGGTAGTAGCGCAGCTCCGCGATGGACTCCCGGATGTCTGCGAGAGCCCGGTGGCCGCCGGCCTTCTTCGGCGCGTTGTAGTAGACCCGGGGGTACCAGCGGCGGGACAGCTCCTTGATCGAGGAGACGTCGATGACGCGGTAGTGCAGGTGCGCCTCGAGATCGGGCATGTCGCGGGCCAGGAAGCCCCTGTCCGTGCCAACTGTGTTGCCGCCCAACGGGGCCCGTCGCGGCTCGGGGACGAAGGTCCGGACGTAGTCGAGCACCTGGGCCTGTGCCTCCTCGAGGGTGACGCCCGCCTCGAGCTCGGTGATCAGCCCCGACGTGGTGTGCATGGTGCGGACGAACTCGTCCATCTGGTCGAGCGCCTCGGCCGGAGGCTTGATGACGACGTCGACCCCGTCACCGAGCTGGTTCAGCTCAAAGTCGGTGACGAGCGCCGCGACCTCGACGAGGGCGTCGGCGCGAAGGTTGAGTCCGGTCATCTCGCAGTCGATCCAGACGATGCGGTCCGCGACGGCACGTTGGTTGGTCTCGCTCACCGGTCCACCATATAGAGGGTGCTGCACTAGCCTGCTCGGCATGACCACAGGGGACCCGACGCCGGGAGCAGGATCGCCGACCCCGTCGTGGAGCAGCGCCCCGAACCCGACCCGCCGGCCGGCCCTCCGGGTGGTCCTCACGGCCGGCCTCATCGTCGTCGGGTTCCTCGTCTGCCTCCTTGTTCTGCTCGGGATCATCGGCAGCACCCTGACAGCGAGGGTCGTCCTCCTCGCAGGCCTGTTCGCCCTCATCCCGCTCTGCATCGTCGTGCCGACCTACCTGTGGCTCGACCGCTGGGAGGCCGAACCCGGGCGCCTCAAGGTGCTGGCCTTCCTCTGGGGAGCGGTCGTTGCCGTCGTGGGCGCCTACTTCCTCAACACCCTCAGCGTGCTCGTCCTCGCCCAGGCCGACTGGACCGACCCGATGGCGACCGGAGCCGTCTACGTGGCCCCGGTCGTGGAGGAGACCTTTAAGGGCCTCGGCATCGTGCTGATCTACGTGTTCCGCAAGCGCGAGTTCGACGGGATCATCGACGGCGTGGTGTACGCCGGTCTCATCGGGGCTGGCTTCGCCTTCACGGAGAACATCCTCTACCTCGGGCAGGCCCTCTCCGCCGGCGGTCCGGACGCCTTCTCGGCGACCTTCATCGTCCGTGGCCTCATGGGCCCGTTCGGCCACCCGCTCTTCACCGCCTGCACCGGCATCGGCCTGGGGATCGCTGTCTCGACCCGTCACAAGCGGGTCCGGCTCATCGCCATCGTCGTCGGCTGGCTCTGCGCCATCATGCTGCACGGGATCTGGAACCTGTCCGCCCTGGCCGGCAACAACGGGTTCTTCGCCGCCTACGCCAGCTTCCAGATGCCCCTTTTCCTGGCGTTCGTCGGCTTCATCGTGTGGCTGCGCCACCGGGAGGGCCGCCTCATCGGGCGCTACCTCTCGCCCTACGCGGACGCCGGGTGGCTCACCTACGGCGAGGTGACGATGCTGTCGCACCTGCGCGGCCGCAAGGAGGCCCGGCACTGGGCGCGTCTGCACGGCGGGCCCGTGGCGAAGCGCTCGATGGCGGCCTTCCAGGACAGCGCCACCGACCTGGCGCTGCTGCGGTGGCGGCTCGTGCGCGGCACGGCCGGCGCGGATGCTCAGCAACGCGAGCTCGACCTGCTCGGCGCCATCACCGAGCATCGCCGAGCCTTCGTCGGCTCGCCAGTGACCTGAGGGCGCGCAGACCGCGCCCTATGCTTGGGTTCGCGCCGACGCGCCGGCCCCTGTAGCTCAGCGGATAGAGCAAGAGCCTTCTAATCTCTTGGTCGCAGGTTCGAGTCCTGCCGGGGGCGCCACGACCGAAATTGCGGTTTGTCGTCCACTCCCGGCCGCCCGGATGGCGCCCACCGGCCTGTGCGGGCTCACGCCGGCCCGGGTTCCTTCCGACACGCGCGGGGGCGGGTTTGGTGGCGGACCGCTGACAGGGAAGGATTGCCGCTGTGCAATCAGGTTCAGGGGTAAGAGCCGGGTCACTGCTCCAGGCAGTGACCCGCTTGCGTGCTGCGGTCCAGGCGATCCAACTGCCTTTCGACCTGCCCGACGTCGCCGCGGACCGCACCGCATGGACCCGGCTGCTCGACCAGCTCGACGACTACGTCATCCCGCGGCTGACCTCTCTCGACGCCCCACTGCTCGCCGTCGTGGGCGGTTCCACGGGCGCGGGGAAGTCGACCCTCGTCAACTCGATCATCGGCCGTGAGGTCACGCAGCCCGGGGTGCTGCGCCCGACGACCCGCTCGCCCGTACTGATCCACAACCCCAAGGACGTTCGCTGGTTCAGCGACCAGCGCATCCTGCCCGGGCTCGCCCGGGTCACCGGCGCCACCGCTGACACGGCGACCCCCGGGGCGGTCCGCCTCGTCCCCACGGATGCGGTCGCCGCGGGCATGGCCCTGCTCGACGCCCCCGACATCGACAGCGTGGTCGAGTCCAACCGGAACCTCGCCGCCCAGCTGCTCGCCGCTGCCGACCTATGGCTCTTCGTCACGACGGCCGCCCGCTATGCCGACGCCGTCCCGTGGGGGCTGCTCCGCGAGGCGGCCGAGCGCGGCACCTCGGTGGCCATCGTCCTCGACCGGGTCCCCGTGGAGGCAGTGGACGAGATCCGGACCCACCTCGCGGCGATGCTCCGCGAACAGGGCCTGGGCCAGGCGCCCCTCTTCACCGTGGTCGAGAGCCGGCTCGCGAACGGCCTGCTCCCGCCGGAGCAGATCCGCGCCCTCCGAGCCTGGCTGGGCAGGCTCGCCGGGGACGCGCAGGCCCGGTCCGAGGTCGTTCGACGGACCCTCAAGGGCGCCCTCGCGTCGCTCGACGCCCGGACGGGAGCGATCGCTGCGGCACTGACCCGGCAGAACACGGCAGCGAGCGAGCTGCTGGGGGCCAGCTCTGCGGCATACGACGATGCGCTCTCGCACGTGCGCGACGGCATGCGCGACGGGACCCTGCTCCGTGGTGAGGTGCTCGCCCGCTGGCAGGAGTTCGTCGGGACGGGCGAGTTCTTCCGCCAGGTGGAGTCGACGGTGTCCCGCCTGCGTGACCGGTTCACGTCCCTCATCAAGGGCGAGCCGGCGAAGGCCGACAACCTCGGTGAGGCGCTCCAGTCCGGAGTCGAGTCGCTCATCGGCAACCGCGCCGAGCTCGCAGCCACCTCGACCGCACGCCGGTGGCGCACGCTGCCTGGTGGTGACCAGCTGCTGAGCGCCGAGCCGACCCTGATGCGCTCGAGCGCCGGGATCGAACCGCGGATCCAGCGGCTCGTGCGCGACTGGCAGGGCGACATCCTGCAGATGGTGCGCGACGAGGGCACTGACCGGCGCACGACCGCCCGGATCATGGCCTACGGCGTCAACGGGCTCGGCGTGGTCCTCATGCTCGTGACCTTCGCCAGCACGGCCGGGATCACCGGCGCGGAGGTCGGGATCGCGGGCGGCACCGCGGTCGTCGGACAGAAGCTGCTCGAGGCAGTCTTCGGCGACCAAGCCGTGCGCGAGCTGTCGAAGAAGGCGCGGCACAAGCTCGAGGAGCGCGTCGAGGAGCTGTATGCCGCGGAGCGGGCAAGGTACGAAGGAGCAGTGAGCGCGGTGCACGTCGAGCCCCAACAGGAGGCTGCGCTGCAAGCGGCCATCGCCGCCGTGAGGTCGGCGCGATGAGCCCGATCCGGCCGGGAGGTGCCAAGGTCAAGGCGATCGGCACCGACGAACTCCTTTCGCGCACAACGGCCCTCGGCCTCGGGCTCGTCACCGGAGGCGACGAGCTCGACCGTGACGCGTCCCAGGAGGCCCGTCGCGTGATCGACAAGGTCGAGGAGCGCACGACGATCGCCGGGGACCACACCGTCGTCGCCCTGGCGGGCGCCACGGGCAGCGGGAAGTCCTCGCTCTTCAACGCGATCGTCGGGGCCGACATTGCGCGGATCGGGGCGCGACGCCCCACGACGTCGAAGCCCACCGCGGCGATCTTCGGTGACTCCGATGCCAGTGCGCTGCTGGACTGGCTCAAGGTGGACTCCCGGCACGTCGTCAAGGGCGGCGGCCGGCCCCCGAAGAACAAGGGCTTCGCGGGGTCGCTCGACGGGCTCGTCCTGCTGGACCTGCCGGACTTCGACTCCCGCGAGCTGGCGCATCGCCGCGAGGCGGAGCGGATCCTCGAGCTCGTCGACGTCTTCGTCTGGGTGACCGACCCGCAGAAGTACGCCGACGCGCGGCTGCACGACGACTTCGTCAGGCTTCAGGCCGACCACGAGGCGGTGACCCTGGTCGTGCTCAACCAGACCGATCGACTCGCCCGCGAGGACCTCTCGGCGTGCGTCCTCGACCTCAAGCGGCTCCTCACCGCCGATGGCGTACCTGGCGCCGGCGTCATCACGACGTCTGCTCGTACCGGTGCCGGTGTCGACCTGCTGAGGCAGCGGCTCACCAACGCCGTGGCCGGCCACGCCGCCTCACGTCAGAGGCTCGCCCCCGACCTGCGCGGGGCGGCGCCCCCCTAGAGGGAG
>NZ_JBQCCV010000261.1:0-4876 GCF_051961875.1 Intrasporangium sp. | reverse complement strand
GGGTGCATGTACAAATGGTAGGGGGGGGGTATTGGCTTGGACGTGCCCAGCGGCAGCTGTTTCGACGGTTGCCACTTCCTGAAATGCGACCTCCGTTGGTTCCCAAGGCTGCATGGGCGGATCGAGCGCTGCACATTTCAGGACTGCAAGTGGAAGACCGCCATGTTCTGGAGCAACGACCTCGTGGCCAACCGCTTTCTCGGGGTGGTTGACTCACTCACCATCTGGGGTCGAGAGGTCCCGGTGATCCCCGGCACACCCGTACGCGAGGGACCGAACCTCATCCTCGGCAATGACTTCCGGGACGCTGATCTACGGGGCCTCGGACTACGCGCAGAGGTCCCGGTCCGCGACCAGCTCTGGCCGGAGGGCCCACACTGTGCGGTCGTTGACCGGGTACCGGAGCGGGTGGTGCAGTTGCAGCGCCGGCTGGACGGCCGAACCGACCCTGAGTCAGCGGCGCTCCTCAGACAGGCGGACTGGTACCAACGGTGGGCTGACCCCGAGACGACCCAGACCGTGGGGTGGCTCCGCTGGAACGACCCGATCATGCCCGAGGACAACAACCGGTTCCTCCGTGCGCTCGCGGAACTCGATCTCGACGATTAACGCGCATCGGCACTCAGTGTGCGGCGACTCGGAACGGCCATTCGAGTTTGTGCGGGCATGCAGAGGACTGGGCGATTCCCCTGACTGGCAGCCCCGGTACGGCAGAGTTGGGTCATGGCCGCCGCCCCGTGGAACGACTCCAGCAACGCACAGCTCGCCGTCCTCATCGATGCCGACAACGCGAACCCCTCGATCATCGAGGGCCTCCTCGCCGTGGTGAGCCGCTTCGGGGTCGCGAGCGTCAAGCGGATCTACGGCGACTGGACCCGGCCGAACCTCGGCAGGTGGAAGGAGACGCTCCTCGACTACTCGATCCAGCCGATCCAGCAGTTCGCCTACACGTCGGGCAAGAACGCCACGGACAGCGCGATGATCATCGACGCGATGGACCTGCTCTACACCGACACCTTCGACGGCTTCTGCCTCGTCTCGAGCGACAGCGACTTCACCCGGCTCGCGTCCCGCATCCGCGAGTCCGGCAAGCGGGTCATCGGGTTCGGGGAGGAGAAGACCCCGCGGCCGTTCGTCGTCGCCTGCGACCAGTTCATCTACACCGAGATCTTCAAGGACAAGGGCACCGACGTCGCCACGCCCGCCCGAAAGCAGCTGACGAGCACGCAGCTGCGCAAGAACGCCGGTCTCGTGAACCTCTTCCGGGCCGCCATCGACGCGGCCTCGGGCGAGGACGGCTGGGCGGCCCTCAGCGTGGTCGGCGGCCTCATCCAGAAGCAGGCGCCTGACTTCGACTCGCGCCGCTACGGCTACCAGAAGCTGAGCGACCTCGCCGAGGCGATCGGCCTGTTCACCGTCGCCCGGGACGGCGGGACGGTCCTGATCTCCGACCAGAAGCCGAAGCGCCCGGTGAAGTCGACGAAGACGGCTGCGGAGATGACCGCAAAACTCCCCGGCTGACGTCGACGCGGGGCCCTCAGCCGTCCTGGCCGCCGGTGATCCGGGCGGCTTGGGCGACCACGTCGATGAGCTGGCCGGTCCGTTCCATCGTCCGTCGCTGACGGGTCGCGCCGGTCCCCCGCGACCACAGGCGCTCGACGCCCGCCTCGACCACGAGCCGGTCGCCGTCGGCGTCCAGGGCCGGCGACACGTAGGCCACGAGCGCGGCCACCACGTCACGCGCCGGCGCCGGCCGCATCGTTCGGGGGTCGATCAGCTGGCTCTCGACGCCATACCGGGCCGCGTGCCAGGCCGCGACGCGCAACAGCGAGGTCGCCACGTCCGGAGCGGGCTCGCCCCGCCGCCACTCCCGGGCCGCCGTCTCGACGAGACCCCGGCACAGCGCCGCGACGAACACGGTGTCGGCCACGTCGAGGCACACATCGGCCGCGCGGATCTCGACCGTTGGGTAGCTCACCGCCAGCCGGGCATCCCAGTAGACCATCCCCTCGTCGAGCGCCGCCCCGGTCGCGAGCAGCGCGTCCACCGCCGCCCGATACCCGGCCGCGCTCCCGAAGCGGTCCGGCGGACCGAACGACGGCCACAGCGAGAACGCCTGGGAGCGATAGCTGGCATAACCGGAGTCCTCCCCTTGCCAGTAGGGCGAGTTCGAGCTGATCGCGAGCAGCACCGGCAGCCACACCCGCGCCCGGTCGAGGACGCCCACCGCTTCCTCGTCGGACTCGACGCCGACGTGGACATGGCAGCCGCAGGTGAGGTGGCGCCGCCCCGTCAGCCCGAGCAGCTCTTGCATGCGCTCATAGCGCGGGGACGGGACCGCCCGCGGCTCGACCGGCATCGGCGACGTCGCAAGCGCCGCCACGCTCGCTCCCACCTCGCGGGCCAGTGCTCGGGCTCGCCCCCGCCAGTGCCGCAGCTCTGCGTCGAGCACTGCCAGGTCCTGCACCGGGGAGGTGTGGATCTCGATCTGCTGCTGCTGGAACTCACCCTCCACGGCACCGCAGGGGACGATGCCGACCTTCGCCAGGGGGTCCTCGCCGAGCGCCTCGGCCTCCTTCGCGAGCACCACTCCAGAGACCGACATCGGCCGGCCCGTGCGCACGTCGACGAGGAGCAGCTCCTCCTCGACGCCGACCGTGCGCACCATGCACCAACGCTAGTCGCGAAGCGGCGATCAGAAGACGGATTCGCCACCTGTCACACCGACGATGGTTCCCGATACGTAGCTCGCGTCGGACGGCGACGCGAGAAACACGTAGGCGGGTGCCACCTCGGCCGGCTGTCCGGCCCGTCCGAGGGGGGTACTCGCGCCGAAGGTCTCGATCTTCTTCTCGGGGCGCGTCGCAGGCTGCAGCGGTGTCCAGATCGGTCCCGGCGCGACCCCGTTGACCCGAATCCCCCGGGGCCCAACTGCTGTGCGAGGTTGATGTGCTCCTCGGCCATGTGCTCGATGCCGGGTCCGCTCTTGTCCCAATGGAATCCGGCGTTGTTGACGAGGATGTCGAGTCCGCCGAGCTGCTTGACCGGCTCCGCCACGACCTGCTCGCACGTCTCCCGGTCCTGGATGTCGCCCGGCACCCGGACGCCCTTCCGCCCGGCCTTCTCGATCCAGCCGATCGTGTCCTGGGCGTCGGACTCCTCGGGCTCGAGGTAGTTGATCGCGACGTCGGCCCCCTCGCGGGCGAAGGCGATCGCGACGGCACGCCCGATCCCGGAGTCGCCGCCGGTGATGAGCGCCTTCATCCCCTTGAGCCGGTCGTGCCCCTGGAAGGTCTCCTCCCCATGGTCGGGGACCGGGTTCATCTGCTGGAACGAGCCCGGCGGCTCCTGGGTCTGGGCGGGAAAGCGATGCCGCCGCCTCCAGACTGGGCGCGAGGTGAGCTTCTGCTGGGACAAAGCTGTGCGAATACGACTATGGCGCACGTCACAGTGAGCACTGTTCGCTGCAGGGGTAGTCACGAGCCGTCTCCTTTCGCATCTTGAGTTGCACTTCTCAGGAAGTCGTGACACGGTCGAAAGACCGAGACCGGGTCAAACCACGCGCCCGCTCAGTTTCACCGCACTATGCAATGAACGGAGCCCAGCGCGATGTCTTCGACGACTTCAACCTTCGCCCGTACGTCCTCGAAGTTCTCCGCCGCTCGAAGTGAGCGGTCCGACCGCGACCAGCGGACCGAGGAGTGCTTCGAGCAGATGCAGGATGCGACCCCCGCCGAGCGGGAGGCACTCGAGGACGAGATCATCAGCCTCAACATCGACTTCGCGGACCGGATCTCCCTGAGGTTCCAGCGCCGCGGCGTGGAGCGAGAGGACCTCGTCCAGATCGGCCGGGCTGCCCTTGTGGCAGCGATGCGCCGCTACCGTCCCGGCTCCGGCCGGAACTTCACGTCCTTCGCGGGTCCGACGATCCGCGGCGAGCTCAAGCACTACTTCCGGGACGCGACCTGGTCCGTCCGGCCGCCCCGGAGGCTGCAGGAGCTGCGTGCCGATGTCCGCGAGAGCCGCGAGCGGCTCGAGCAGGACCTCGGCCGGACGGTCACCCACGCCGACGTCGCTGCCGACCTCGACCTGCCGGAGACGGCAGTACGCGAGTGCGTCTGCGCGGAGGCGGCCTACCACTCCCGTTCGCTCGACGCGCCGACGCGCGACGCCGAGGCCGGGTCCGCTCCCCTGTCGGACATGATTGCCGCCGAGGGGGACGACTTCGCCCGGGTCGACGACGTGCTCAGCGTCCAGGCCGCGATGGCCCACCTCGAGGACCGCGAGCGCCAGATCCTCTGGTGGCGCTACGTCGAGGGCTGCACCCAGGCCGAGATCGGCGAGCGGCTCGGCGTGAGCCAGATGCAGGTCTCCCGCCTGCACCGGGCGATCCTCGAGCGGCTCCGCGAGGACCTCGAGCACGAGCCCGAGCCGAAGCCGGTTGTGGCTCCGCGCCGTCGTCGCAGTGGCGTCCGGCGCGCCAAGGCAGCCGCACTGCTGCGCGGCGAGCACCGGCTGACGGCCCAGCCCACGCTGCGAGCGGTCTGACCCTCATCGGGAACGGCGATGGTGGCGTGCGCGAATTGCGCACGCCACCATTGCTATTCGGGGATCAGTTCCCGGGCTTGCCGAGCAGGACCATGCCGTCGGAGGTGCCGAGGACCTGCCAGTGCTGCTGCTTGAGCACGGTCACGAAAGGCGCCTTCTCTTCGAGCAGGGCGACGCTGCAGGCGGTTCGCTCTACGAACGCCTGCCATCCGGGAGAGCCAGCCATTGCGCCTCGGTAGTCCTCGATGAAGCTCGGCGTATGGATCTCGACCCTGGTGTCGAAGACGACCTTGAGGTCAGGGTGCCGATAGATCAGCCAGCCCCCGAT
>NZ_JBQCCV010000260.1:0-20648 GCF_051961875.1 Intrasporangium sp. | reverse complement strand
AGACCACAGCACCCTCGACGAAGCGGGTCCCTCGCCGGTGACGGTGTGGTCTATCCAGCCGCGGACGACCGTCCCCTCCTTGCGGATCCGGGCGAAGCCCGGCCGCTCGTCGGTCGGCGGGCGGAGTGCCTCGACGACCATGGGGTCATCGAACCACACCGGCCCCCACGCCGTCCGCCCGACGAAACGCGTGCCGACCCGCAGCTCGGGGACAGTGCTGGCGGCACGTGTGCCTGTCGAGCCGCCGCCGGCCCCGGGAACGGCCGGATCCTGTGCGGGCGAAGGGGACCGCCTCACGGTGGTGAACGGAATGACCTCCTCCTGAGCCTGCAGGTCGAGGATCCGCTCCCAGGCGACGCGGGCGGCGACGGGTGCGCGCAGGCGCACCGCGATATGAGCCATCAGCCCTCCCCTGCCGAGAAGGACCAGATCGGCGAGCAACCGCGTAGCGTCGCCATCAGCGATCCAGCATGACGGTACGCAGGTCGAGGCGGTGCAGCACGCGATCAGCGACCTGCGGGTCCACGTCGGCCTCGCGCCGGGCCCGCAGGATCTCCTCCCGGCCGGCGTCGAGGGCCCGCCGCTGGATCCGCTGCACTGCGGCGAGCTGCTCCTGGATGTGTGCCTGGGCCTTCGGGTCCAGCTCCGTGTCACGGCTCAGCATCCGCTGCAGGCCCCCGATCCGGCGCCGCAGCGAGTTCCGTGTCTGCTCGGGCAGTTCCGCCCACTCCGGCGACTCCTCGAGTGCCTTGAGCGACGCCTCCTGGGCCCGTTTGGCGAGGGCCCGGTCGCGCTGGCGGCGGGCCTGCGGGTCTCGGGGGAGTTTCAGGACCCGCATGAGCGCCGGCAGCGTGAGGCCCGGCACGACGAGGGTGGTGATCAGGACCCCGATCGCCGTCACGATGATGAAAGCCCGGGCGGGGAAGGGGGCCCCCGCACCGTCAGTTTCCGGCAGGGACAGGGCAAGGGCCATGGTCGCCAGACCGCGCATCCCGCACCACGACAGGACGAGCGTCTCCTTGAAGGTGCCCGGGACCGGGGTGCGTTCCTCGGTGCCGCCGATGAGCTGGATCCCGAGCATCCACAGGAACCTGACGACGATGACCGCGGCGCACACCGCAGCGACGGCAGGCAGCATCGGGATGATGTCGATCCGGTCGTCGGTGAGGATCACCTCGAGCTCCATGCCCATCAGCCCGAACGCGAGGCCCGTCACCAGCAGCTCGACGATCCCCCAGAACGCCTGCCGAGCAAGCCGTTCCGCCGAGTCTTGCGGACGGGATCGGCGACCCAGCTCGACAGCGGTCACGACGACTGCGACGACCCCGGAGCCGTGCAGCCTGTCGGCCATCAGGTAGACGGCGAAGGGGGCGACCACGGTGATCGAGCTGCGGGCGACGAGATTCGGCAGCAGCGCTGTCAGCCATCCCACGAGCCAGGCCATCGCGAAGCCGAGCCCCGCGGCGACGACCGCTCCCCCGAGAAAGGCGGGCACGATCCTCCAGCCGACACCGTGGTTCGCGACGACCGCGCTGACGGCCGTCTGGAAGATGACGATCGCGACGGCATCGTTGAAGAGCCCCTCGGTCTGCAGGACCGTGGTGAGGCGCCGCGGCATGCCGACCTTGCTCGAGACCGACTCGACCGCCACGGGATCAGGAGGCGCGACGATCGCCCCGAGCGCGACGGCCGCGGCGACCGTCAGCCCCTGAACCATGAGGAGCGAGACACCGGCCGCCACCGCCACGGTCACGAGCACGAGCGCCACGGCGAGGAGCACGAGTGACCGCCAGCGGATCCGGAAGACCGACCACGACGTGCGTTGCGCGGTCGCGAAGAGCAGTGGAGGCAGGAAGAGCGGCAGGATCAGCTCGGGATCGATGACGAGCGAGTGCACCCACGGCGTCAGGGAGACACCCGCCGCGGCAATGAGCATGAGGACCGGGTACGGCAGCCGAACCCGCTCCGCGATGCCGACGACGACCGCGGTCCCGCCGAGCAGCGCGATGATCTCGACGAGGTTGTCCACGTCCGCAGCATGACACCTGTCATCCCACATTCGGGACGCCTGCCCCGGGCACGCAGGCGCTGAGCCGGACAATCTGGTCCCATGACAACCGACCTCGCCCCAGCCATCGAGCTGCGGCATCTCGTCAAGACCTTCCGCGGCCACCAGGGCGCGACGGTCCGCGCCGTCGACGGCATCGACCTGTCCGTCCAACCGGGCGAGATCGTCGCCTTTCTCGGTCCCAACGGCGCCGGCAAGACGACGACTCTCGACGTGGTCCTAGGACTCACGGAGCCCACGAGCGGCACCGCCCGCGTCTTCGGCTGCGCGCCGCGTGATGCGATCCGGGCGGGACGCGTCTCCGCCGTTCTCCAGACGGGTGGGCTCTTGCGTGACCTGACCGTCCGAGAGACAGTGCGGATGATCGCCTCCACGTATGCCGCGCACACCCCGGTCGACGAGGTGATCGACCGCGCGGGGCTCGCTTCCCTGTCCAACCGGCGCGTCTCGAAATGCTCGGGCGGCGAGCAACAGCGGCTCCGGTTCGCCCTCGCCCTGCTGCCGGACCCCGACCTGCTCATCCTCGACGAGCCGACGGCCGGGATGGACGTCGCCGCCCGGCACGACTTCTGGGCCACCATGCATGCCGACGCCGACGCAGGCCGCACCGTCGTCTTCGCCACCCACTACCTCGAGGAGGCCGACTCCTTCGCGGACCGGATCGTCCTCGTGGCGAACGGCGGGGTCATCGCCGACGGCACGACCGCCGAGATCCGGAGCGCCGCGACCGGCCGGAGGGTCTCGGCCGAGCTGCCCGCGGGCACGATGACGGCCGCCCTGGAGCGGCTCCGCAGCACCGCTGGCGTGACGAGGGTCGAGGAACGCGGCGGTCGCGTCGTCGTCGAGGCCAGCGACTCCGACCTCGTCGCGCTCGTCCTGCTCACCGAGCTCGGCGGCCACGACCTCGAGGTCTCCACCGCCAGCCTGGACCAGGCCTTCATGACGCTCACCGCCGAGGCCCGCGAAACCCAGCCAAGCGCCACACCCCTGAGCAACGAACCGCACCGCCCGGCAAAGGAACTGATCCGATGAACGCCACCTTCACCCTGCTCGAGCTGAAGCGGATCACCCGCAACTGGGCCACGATGTTCTTCACCGCGGTGCTGCCCGCCTTCTTCTTCATCATCTTCGGCTCGACGGTGGACGCGCGTGACGCGCGGGTCGGCAGCGGGAACGTGACCATGTACGTGATGATCAGCATGGCCGCCTACGGAGCGGCCCTCGCGACCACGAGCATCGGCGGGCAGGCAGCGCTGGAGCGGATGCAGGGCTGGGGCCGCCAGCTGGGGATCACCCCGATGCGTGACTCGCGGTACGTCCTCGACAAGGCCGTCATCGCTCTCTGCATCGCGGCCATCCCGATCGTGCTGACCTACCTGTTCGGCGCCTTCCTCGGTGCCGAAGGCAGCGCGAGGGCATGGATCGTCAGCGGCGTTCTCTGCCTCCTCGGCGCAGCCGTGTTCGCGCTCTACGGGATCCTCATGGGCAGCGCCTTCGGCGGCGAGGCTTCGGTCGGCGTCGCGAGCGGCTCCATCGTGATCTTCGCGTTCCTCGGCAACGTGTTCATCCCGCTGTCCGGCGCGATGCTCACGATCAGCAAGTTCTCGCCGCTCTACGGCTACGTGGCACTGGCCCGCTACCCACTGACAGAGGGCCACCTCAGCGATGGCTCGCAGGACCCGCTGTGGCTGCCGATCCTGAACGTTGTGGTCTGGGCGCTCATCTTTGGGATGCTGGCCACATGGTTCGTCAGGCGCGGCCGGGACCGGCAATGAGCGCGCGAGCCGACTCGGATGCGGTGAGCGGGACGCCCGCCGGGCTGCCCGGTCCCAACCCGTGGAGCCGCTACGGCTGGATCATCCAGTCCGTCTGGCTCGTCTTCCTCATCTTCCCGGTCGTCGCGGTCTTCACCCTGCCGCTCCCCGGGTGGCAGGTCGCGCTGGGGCTGGTGGCAATCCTCGGGTTCGGTGCGGCCTACAGCTTGGGCATCCGCCACCTCAACCGGTTGGAGAAGGCATGCCGCCCGACGTATGGCGCAGGGGTCCTCTGGCTGCTCGCCCAGCTCGCGTTCGCCTCCGCGAGTTTCCCCTTCATCGGGGTCAACACGACCTCCTACCTGCCCTTCATCGTCGCCTTCGCCATGTTCGGCCTGCCCCTCATCTGGGCCGTCACCGTGGCGGCGGCCACCTTTGTCGGCAGCGTCGTGGCCGCAGTGTCGTTCGACGCGGACCAGGGCGGCTGGATCGTCGCCTTCATCGTGCTGTCCATCGGCGTCATGACGGGTGGGATCCGCCTCATGAGCGAACGCAGCGCGAGGTACACGGTGCTGGAGCGTGAGCTCGGCCTCGCCGCCGAACGGGAGCGGGTGGCTCGGGACGTGCACGATGTGCTCGGACACTCGCTCACCGTGGTCACCGTCAAGGCCGAGCTGGCCGAGCGGCTCATGGATCTCGACCCCGAGCGCGCCCGGTCCGAGCTCAAGGACATCCAGGAGCTGAGCCGGCAGGCGCTCGCCGAGATCCGGGAGACGGTCGGGGGCCTCCGCGCCGCCCGCCTCGGCGTCGAGCTGGCCGCCGCCCGCACCGCCCTCTCCGGCGCCGGGATCCGGGCGGGCGTGCCCGAGGACGGCGACGAAGTCGACCCGAGGCACCGGACGGTCCTCGCGTGGGTGCTCCGGGAGGCCGTGACGAACGTCGTGCGGCACAGCGACGCGAACACGTGCCGCGTCGTGCTCGGGCCGAACCTGCTCCGCGTCAGCGACGACGGCCGCGGCGTCGACGGTAACCCGCCGGGCAACGGGCTTCGGGGCGTGCGGGAGCGGGTCGAGCGGGCCGGCGGCCAGCTGCGCATCGGCCCCGGGCAGGATGGGCGCGGAACCGTCCTGGAGGTGACGCTGTGAGGGTGCGGAGATGGTGGCACCGTGACCATGCTCGGTGACGCTGTGGACGAGCCGATCAAGGTGCTTCTAGCCGACGACCAGGCCCTCGTCAGGGGTGCGCTCGCGGCGCTGCTCGGCCTCGAGCGCGACCTCGACGTCGTCGCGGAGGTCGGCCGGGGCGACGAGGTGCTCGACGCTGCGCGCCGCACCGGCGCGCAGGTGTGCCTCCTCGACATCGAGATGCCGGGCGGGACCGGTATCGAGGTCGCGGCCCAGCTGCGACGCGACCTGCCGTCCTGCCGGGCCCTCATCGTCACGACCTTCGGGCGTCCCGGGTACCTCCGGCGCGCCCTCGAGGCCGGCGCCGCAGGGTTCGTCGTCAAGGACACCCCCGCGCGTGAGCTGGCCGAGGCCGTGCGCCGCGTGCACGCCGGCCTGCGGGTGGTCGACCCGACGCTCGCGGCGGAGTCCCTCGTGGACGGCGCCAACCCCCTCACCGAGCGGGAGCGGGAGGTGCTCCGCGTCGCGCTCGATGGCGGCACGGTGGCCGCCATCGCGGGCCAGGTCCACCTCTCGGCCGGCACCGTCCGCAACCACCTGAGCGCGGCCATCGGCAAGACCGGGACGTCCACGCGGGCCGAGGCCGCCCGCGTCGCGCAGGAGCGCGGCTGGCTCTGACGCGTGGCGCGTCCGGGGCGTCGCCCCTAGGCTCGAGGCCGTGAACATCGTCTTCGTCGAGCCGGGGTTCCCGGCCAACCAGCGCCGGTTCGTGCACGCGCTCGTGTCGGTGGGGGCGACGGTTTACGGAGTCGGGGAGTCGACCGACGAGGAGCTCGGCGAGGAGCTGCGTGGGTCGATGGCCGGCTACTACCGCGTCGGCAACGTCACCGACGCCGGGCAGCTGACCGAGGCGGTCCGGCACTTCCAGCAGTCCGTCTGGATCGATGCCCTCGAGGCCACGATCGAGTCGCACACCCTTCCGGCCGCGCAGGTCCGCGAGGCGACCGGCATCCCCGGTACGTCCGTGCGCACGACCTGGCTCTGCCGTGACAAGCCCTCGATGAAGGAGGTGCTGCGACAGGCCGGCGTGCCGACGGCAGCCTCCGCGGCGGTGGACTCCTCCCAGGAGGCCACGGAGTTTGCCGACCGGGTCGGCTACCCACTGGTCCTGAAGCCGCGCGCCGGAGCGGGCGCCGCGGGGACGGTCCGCGTCGACAACGACCACCAGCTCGCGGGCGCGCTGCACGGCTTCGGCGAGTCCGGTGCCACCTCGATCGCCATCGAGGAGTTCGTCGAGGGGCACGAGGGCTTCTACGACACGATCAGCGTGGCCGGCCGCGTCGTGCACGACTGGGCCACGCACTACTACCCCAACGTGCTGGAGGCGATGCGCAACCGGTGGATCTCGCCGCAGTTCGTCACGACGAACCGGATCGAGGGCAACCCCTTCTATGCCGAGGTCCGTGCGCTGGGCCAGCGGGTCATCGAGGCGCTCGGCATCGGCACGTCGGCTACGCACATGGAGTGGTTCAACGGCCCGAAGGGGCTGATGTTCTCGGAGATCGGTGCCCGCCCTCCCGGCGTCGGCTGCTGGGACCTGTACTCCGCGAGCAATGACGTGGACGTCTACCGCGAGTGGGCGCACGTCATCACCCACGGCACACCGGACCGCCCGATGAAGCGCCCGTATGCCGCCGGCATCGTCGCGCTCAGGCCGGACGCCGACGGGGTGGTGACCGGGTACTCGGGCATCGACGAGTTCATGGCCAGACACGGCGAGTGGGTGCTCGACACCCACTTCCCCGGTCGCGGCACCCCGACCCAGCCCGTCGAGGCGGGCTACATGGCGAACGCGTGGGTGCGGATGCGCCACCCGGACTACGACGAGCTGCGTCACCTGCTCGACGACGCCGGACGGACCGTCCACGTCTACGCCGGCTGAGCGGCATACGGACATGACGGACACCGGGGTACGCACCCGCTCATGACGACCATCCTCCTCGGCCCCCAGCGGTTCACCGTCACGGTGACCGCCGCGGTACGCGCGCTCGACGTCGACGGCCCCATCGCGATGGTCAACGCCGGCTGGCTGGAGCGCGAGGAGGACGACGGCGAGCTCGCGAGCCTGCTCGACGGGCGCGGCCGCAACCTCCGGCTCTACCACCGGATGGTCGACGTCATGACGAAGGACACCGCCTTCGCCAAGGGGGCGCTCGCGTTCCGGGAACAGCAGGAGGAGCTGCGCGACTTCTACGGCCTGCGGCTGCAGGCGGCCGTCGACACGGTGCGGGCGGTGCGCCATCGCTCGTCGCCGCACGGCCTGAAGTCGGCCGCGTTTGCCAGCGCCGCGCAGGCGGTGCGGGATGTCGATCGCTGGTACGCGGCCCAGCTGAAGGGGCTCTACCGCGAGATGGGGCGTCACGTCTCGGTCTGGGAGAGTCCGGTCATCGGGTGGCACCGCGGCGAGATCGAGGCGATGCTCGAGGGCTGTGCCGCCGTCGTCATCGCCGGCGGCCACGTCGGCGTGCTGCTCCAGGCGTTCCGGCTGTTCTCGCTCGAGCTGCCCGAGGAGATTCCCGTGGTGGCGTGGTCCGCCGGGGCGATGGCGCTCACCGACCGGGTCGTGCTGTTCCACGACTTCACGCACCAGGAGGTGACCGCACCCGAGTACCACGACCGTGGGCTCGGACGCCTGCCCGGAATCATCGCCCTGCCGCACGCGCGTCGACGCCTTCGCCTCGGTGATCCCGACGAGCTCGCCCTCCTGGCCCGTCGTTTCCCCAGGAAGCAGCTCGTCCTGCTCGACGACGGGACCTTCCTGCGGTTCCCGACCGGCGACGCACCCGCCCCGCCCGGCGCCCGGGTGATCGCCGACGACGGCACGGTCGAGACCGTGGACGACGAGGGAGCCGAGACATGAGGAGCCCGACCGGATGACCTCGAAGAGGCTCGCCATCAACCGTCTCCGTGACCGCGGGGCGGTCGACGCCGCTGCCATCGACCGGTTCGTCACCCGCTACCGGTCGCCCATCATCGAGGGTGAGCGGGCGACGTTCCTCTGGCGCGGCGAGGCCGACGAGGTCTGGGTTCGCCACCGCGTCGTCGGGTTGCCCGACCCGCTGCCCATGAAGCGTGTTCCGGACACCGACCTGTTCGCCGTCACCACGGTGCTCCCCGAGGGCTCACGGGTCGAGTACCAGATCGAGGTGCGCCGGGGCGAGGCGTACGAACGGTTCAACGACCCGCTCAACCCGCGACTTGCGCACAGCCCCCTCGGGTCGTCGTCGGTGTGCGCGGCGGTCGGCTACCGGGTGCCGGAGTGGGTGGAGTTCGACCCCGAGGCCCGGCCCGGCACTCTTGTCGACGAGGTCGTCAGGAGCCGGGCACTTCGCCGGGACCAGCCGGTGCAGGTCTACCTGCCCGCACGGTTCAACCGCACGACCCGCTACCCGCTGCTCATCGTCCACGACGGCAGCGACTACCTGGGCTATGCGGCGATGAAGACGGTCCTCGACAACCTCATCCACGGCCTCGACCTCGCGCCGCTCGTCGTCGCCTTCGTGCCGCCCCGGGACCGTCTCAAGGAGTACCCGAACCACGCACCGCACGCCCGGTTCATCGCGCGCGAGCTCGTGCCCTGGCTCACCGATCGCCTGCCGCTGCTGGACACCCCCGAGGGGCGGTGCCTCATGGGGTCGTCCTTCGGCGGCATCGCCTCGCTCTCGACGGCGGTGCGGTACCCCGGGATGTTCGGCTCGTTGCTGCTTGAGTCGGCGTCGATGGTCTTCACCGACATCGGCTTCGAGCACGGCGGCGGGCCGTACTTCGACCCGGTCGTGAAGTTCGTGAACCGCTACCGCGCCAAGCCGACCCGGCCCGTCAACCGGATCGCCATGACCTGCGGTGTCTATGAACCGCTCATCACGCCGAACCGGTCGATGGTGCCCGTCTTCCGCGCGGCTGGCATGACGGTCAACTACACGGAGGCGCGGGACGGTCACAACTGGGAGAACTGGCGGGACCGGCTCGGCGACCTGCTGCCGTGGCTGTTCCCGGGCCCGCAGAAGTTTGTGTACGAATGAGCCCAGGCGTGAGGACCCGAGCGAGGCCCGGAGCGCCGGTTCGGCTCATTCGGCAAGAGGTACGAATGAGCCAAGGCGTGAGGACCCGAGCGAGGCCCGGAGCGCCGGTTCGGCTCAGTCGTCAACAGGTACGAATGAGCCAAGGCGTGAGGACCCGAGCGAGGAACGAGCGAGGCCCGGAGCGCCGGTTCGGCTCATTCGGCAAGAGGTACGAGCAGAGGAGGTTATCGTGAAGGTGACGGACCGGTGGTACTCGGATCGGCTCGGGCATGAGCTCACGGTCGCCCGGTGGGGGACGTATGGCACGCCGGTGCTGCTCTTTCCCACGGCCGGGGGCGACGCCGAGGAGGTCGAGCGGAACGGGCTCGTCGCCCACCTCCAGCCGCTCATCGACGCCGGCCGCGCCAAGCTCTACTCCTGTGACAGCCTCGCCGGGCAGGCCATGATCGACCGGGCAGGCTCCACTGACGACCGCTACGCCCTTTTCAACCGCTTCCACCAGGCGGTCGGCGAGGAGGTGGTCCCGGCGATCTTCTCCGACTGTGGCGGCCCGCTGCCGGTCGTCACGGCCGGCGCCTCGATCGGGGCCTTCAACGCCCTGGCCATCCTGTGCCGCTACCCGCACCTGATCGACGCGGCCGTCTGCATGAGCGGGACCTACGCTCTCGAGGGCTTCATCGGGGGCCGCGTCACCGATGACCTCTTCTACTCCTCACCGCTGCACTTCCTGCCCGGCCTCGACGGGCCGGCCCTCGACACGCTGCGCCAACGCATGGTGATCCTCGCCTCGGGCAGCGGCGCGTGGGAGGACGTCGGCGAGTCGTGGCGGATGGCCGAGGTGCTCGGCAGCAAGGGCGTGCCCAACCGGGTCGATGACTGGGGGCCGAACTACGCGCACGACTGGCCGACGTGGTACGAGATGCTGCCTGCCTACCTGGACGATGTCTTGCCGTGAATCCTCGGGCAGCGGGCCGACGGGCGTCAGGCGCGAGCGACCGCCGTTCGGGGCACGAAGCCGGTGCTCCCAATGAGGTCCGTCAGCGACGACGAGGGACGGATCCCGAGCTCCTGGCCCAGTCGCTGGCAGTAGGACCTGTACACCTGGACCGCCGCCGCCGGATTGCCCTCCATCAGGTGGGCCCTGATGAGCAGCGCCTGGGTGCTCTCCATGAGCGGCTCCAGGGCGATCGCCCGCTCCGCCAGGGCCGCGGCCAGAACGGCGCGACGGGACCTGAGCGCCATTCGGGCGAGCGACTCGAGGGCTCGGATCTGACGGTGCTGCAGGGCCTGGCGCTCGTCGAGGACCCAGTCGTCGTACCAGCCCGGCAGCAGCTCCGGCCCGGCGAGGACGGTGAGCGACTCCGACGCCGACTTCCACGCCTCGTCACCGAGTCGCTCGACCTCGTCGAGCCGGCGATCCATCTCGGTCACGTCCGCGGTGGTCCGCGGCCCGATGCTGATGCGGGAGCGCCCCGCCTCGATGAGGCCCTCGTCGACCCGGCGCAGCCGCATCACGGCGGCTCGTAGGCTCGACAGGGCCCGGTCCTCGGTCGTGTCGGGCCAGAGCGTTCCCGCCAGGACGCTGCGGCGTTGCGGACCGCGGATCGCGAGCAACGCGAGGACACGCTCCTCACGGCCCCCGAGCTCGACGAGCCCGCCGTCGACGGAGAGTGCGAAGCACCCCAGAAGCTGGACATGGCAGGTGGAACTGAATCTTCCGGACATTGATCCCCCAAGATCCGTCCCCGGAGCAGGACCGAGCCAGTTCGACCTCGCTGACCCGAACCGCACCGGGGGCGACAGATGCACGGTTCAGATTTCGATGTGGAGGCGCGCGGACGCGTCGACGTGGTACAGAGCATCCTCCCGCGACAGGCGACACATCCGCAGCAAAACAAACGAAGCGGGCCGCGGGAGAACCTCTCGGACAGCGTCGGCAGCGATTCCGGGCCGCATGCACGCCTCCCGGGGCACCGCAACCGCTGTGTCACGCGGGCGTCACGCCATCATCACGGGGCCGGCACGCAGGCATCACGGGCCAATCACGCGGGGACCGCTGCACTGGGCTGATTCCCACCACGGAAGGAGGTGAATCCCCATGCAGGAGATCACGTTTGCTGAGCTCGACACCGAGATGGTGACGATGCTGCCCTCGAAGGAGACCCTCTTCTTCAACTACAACCTGGCCAGCATCTGGGAATCGAACTCGTCGCTCGCTCTCAACGCCGGCAGCTACTTCGCGTCGGCCAAGAGCGCCGCAATACAGACGATCCTCGTGAGCCAGCACTGACGCCTTCCGGCGTGGCCCTCGCTCGGAGGGAGGGCCACGCCAACACGACCTGTCGTTTGGCAGAAAGGAAGTGAGTCCAGATGCGTTCCTGCGCAGTCATCGGCGAGGCCGAGCTGGCCAAGCAGACCGCGACCCTCCTCCCGTCGCGGGACACGCTCTGCTCGTTCGGGTGCGTCAACGTGACGGTTGCCCCGGTCGTCGGCGTCAACCTCGCCTTCGCGATCAACGCGGCGACGATCAACTCGCACGCGACCGCGCTCGCCAGCCAGTACCTGTCCGTGCTGGTGCCTTGAGCCGCCGTCGGCGGGTGGGGACTTCAGGTCCCGCTCGCCGACCGGCACTGCCCAACCGTGAGGGACAAGGGGATCCATGTCAGTCGGTCATGACCTCACGACCACCGACGAGCCCATCGGATGGGCTCGCGCGTCTGGCTTGGACCTGCTCGGGGAGGTCCAGGACTCGGGCCTCGCGCAACCCACCTACCTCGTTCGCCGGACCGACGGCCAGGTCGTGCAGCTCTCCGAGCTGCTCCACCTGGTCCTGGCCGAGCTCGACCCGGTCCGATCCCCGGCCGCGGTCGCTTCGGCCGTGAGCGACGCCTTCGGACGCCGGCTCACGGCCGAGGGCCTGGCCCACCTGCTCGAGACGCGCCTGCAGCCGCTGGGCCTCGTGGCGCAGCAGCCACCGCCCGAGCTCTCGACGGACGACGAGACCGATTCACAGATCCACCCACAGCGCGACCCGGGACATGGGCACCGGGACCGGGCAGGCCGGCTCCCGGCAGTCACCGTCCCTCGCACCGATGGTCCGGCCCCGGCGCCCACCGCTCGCCCACTACTGTCCTTGTCGCTGAGGGGGACCCTTCTTCCGGCACGATGGGTGCGCGCCGTCGCGCGCATGCTCGCGCCGCTCTACTATCCGCCGATCGTCCTCGGGGCCATCGTCTGTGCCGTCATCGTCGACCTCGGGCTGCTCCGCACGGGGGACCTGCTCGCCGCGCTGACCCAGGTGCTCGCCGCCCCCGCCCTGCTGCTCGCCCTCTACGTCACGCTCAGTCTCGGAGGACTCATCCACGAGCTCGGCCACGCGGCGGCCTGCTCCTACGGGGGCGGACGGCCGGGGACGATCGGCGTCGGGGTGTACCTGCTCTTCCCCGCCTTCTACACCGACGTGACGGACTCGTACCGGCTGCGCCGCTCCGCCAGGATCCGGACCGACCTCGGCGGCCTCTACTTCAACGTCTGGTGCATCATCGGCCTCGGCGCGCTCTACCGGTTCACCGGTGACGGGGTCTTCATGCTCGCCCTTGTGCTCATGCACGTGGAGATGCTCCAGCAGCTGGTGCCGGTCGTGCGACTCGACGGCTACTACGTCCTCGCGGACGTCGCCGGCGTGCCGGACCTCTTCGCCCGCGTCGGACCGGTCCTGAGGGGCCTGCGGCCCGGAGCCGCGCCCGATCCGCGGGTCAGCGAGCTGCGGCCCCGAGCCCGCCGCATCGTCATCGCCTGGGTCCTGTTCGTCGTGCCGACCCTGCTGCTAGCCATGGGCTGGCTGCTCTGGAGCCTCCCCCTCATCATCCGCCAGACCGTGTCCGCCCTCCGCTCCCAGTTCGAGGCGCTGGACGCCGCCTCGACCAAGGGCGACACACCCCTTGTCCTCCTCGGAGTCCTCTCCCTCGTGCTGCTGGCGGTTCCGCTTCTCGGCCTCGCGGTGCTGGCCCTGCGCGTCGTCCAGCTCTTGGCATGGCGCCTTCTACGCGTGGTGCGGCGACCCGCGCTACGCCGGCCTCGGAAGCAGCACCGACAGGGCGAGTCGCACCGACAGGGCCAGCCGCAGGGGCGGCACGCCCCACAACCGAAGACCCACCGGAAGACACAAGTACACACCGCAACGGGGATCACCATGCCAACAACCGACATGCACGGCCGGTCGGCGCAGGCCGACCGGGACGCCTTTGTGCTCCATGACATCTGGGGCAGCCCGCCGACAGAGGACGACCCTGGCTCGCTGCATCAGCCGTCCTCGGACCCCGTAGGCCCCTCGCAAAACCCGGACGGCCAAGGGTCGGCGTCCACGGACGCTCCCGTTGCTCCGGACGACCGTCCCGGGAGCGCGCCACCCACCGAGCCGACGCCGGGCACGACAGCCGGCCCCGCGGGATACGAAGACCTCGAACGCCCCACGGCACCGACGGCGACGGCGACACGCGAGCGCGCCTCGCGCACGCTCGACCCCCTCACGGCCGACGCCTTCTCCGACGCGTGGATGCTCCCCAGCCGCAGCCCCGTGCCACGCAAGGGCTGGCGCCGGGCGGTCTTCCGTGCCTCGGGCGGGTCCGTCAACCCCGGGCCGGGTGCAAGCGAGCGTCGTCAGGCTGAGCTCGCGGAGCGGCTGCGCCAGCCGATCGAGGGCTCGCGTCGGGTCGTGGTCATGAGCCGCAAGGGCGGCGTCGGCAAGACCACGACCACCCTCGCCCTCGGTAGCACCTTCTCGCAGCTGCGGGGGGACCGCGTCGTCGCCGTCGACGCGAACCCCGACGCCGGCAACCTCGCGCACCGGGTCTCGGTACCCAACGACCGGACCATCACCGACGTCCTGCACGACCTCGAGCGGATCGACACCTATGCCAAGCTGCGCGGCTACACCTCGCAGGCGCAGGACTCCCGGCTCGAGGTGCTCGCCTCGGACGACGACCCGCGGATCGGGATGGCTCTCGACCGGACCGACTACCACCGCCTCATCGGGCTGCTCGACCGGTTCTACAACCTCATCCTCCTCGACACCGGCACGGGCATCCTCGACAGCGCCAACCAGGGACTGCTGGCCGAGGCGGACCAGCTCGTCCTCGTCCTGCGCCCCGGCGTCGATGGCGGCCGGGCCGCTGCCCTGACGCTCGACTGGCTCGACGAGCACGACTACGGCCCGCTCGTGAGCCGGGCGGTCGTCGTCGTCAACGGCGTGCGCTCCGGCGTCGGCGCACCGCTCGAGCCCATGGTCGCGCACTTCGAGCAACGCTGCGCTCGCGTCGTCACGGTGCCCTGGGACCCCGCGCTCGAGACCGGCTCGGAGACGCACCTGTCCCACCTCGCAGCGGCCACCCGACACAGCCTCGTCGAGATGGCAGCCGCCGTCGCCGACGGTTTCAGAGAGACAGGAGTACGCCGATGAGATCGCTCGCCGTGTCCCGCCCCGGCCGGCTCGTCCGACGGGTAGCCGTCGTCCTCGCCGCCGTCCTCGCCACCGGAGCCCTCGCGTCGGCATCCTCCGGCGCGGACGGCCGGCACGACCGGCTCGACCTGACGAGCATCGCAATCAGCACCTCGGCGCAGCCGCAGGTGCGCGACAACGCCTTCGACAGCGAGCGCCTCCACGGTCGCATGTCGGATGCCGAGACTTCCGCGACCGCGAACGCCGAATGCGACGGCTGCACAGCGACCGCGACGACGCTGGGCATTGTCTACGTCGACGGGGGCCGCGCGGCCAACCTCGACAATGTTGCCACCGCCTGGGACTCGTGCACCGACTGCACCACCGCCAGCGTCTCCGTGCAGGTCGTCGTCGTCCGGCGCGCCCAGCAGGTGACCGCGAACAACCGGGCCCTTGCCCTCAATGTCGCATGCCAGTCCTGCCGTTCCTCGGCAGCGGCCTACCAGATCGTCCTGCTCGAGCCCCACGGCAAGCGGCTCTCCGGGAATGACGTCCAAGCGCTCCAGAACTGGGTGCAAGCGCAGGCCGACGCCATGGCCGGCCCCGCCCGTCAGTCGATGCTCCGGGCAGCGCCGAACGGGTCCAACCAGGGGGCGCTGAGCGACCTCGAGCAACAGCTCCAGTCGGCCCTGGGGGCCACCACCCTCGACAAGTCCAGTGAGGTCAAGCCCGGGTGAGATACCCCCTCGATAGACTCGGGGCATCGGCAGCCCGGCCTCCCGGTCCTGTCCCTGCCCCGGTCCACGAGGAACTCGAATGCGTCGACGTCCCAGCGTGCTCGCCGCCGCCGCGGTCGCCGCATCGGTCGTCGTGCTCGCCGCGTGCACCGAGACCGCGCCTGCGACGACGCCGGCCGGGTCCACCGCAGTCGAGACCGGTACACCGGGCCCGTCCGGGACCTCGCCCACCGCGCCCGCCCCGACGCAGCGGCCCCTCGTCGTCGAGACCGTCTTCGGCCATGTCGACCTGGACCCGACCCAGCAGTTCGGCCGGACCAACGCGATCGTCGCCAAGGCGCTCTACCAGACCCTCACGACCTTCCCGGCGGGCGACCAGACCCAGCCTGAGCCGGGACTGGCGCAGTACACGATCAGCCCCGAGGGCAGGTGGCTGACCCTCCGGCTGCGCGCCGACGCCAAGTTCTCCGACGGCACGGCGGTGACGACCGACGACGTCATCTTCACGCTGAACCGGGCGCTGGGCCTCGGTGGCGGCCCCGCGACGATCCTCGGCAACATCAGGATGACGAAGGTCGACGAGCGGACGATGACGATCACGTCGCCGGACTCGAACTTCGCCCTGCCCGCGATCCTCGCGAACCCGGCCTTCGGCATCCTCAACTCGTCCGCCGTCAAGGCGCAGGGCGGCACGATCGGCCCCGGCGACCTCGCCAGCCCGTGGCTGCAGACCCACTCTGCGGGCTCCGGGCCCTACGTCCTCGTGTCCCGGACGAGCCACTCGATCACCTTGAAGACCAATCCGCACTGGACCGGCCCCACGCCCGCCCATCCAGAGGTCGTGCTGCGAGACGCCAGCCCGGGCCAGCAGGTCGACGACCTCGAGGCGGGGCGTGCCGACGTCGTCCTCGACCTGTCGCCGCTGCAGAGCCAGGCGATCCAGCTCGACCCGGGCGACAGGAGGCTGGCGGTCGTCACGCGCCGCTCCTCGACGGTGGCCTACCTCGTGCTCAACACCTCGGCCAAGGTCAACCGCTGGACCGCCGACCCCGACTTCGCGGAGGCGGTCCGGCGCGGCGTCGACAGCGGGGCCCTGGCCCAGCTCGTCGGGGGCGGCACCATCCCGGCCACCGGCCTCATTCCGCAGGGAATCGTGGGGGCCCTCAAGCCCGCGACGTCCAACCCCGCACCGACCGCCACGGTCGGTCCGGCCTCGCCACCGGCCACGCCCTCCGCGTCGCCGAGCGTGACGCTCCCGGCACCCACCGTGACCGCACCGACCCCGGTCCCGACCGGTGACGGCGACCCCGCCGCCGCCAGGGCTGCCCTCAAGCGGGCCGGCTACAAGGGCCAGCCGCTGACCCTCGTCTATGCGGAGGACCAGCCCATCCAGGGCCTCCCGCCACAGCTGCTCGCAGAGACGATCGCCCGCCAGCTCGGTGCCGTGGGTATCACGGTCCGCCCGAAGGGACTGCCGGCCGCCGAAGCCCGCGCGGACTACCAGAAGGGCACCCAAGCCTTCGCCCTGTGGAGCTTCACGCCGGATTACCCGGGGCCCGAGAACTACCTCCTCTTCGCGCCCGGCCATCCCCTCGGCCTGCGCGCCGGGTGGACCCTGCGCACGAACCCCCTCGTCGACGGGCTGACGGTCGAGGCCCTCGACTCCCTCGGTGACGACCGCGAGGCTGCCTACGGCGCCTGGCAGCGCGCGATGAACAGCACCGGCCCGTTCATCCCGCTCATCCAGCCGTCGAGCCACTTCGCCCAAGGCGCCCGGGTGACCTCCCTGTCGACGCACCCCATCTGGACGGTCGACCTCGCGGAGACCCGCTGAGTCCCGTCGTGGCGCCGCGGATAATCAGCGGTATGTCGCTCTCCTCGCTCCCGCCGGTGCGTGGCCTCGTGCTCGCGGCCGGGGCAGGCCGGCGGATGGGAGGCCCCAAGGCCCTGCTGCCCGGGCCGGGCGGCGGGACCCTCGTCGAGGCCGCCATCCACGTGCTGCTCGACGGCGGGTGTGCCGGGGTCACCGTCGTGGTCGGAGCGGAGCGCGCAGCCGTTCGGGCCATCGTCGAGGGGATGCCCGAAGGAGCCGACGGTGACTGCGAGATCGACGTGGTGGTGTGCGCCGACTGGGACGAGGGGATGGGCGCGTCCATGCGCACCGGACTGAGCGGTATACGGGACCGGGCGGAGTCGGCCGGCGTCGAGGCGGTCCTCGTCACCCTCGTCGACCTCCCCGATGTCACCCCCGCCGTCGTCCAGCGACTCCTGTACCCGCACGATGCGGTGGGCGGCGTCGTGTGGCGGCGCGAGCTGCGGAGGGCCGCATACGACGGCCGGCCGGGGCACCCTGCGCTCCTCGGGAGGGACTTCTGGGCCGAGACGATCGCCACCGCCGTCGGCGATCGCGGCGCGCGGGACGTGTATGCGGCTCACCCGCACGACCTCGTCGAGTGCGGCGACCTCGCGACGGGCCGCGACGTCGACACGCGCGAGGAGGCCAGCATGTGGGGGCTCCCTTCCGCGGAACGCGGGCGTGAGTAATGCTCAGGGGCATGGAGCAGGCCTTCACGAGTCCGGATGACGTCAGGGCGACCCTCGCGCGCACCGGCTACCTCGCCGACGACGCGCTCGCGACCATCACCTTCCTCGCCACCAGGCTGAGCCGGCCGATCCTGCTCGAGGGCGAACCGGGCACGGGCAAGACGGCGCTCGCCGAGTCGCTCGCCGAAGCACTGGGGCAGAAGCTGATCCGGCTCCAGTGCTACGAGGGCATCGAGGCGACGCAGGCGCTCTACGACTGGGATTTCCCGCGGCAGATCCTCCACCTGCGTGCCGTCGAGGCCGTCGCCGGCGACGAGCACCGCGACCCGACGCAGCTCGAGGCCGAGCTGTTCGACGAGCGGTTCCTGCTCGCGCGCCCGGTGCTGCAGGCGCTGCGGGAGGCGCCGTGCGTCCTGCTCATCGACGAGATCGACCGTGCGGACGACGAGTTCGAGGCGTTCCTGCTCGAGGTGCTCTCCATCTGGCAGGTGACGATCCCGGAGGTCGGCACCATCGCGGCTGAGCGTCCCCCGCTGGTCGTGCTCACCTCGAACCGCACCCGAGAGCTGCACGACGCCCTGAAGCGTCGCTGCCTCTACCACTGGATCGACCACCCGAGCCTGGCCCGCGAGCTCGACATCGTCCGGACCCGGCTGCCCGAGGTCAGCGAGGCACTCGCCGACCAGGTCGTCCGGCTCGTGCAGCGGCTGCGCAGCGAGGGCGACCTCATCAAGCCGCCCGGCGTCGCCGAGACCCTCGACTGGGCCCGCGCCCTCGACGCTCTCGGGGCGAGCTCGCTCGATCCGGAGGTCGCCGCTGCCACCCTCGGTGCCGCCGTGAAGTACCGCGAGGACGGGGAACGGGTGCGCGCGATGCTGGACCGGATGCTCGCGGGGTGACGGCATGACCACCCAGCCGGCCCTCGTCGCGCCGGGCCGTCGCCCGCCGGACGAGTGGCTCATCGGCTTCGCGAGGGCGCTGCGCGGAGCCGGCCTGCACGTCACGGCGGACCGGGAGCGGACCTTCCTCGCCGCGCTGACCGAGGTCGGCCTCGGGGAGCGCCGCGACGTGTACTGGGCCGGGCGGGCCACCCTCACCTCGTCCCCTGCGGACGTCGAGCGTTTCGACCAGGTCTTCACCGCGTGGTTCAACGGACGCCCCATGGAGCAGACCCACTCCGCCCCACCCTCACAGCTGCCGCCCGTCCGGCAGGCCTCCCTCGAGGAGGACACCGCCTCCGGTCAGGGCGGCCCGGAGGACGACGACGACGTCGTCCGCGCCCGGGCGAGCGGTCAGGAGCTCCTCCGGCAGCGGGACGTCGCGGCCCTCGACCGTGCCGAACGAGCCCAGCTGGCCAGGCTGTTCGAGCGACTGCACCCGCTCGCTCCCGTCCGGCCGGCCCGCCGGCACGTGCCACGCCGCGCGGGTGCCGTCGACGGCCCGGCCACCCTGCGCGAGCAGCTGCGCCGTGTCGGTGAGCCGGGCCCGGTGCGTCACCACCGCCGCGGCAGCCGCACCCGACGCGTCGTCCTCCTCATCGACGTGTCCGGCTCGATGAGCGCCTACGCCGACAGCCTGCTGCGGCTCGCCCACCGGTTCGTCCACGCCGCCCCGACGACCGAGGTCTTCACGATGGGCACCCGGCTGACCCACGTCACACGCGCCCTCCGCGAGCGGGACCCCGACCGGGCCCTCCTCGCCGCCGGCGCGGTCGTGCCGGACTGGTCCGGCGGCACCCGGCTCGGCGACGCGCTCGGCGCCTTCCTCGACCGGTGGGGCCGACGGGGGATGGCCCGGGGAGCCGTCGTCGTCCTCTTCTCCGACGGCTGGGAACGGTCCGGCCCGGAGGTGCTCGGCGAGCAGATGCGCCGGCTGGGCGCCCTCGCCCACCGGGTCGTCTGGGTCAACCCGCACCGCGGCAAGGCCGGCTACCAACCGATCCAACAGGGCATCGTCGCGGCGCTGCCCCATATCGACGACTTCGTCGCGGGACACTCGTTCGCGACGTTCGAGGAACTCATCGAGGTGATCGCGCATGCGTGAAGTGCTCCCCGAGCTGCTCCAGTGGTGGCGGGAGGGCCGCACCGTCGGGGTCGGCACCGTCGTCGGGACGTGGCGCTCGGCTCCACGCCCGCCGGGCGCGGCGATGCTGGTGGGCCCCGAGGGCGAGGCCGTCGGCTCCGTCTCCGGTGGCTGCGTCGAGGGCGCGGTCTACGAGCTGGCCCAAGAGGTCGTGTCCTCCGGTGAGCCGGTCCTGCAGCGGTATGGCGTGAGCGACGACGACGCGTTCGCGGTCGGCCTCACCTGCGGCGGGATCCTCGACGTCTTCGTCGAGAAGGTCTCGCCCGACACCTTCCCGGAGCTCGGCGAGGTCGCGGCCGACATCGAGGCCGGCCGCCCCGTCGCCGTCGCGACGGTCGTCGAGCACGTCGACCCCGCCTGGCTCGGCCGTCGCCTTGTCATCCACCCCGAGGAGGACGACACGGACCTCGAGTCGTCCGCGGAGGCCGGCGGAGCGGCATACGGACCCGGTATGACGCTGGGCTCGGACCGCGCTGACGCGGCGGTCATCGACGACGCCCGGGGCATGCTCGACCACGGGACGACGGGGCTGCTGACCTACGGTCCCGACGGCGAGCGGCGCGGCGAGGGGATGCGGGTGTTCGTGTCGTCGTTCGCGCCGAAGCCGCGGATGCTCGTCTTCGGCGCAATCGACTTCGCGGCGGCGGTCGCGCGGGTCGGCAGCTTCCTCGGCTATCGGGTGACGGTGTGCGACGCCCGACCGGTCTTCGCCACGGCCACACGGTTCCCCGATGCCGACGACGTCATCGTCCGGTGGCCGCACGAGTACCTGCGCGAGGAGGTCGACGCCGGCCGGGTCGACCCGCGCACCGTCATCTGC
>NZ_JBQCCV010000259.1:0-2914 GCF_051961875.1 Intrasporangium sp. | reverse complement strand
GCGGACGTCGTCGAGGTGAACGAACCGTACGTGCCAAGGCCCGCCACCCCAGCGGCGCCCGCCATCAGGGCGGCGGAGGCGAGGAGCTTGCGGGAGGTCTTCCGGGTGCTGCTCATGGTGTGGTGTTCCTTATCTGCGGCCGATCGGGCCACATCGTCTTCGGGCCAGCGGGTTTCGCTGACAGGGACGACTCTCGCGAACGGATTTCAAGCGAGCCGTGGCTTCGGCGCAGGGTTACTGCAAGAAACGTGCAAATACCGCAAGGCGGTCTCTCAGCGGGTTGTCTGCCGCGGCGCAGCGCGCATGAATACAGTGCCGGTATGCCGCTGTCGGTCCTCCTCGCCACCTCGCTCGCCGGGGTTGTCGCGGGTGCCGTGATGCAGTCCCAGCTCGTGCACCTGCGCTACCGCAACGAGGACGAGCAGCACCTGCCGAAGCCCTCCCCGGTGTGGATCATCCCCATCAGCGGGATCCTGACCGTCCTCCTCTGGGCGGTCCTGGCTCCCGGGCGACCGCCCTTCGTCCCCGCGACGTATGTCGTCGCCAGTTGGGTCATGGTCGCCCTCGCCTTCATCGACCTCGACGTGCACCGCCTGCCCGACAAGATCCAGCTGCCGGCCTATCCGATCCTCGCCGGTCTCCTCGCGGTATGCAGCCACCTCACCGGCGACTGGGGCGCCCTGCTCCGCGCCGGCATCTGCGGCGCGGCCCTGTGGCTCTTCTACTT
Source organism: Intrasporangium sp. (assembly GCF_051961875.1). Lineage (GTDB taxonomy): Bacteria > Actinomycetota > Actinomycetes > Actinomycetales > Dermatophilaceae > Intrasporangium_A. The sequence continues at coordinate 2,187 of NZ_JBQCCV010000259.1, read as the reverse complement.
TCTGCTCATCTTCGTGCTGCCGGCCGGCTCGATCGGCTTCGGCGACGTCAAGCTCGCCGGGCTGCTCGGTATGCTCCTCGGCTGGCTGACCTGGGCGCACGTCATCATCTCGACGATGGCGACCTTCCTCATCGGCGGCGTCATCGCGGCGGCGCTGCTCGCGACTCGCCGCAAGGGCCGCAAGGACGAGTTCGCCTACGGGCCCTCGATGCTGATCGGGGCGATCGTCGCGATCGCCTCCCCGCTCTTCCTCCGCAGCCTCCTCTAGCACCGCAGCGGATGAGTGGATCACCGCTGCGGTGCTGGTGCGCCCTTTACGGGATCAGCGCGGTAAGGGCCGAGGTGCGCGACACCGTCGTGAAGCCAGCCTTCGAGCCGGTGACCCGCACCGAGAGGCGCTTGCCGCGGTCGGCCTTGGTCACCACATAGGTTGAGCCAGTCGCCCCGGAGATGGCCGCCCCGTTGCGCAGCCACTGGTAGCGCAACGTCACCGGGGACGGTCCCCAGGTGCCCGGCGAGGCCGTGAGGCGGTAGCCAACACGCGCGGTGCCCGAGATCTTCGGCGTGGGCGCCGTCAGGGTGCCGGCCACGACGCTCGCGGTGGCGGCCGACGTCTTGGCCACTGAGGTGAAGCCGGCCCTCGAGCCGGTCACCCGCACGGTCATCCGTTTCCCGAGGTCGGATGCGCCGAGGAGGTAGGTGGAGCCGGTGGCCCCGCTGATGGCGACGCCTGATCGGTACCACTGGTAGGAGAAGGTCACGGGCCCCGGCGACCACGTCCCTGGCACGGCGGTCAGCCGGTAGCCGACCTTAACCGTCCCGGAGATGGTGGGAACCGGCGTCGCGGTGAGCACTCCCCCACCGACGACGGCTGTCAGGGCTGACGTCTTCGCCAAAGTGGCGTATGCCGTCTTGGCACCGGTCACGCGCACAGAGATCTGGCGGCCCGCGTCGGCTTGTGTGAGCAGGTAGGTCGAGGTGGTGGCACCACTGATGGCAGCGCCGGAACGAAGCCACTGGTAGGACAGGCTGACCGGGGCAGGTCCCCACGTCCCTGGCACCGCCGTGAGCCGGTAACCCGCCTTCACCGTCCCCGAGATCGTGGGAATCGGCGCCGGCGACAACGTGCCTGCAGCCACCGGGGTGGTGTTCGCCGAGGTGGACGCCGCGGTGGTGTAACCGGTCTTGCTGCCGGTCACGCGTACCGCGAGCGGCTTGCCGTAGTCGGTGGCGGTCGGGACGTACGTGGACCCCGTCGCCCCCGCGATCGCCACTCCGGAGCGGAACCACTGATACGCGAAGGAGATCGGCCCTGGGGCCCAAGCGCCGGACACTGCGGTGAGGGGTACCCCGACCTGGGCTGTGCCCGAGATGGTCGGCGTAGGTGTCGCCGTGAGGGCCGCGAGGACCACGAAGGGACGCCAGTCGCTCGATCCCATCTCAGCACGGCCGGCATCGAGCGCCACGACGCGCCACTCCCAGGAGCCGGCGGCGATCACCGACGTCGACGCCCAGGCGGTCGCGTCTGTCGTGACGCTCTCGGCAAGGCCCGTCCCGCCAACGGCGCGGCGCTCGTAGCGATAACTCACCCCACCCTCGACCGGCTTCCACGCAAAGTAGCCGCTGGCAGCGCTCACCGTCGCGTCCTTGACCGGCGTGGACAGTTCGGGCTTGGTCCCAGTCCAGCTGAACCGGCCAGCAGCCGACCACTGGCCCGGCCGGCCGTCCGCATCGAGTCGGGCCACACGCCATACGTAGTCGGCTGAGCTCGACGGCAGGGGGGCCGTGTGGGCATAGGCGGTCTGCTTTGTCGCGACGTTGATGATCCGGTTCGTCGGGGACCATGCGGTGTCACCGTTCTTGTACACCTCGAGCTGATAGCTGCCTGCGAACAGCGTCGGGCTCCAACGGAACGGCATCAGGCCGGTCTTCTGCGGGCCGATCGGCTCACTGAGCTGGGGCGCCGGGCTCTGCTTGACGAAGGACCGAATTTCCGACCATGCGAGACCGTTGTTCGACGCGTCGACACCCTGGACGCGCCAGTAGTAGTTCCCCTCGGGATAGGTCTTGTCCCACGCCGTGTAGGTGGTTTGGTCGACAAGCTGGTTGTCGACGAACGTCGCAAAGCTGGGTGACGTGGAGACCTGCACTCGGTACTGCTTCCCGCTCTGCCGGCTCTTCTCACCC
>NZ_JBQCCV010000258.1:0-39006 GCF_051961875.1 Intrasporangium sp. | reverse complement strand
ACAGCGCGCTCGACGACGAGGCCCTCGCCGGGGGCCAGGGCCGAACGCACGGAGCCGAACGCGGTCGAGACGACGGGGAGACCCAGCGTGCGGGCCTCGAGGATCACCATCGGCTGGCCCTCGTAGTCGCTGGAGAGGACGAAGGCGTGGCATCGGGACATGATCGCCCACGGGTTCGGCTGGAGCCCGGTCAGCGTCACGGCCCCCTGCAGCCCCAAGCGTTCCACCAGCACCTGGACCTCTGGACGGAGCGGACCGTCCCCCACGATCACGAGCCGGGCATCGGGATGCGCGCGGTGCACGACGGAGAAGGCACGGACCAGACGCTCGTGGTTCTTCTCCGGGGAGAGACGCCCGACCGTGACGAAACGGAACCCGTCGGTCCCCTCGAGGATGCCGTCAGGAGGCTCGGCAGCGGCCAGCTCGAGGATCCGTCCGGCGTCGATCGTGTTGCGCGCCGAGGTGAACTGTTCGGGGGCGGCCCACGCGGCGAGCTTCTCCGCGTTGATGTCGCGCAATGCGGGTGAGACGGAGACGAGGTGGTCGAAGCGGCGGTACGACGTGAAGACTCCCGCGAGGTTGCGATGGTGGGGATTGCGCCCGTCCACCTCGCGCTGCTGGTCCGCGGCGAGGTCGTTGTGCAGCCAGATCGACCGAGAACGGGCCGGCACGAGGCTGAGCATGAAGGACCAGAGGGGGCTGTAGCCGCTGAAGTCGACGACGTGGTCGAACCGGGCCGTTCCGACGGTTCGCCGCCAGTCGTCCAGCAGCAGCTCCTTCAGCGCAGCCCGGTCACGGCCTCCAAGCTGGGCGGCTTGGCCGCCGAGGAGTCTCCGCTTGCTGAAGAAGTGCCGCTTGCCCGGGTTGAATCCGCCGGCCCGGACGAACTGCCGGACCCGGCCGTCGATCAGCTCGAAGTTGGAGAGGCGCTCGGGGTCCTGGCTCTTGTTGTGCACCACCGAGACGTCGACGCGCTCGTGGTCCAGGTTGCGCAGCAGGTTCAGCCCGGCGGTCGTGATGCCGTTCGACTTCATCCCGCCCAGGTAGATGAGGAGCGTGGGTCGCCCGTCGCGGCGCGTGGGTCGTACCCGGCGCTCGTGCCCGCGGTCGTGCAGCACGACGTCGAGCACCCGCTGCGTCGCCCCACCGTCGTCCCATGGCGTGAACCGGAGGCGGCCTGCCTCGCGGAGTGCGCGGTGGCTGACCTCGGCGTCGTCGGAGGAACCGGTCCCGACCGCCTCGACGAGCTTCGCCAAATCGGCAACGGAGTGTGCGACGGGGCCGGGCAGCTCGTCGAGCGAGAGGTACCAGCCGCGGTACGAGGCGTACTCGTCGAGATCTGGGGTGAAGAACAGGATCGGGCGATCCGTCGTGAGGAAGTCGAAGAAGATGCTCGAGTAGTCGGTGACGAGCATGTCAGTTGCGGCAAGGACGTCGTTGCTCGGGACGTCGTTGCTGACGAGGCGCCCCACCAGGCGCGGCTCGTTTGCCGCAAACTCGGCGACCTGCTGGTGCACCTTGAGCAGGACGCGGTGGCCGGTCGGCAGCCGGGACTGGAGGTCGGAGACAACCTGGGCGAGCTCGGCCGCGTCGTTGCGCGCCTCGTGGAAGGAGTCCCCCTTCCAGGTCGGCGCGTAGAGGACGACCCGGTCGGTGTGGGAGACCTCGACTCCTGAGCGCTGCAGCCTGCCCAGCACTCGCGCGCGGGTGCCCGGGACGAACTGGACGTCGGTGCGGGGCTGCCCCTCCTCGATGAGCAGGCCGGGAGCAACGTTGAGGAGGCGGTAGGCGCCCTCGTACATGACCTCGGACATGTACGGCGAGCTCGACAGGAGGTAGTCGGCCATCATGAAGTTGCGCAGGACATTGCTCGCGCCCTGAGCACCTTGGGCCTCGTCGTAGCCCATCCGCTTCAGTGGGGTGCCGTGCCACGTGTTGACGTACACCTGTCCCGGCCGCTTGTTGAAGCCCGGCGGGAATGTCGCGTTGTTGACGAGCACCCCGGCGGTGGTGAGCGCCTTGTGGTAGGCGACCGATCCTCGACGGACGAACCGGACCCGCGGGTCGCCGCCGAACTCGGCGAGCAGCTCGGGATGGTCCTTCGGCTCCTTGAGGACCCAGAGATGGCGCCGGTGTGCCTGGTTGGGATCTGCCAGGATCGCCCGGAACAGGGCCTCGGGGTTGCAGAGCATCCCGCTGCCCCCGAACGCCTCATAGACGATGAGACTGTCGTCGATGGGGAGCCGACGGATCTGCGCCTTCCACTCGCTGGGAAGTGTCTTCGCCACCTTGCGGAACATGCGCACGCCGCGCTGCAGAGTCCGCAGGCTCTGTCCCATTGATTCCAGTCCTTCTGTCGGCGCGTCGAGCCTGCACATGGTACCCACCCAACGGGCGGTCCCCACGTCGCAGGCCACGCAGGTGGCGCGCGGCTGCGGTCGGTAGAGTCACCCCCGAGTACCGGGCCCGACGACCACGGGGCCCGGGTGAATCGGAGGCAGGCGTATGGGCGTCCTGATCCCAGGAACGACGTCGTGGCGGGAGGCTATCCCGGTCCTCGTCGTCGCCGTCGCCCTCCTCTTCGTCCCCGGAACTCTCGCCGCGCTGGCCGCCCGGGCGCGGCTGCTCGCCGCCATCGCCATCGGGCCGGTTCTCACCTCGACCTTCCTCACCGTGTCCGGGGTCGTATGCGGTGCCCTCGGGATCCGCTGGACCGTGCCCGTCCTCTTCGTCAGTCTCGCCCTCTGCGTCATCGTCGTCGGGGCCGCCGGCCGGCTGCTGTCGAAGCGCACCACCCCCGTAGAAGGCGGCCCCCTGCTCGGGACGGCGGTGGGCGTGGTCGTCGCCCTGGCCGTCTTCCTCGTGGCGATGGGCAAGGAACTGCCCACTCCGGAGGCGATCCCACAACACCCCGACACGATCTTCCACCTCGGCGCGGCCCAGTGGATGCTCGAGCACGGTGACATCTCCGTGCTCCACGCCGCAGGGTTCGCAACGCCGACGGGCACCGGTTTCTATCCCGCGGCCTTCCACGACTTCACCTCGAGCATCGCCCTGCTGACCGGCAGCTCGGTGGTGGTCGCCTCGTCCGTCTTCGTGATCACGATCGCAGCCATCGCCTGGCCACTCGGGTGTGCCGTCCTCGCGATGTCCCTGCTCGGCCGTCGCGCAAGCGTGGCAATCGCTGCCGCGATCGCCTCCGTCTGCTTCACGGGCTACCCGTACTTCCTCATGGGCTTCGGCGTGCTGTGGCCCAACCTGTTCGGCCAGGCGCTGCTGCCGGCCGCGCTCCTGCTCGTCGTGTCCGTCACCGGCAGTCCCGCCGAGCAGGGGTATGCCGCTGCGCCGCGTCGCATGTCCCTCTTCCTGCTCGCGGTCTCGCTCCCGGGCCTGACGCTGGCCCATCCCAACGCCTTCGTGTCCCTGTGCGTGTTCGTCGCGATCCTCGTGCTGGGCCGGGTCGTCGCCTACGGGTGGCGTGCGCGACGGGAGCGCGGAGCCCTGGTGCGGAACGGCGCCGTCGGACTCGGCATCGTCGTCGTGGCGCTCGGCGGCCTTGCGCTGCGGCCCCAGGGGATGTTCAACACGGGCGCAGCAGGTCCCGAGGCGAGTGCCGCCCGGGCACTGCACGACATGGTCCTCTTCTCCCCGCGCGAGACGCGGCCGTTGATCCTCCTCTCCGTGTTCGTCATCGCCGGAGCCCTCATCCTCCTGTTCCGCCGCCCGGGAGCCCGCTGGGTCGCGGTCGGGCTCGCGCTCTTCTCGTGCCTCTTCTGGGTCAACGTCGCCGTCGACTCCGATGCCGCCCGGTTCTTCACCTGGCCCTGGTACAACAACGCCGTCAGGATCCAGGCTGTCGGAGTGCTCCCCGCCGTGATCGCTGCCGCCACCGCTTTCGTGTACGTCGGGGACCTGGCCGCCCGCTATCTCAGAAGCCATCGTCCAAGCCTCCGCGAGCATCACGCCCGCCTGGCGGCGGTCGGTGCGCTGCTCGCGGTCTTCCTCGTCGTGACGCAGGGCTACGTGGGTGCCCACGCGGCCATCCTGCACCGCTACTTCCACCCGAAACCGGCGGACTCCTGGGTCACGAACCAGGAGCTCCGATCGCTCCGGGCGCTGTCCCAGCACATCCCGCCGAACGAGGTCGTCGCCGCAAACCCGTGGAACGGCGGCACCTACCTCTATGTCGTGAGCGGCCGGCGCCTCCTCGTCCCCACCGAGAAGGCCAACACGAGCCCCGACCGGGAGCTGCTGTCCCGGCACCTCAACGAGGTGGGCACGAACCCCGAGATCTGCACGGTCGCAGAGCGACAGCACGTCGAGTGGGCCATCACCGGGGGACGCCCCTTCTCCTGGTCGAAGGGCCGCGAGAAGCTCTACGCCGGCATCGACCACGTGGGCACCTCCCCAGCCTGGAAGCCGGTCGCCAGCTCGGCCCCATACACGCTGTACGAACGCATCGCCTGCGCCCGCTGAGCGCCGGGCCCAGCACGCAGGCGCTGGCTATACTCGCCGTCTGTGCCAGGCCCGCGAATCCTCACCATCTCCATGTCACCCCTGACCCGGGATGCGCGGGTCCTCCGGCAGCTCGGGGTCCTGGCGCAGCACGGCGAGGTGACCTCGGTCGGCTATGGCCCGACACCGGAAGGCGCGACCCGCCACCTCCGCGTCGACGACCAGGCGCCCTCCCTGCCCCGGTCAGTCCCGGGCGTCGTCGGGCTCGCCCTGCGGCGGCACCAGAGGGTCGAGCTGGCCGCGGGCGGGTTGCGTCAGGCGCGCGCGCTCATCGGGACGGAGCGTTTCGACCTCGTCGTCGCGAACGACGCGCGCGCCCTGCCGCTCGCCTTCTCCGTCGCGCAGGGCGCGCCGGTCTGGGCGGACATGCACGAGTGGGCCGCCGAGGAGTTCTCCCACGTCTTCACATGGCGCACCCTGGTGGGTCCGCTCATGGACGACCTCTGCCGGCGCTACCTGCCGAGGAGCGGCGCCGTGACGACCGTCTGCGAGCCCCTGGCCCGCCGTTACACAGAGGTGTACGGCGTGCCCTGCGAGGTCGTCCGCAACGCCGGCCCGTTCCGGGAGCTGGCACCGACCGACGTGGACGACGGGATGCTGCGCCTGGTCCACAGTGGTGCCGCGATCCGAGGACGCAACCTCGAGATGCTGATCCGCTCGACCCTCGCGCTCCCCCAGTTCACCCTCGACCTCTACCTCGTCCCGGCCGCCGACGGGGGCCGCTACCTGCGGGAGCTGCACGAGCTCGCGCAGGGCTCGGACCGGGTGCGCTTCCACGACCCGGTCCCCCCAGACGCGCTGCCCGCCACACTGAACGCCTACGACGTCGGCGTCTTCTGCATGCCGCCCATCAACATCAACGCCGAGTTCGCGCTGCCGAACAAGTTCTTCGACTTCGTGCAGGCCCGCCTCGCCCAGGCCGTGGGGCCCTCCCCCGAGATGGCACGGCTGGTGCGGGGGCTCGACCTCGGCGTCGTGGCCGAGGACTTCACCGAGGACGCCTTCACCGCAGCCCTCCGCCGCCTCGACCCCGACCGCGTGCGAGCCGGGAAGAAGGCTGCGGACGCGCAGGCGCACGCCCTCAGCGACGAGACGGACCGCACCGTGATGGCCGACATCGTGGGCCGCCTCCTCGGCGGCCCACGATGACCGACGTCCCCTCCGCCCTGCACGTCAACGACGCCGCCTTCACCGCCGCGCGGCTGGTGCGCCGCGGCAGGCAGCGGGGCTACGAGTGGGACCTGCTGCCCCGCGCCGTCGGCGACCCGGGGTGGAGGGGCGCCACGGGTCGCGCGCGACGCGCGCTGAGAGGGGCGGCCTGGGCCTCCCGGCTCGCGGTGCAGGCGCGCCGGCATGCCGTCGTGCACGTCCACTCCGCCACCACCCTGCCGCACACGCGCGCGATGGCCCCCCGCTACGTGCTGCACTGCCACGGCAGCGACGTCCGCACGGCGCAGTACGAGCCGGGCCGCGGTGACGTCATACGGTCTGGCCTTCGAGCGGCCGAGGCGGTCTTCTACTCGACGCCCGACCTCGCCCAGCACGTGCTCCCCCACCGACCGGACGCCATCCTGCTGCCCGTGCCGGTCGACGTGGCGGACCTGCCGCCCTGGCAACCCGCACCCGGACGCCCCCAGGTGGTCTTCGCCTCACGCTGGGAGCCGGTCAAGGGACTCGAGGCTCAGCTCGAGACCGCCCGGCTCCTCGCCGCGGCCCTCGGCGACTCGGCCGACCTCGTCGGGCTGGACTGGGGTCCGGGCGCGGCTGCTGCCGCGGGCGCGGGCGTTCGGCTGCTGCCCCGCATGGACCACGACACGTTCGTCCGCCTCCTCGCCGGTGCCGCCGTCGTCATCGGCCAGGCGGCCGGCATTCTGTCCTCCAGCGAGCTCGAGGCACTCGGCACCGGCGCTCCGCTCGTCGTGCCCGCGCCCCTCCTCCCCACGGGCGAGGCGCGTGCTCCTGTGCTGGGTGACGACCCGGCCTCGGCGGCCGAGGCGACGAGAGCACTGGTCCGCGGCGACGCCGCCCATGACCCGGACGCCGCTCGCGCCTGGGTCGAGCAGGTGCACGGCGCCCAGCGGGCCGTCGACGCCGTCGCCGAGGTCTACCGGCGCGTCGTCGCGGCCCGCTGAGGACGGTCAGAGCTCGACGACGGTCCCGCTCTTCGCGGACGCGATCATCGCCTCGGCGACGCGCACCGTCTGCCGTCCCTGGGCGAGCGTGACGATGTCCGACTCCTTGCCCTGAACGGCGTCCCGGAAGTGCTCATGCTCGGTCCGCAGTGGCTCCGGCTTGGGAATGGCGTAGCGCACCGTGTCACCCTCGGAGACCCCGCGGAACCGGGCGATCGCGTCCCACGTGGTCGCCACCTCCCCGTTCGCGTGGAAGGTGAGGTCGGCGGTGATCGTGTCGGCCACGAAGGCGCCCTTCTCCCCCGTCACGACCACGACGCGCTCCTTCAGCGGCGACAGCCAGTTGACGAGGTGGCTCGTCACGGTGCCCCCGAAGAGGCGGCACGTCGCCGCGACGAGGTCCTCGTGCTCGCGTCCCGACCGGTGCGCCGTCTGGGCGGACACGGCCGAATAGGCCTGCTGGGTCACCCACGCGGTCAGGTCGATGTCGTGGGTGGCGAGGTCCTTGACGACGCCCACGTCGGCGATGCGGGCGGGGAACGGTCCCTGCCGCCGGGTGGCGACCTGGTAGACACTGCCGAGGTCCCCGGCCTCGAGCCGGGCACGGAGCGACTGCAGGGCCGGGTTGAAGCGCTCGATGTGGCCCACGGCGCCGACGAGTCCGGCTGCCTCGAAGGCCTCGACCAGCGCGGTCGAGGCGGACACGTCGTGGGCGAGCGGCTTCTCGATGAGGGCGTGGACGCCGGCGTCCGCCAGGGCGAGCCCGACGCTCTCGTGGAGTCCGGTCGGTACGGCCACGACGCAGTAGTCCAGGCCTGCGGCGACGAGCTCCTCCACCGAGCGGAGGAGCGGCCGGTCACCGGCGACACCGTGCGGGTCACCGGCGGGGTCGGCAACGGCCACGAGCCGCACCCCCTCGAGGGAGCCCAGGACTCGGGCGTGGTGCCGGCCCATCATGCCGAGACCGATGAGACCTGCGCGTAGGTCGGCCATGGTCAGGCCCCCGCTCGGGCCAGGCTGTTCACGGCGGAGACGATCCGTTCTAGGTCGGCCTCGGAGAGCGCAGGGTGCACCGGCAGCGAGAGGCACTCGCGCGCGGCGCGCTCCGTCTCGGGCAGGTCGACGCTGGCGCGGAACGGCTCGAGCCGGTGGTTCGGCACCGGATAGAACATCCCCGAGCCGATGTTGTACTCCTCGCGCAGCGCCGCGGCCAGACCGTCACGGTCGTGCGGGACCCGCACGGTGTACTGGTGGTAGACGTGGACAGCACCGTCGGCGACGGAGGGCGGCGTCACCCCCTCGAGGTTGGTGGTGAGGAACGACGCGTTCTTCTGACGCTGCGCCGTCCAGCCGTCGACCTTGCGCAGCTGCTCGCGCCCGATGGCGGCGTGGATGTCCGTCATCCGCACGTTGAAGCCGACGAGCTCGTTGTGGTACTGGCGCTCCATGCCCTGGTTGCGGTAGAGGCGCATCCGGCGCTCCGTCTCGCTGTCCGCGACGGAGACCATCCCGCCCTCGCCCGAGGTCATGTTCTTGGTCGGGTAGAGCGAGAACATGGCGAACTGGCCGAAGCTGCCGACCGGTCGCCCGTGCAGGGACGCGCCGTGCGCCTGCGCGGCGTCCTCGAAGATGCGCAGGCCGTGCGCCTCGGCGAGCCGACCGAGGGCCTCCATCTTCGCGGGGTGCCCGTACAGGTGGACCGGCATGATCCCGACCGTGCGCTCCGTGATGGACGCCTCCACCGCGGCCGGCGACAGGCAGAAGTCGTCGGGGTCGATGTCGGCGAACACCGGCGTCGCGCCGGTGAGGGCCACCGAGTTCGCGGTGGCCGCGAAGGTGAAGGACGGCACGATCACCTCGTCACCGGGGCCGACCCCCGATGAGAGCAGCCCGAGGTGGAGGCCGGACGTGCCCGAGTTGACCGCCACGCAGGCACGGCCCAGGTCGAAGTGCTCCGCGAACTCCTGCTCGAAGGCGGCGACCTCGGGGCCCTGGGCCAGCATGCCGGACCGCAGGACGCGGTCGACTGCCGCTCGCTCCTCGTCACCGATGAGCGGCTTGGCCGGCGGGATGAACTCGTTCATTCGGTGACCTCCATGAGGGTCTCGTCGTTCTCGCGATACTTCTCGCCGGTGCGGGGGCACACCCAGAGCCCGCCGCCGGCGTCCTCCAGGGGTTCACCGGCCTTGCCGACCCAGGCCTTGCGCACCGCGGGCACCCCGGCGACCAGGGCGAAGTCCGGCACGTCCCTCGTCACGACCGCACCTGCCGCGACCAGCGCCCAGCGCCCGATCGTCACCGGTGCCACGCACACGGAGCGGGCACCGATCGACGCACCCTCGCGGCAGGTGACGCCGACGGCCTCCCAGTCGTCGGCGCGCTTGAGGGCACCCTCGGGGGACACCGCCCTCGGGAAGTGGTCGTTGGTGAACACGACAGCCGGGCCGACGAAGACGCCGTCTTCGAGGACGGCCGGCTCGTAGACGAGGGCATGGTTCTGCAGTTTGCAGTTGTCGCCCAGGACGACCCCGGGCCCCACGTAGGCCCCGCGCCCGACGATGCAGTTGCGACCCAGCCGCGCGTTCTCACGCACCTGGGCCAGGTGCCAGACCGCACTCCCGTCGCCGATCTCGGCGCCCGGGTCGACGTCCGCGCTGTCCGCGACACGGATGCTCATCGGGACACCACCTCTTCCACCGGCACCTCGGCCTCGGACTGCTCCGGCACGCCGATGGAGCGGAAGGTCACGCCGGCGAACCGGGACGGGTCCAGGCGCCGACGGCCGTCGACGACGACCGCGACCCCCGGCAGGTCGTCCCGCGACAGCGCGTCGTACTCGTCGTGGTCAGCCTGCAGGACGGCGACGTCCACCGGCTCGCCGAGGTGGTAGGCGCTCCACCCGTAGCGCTGCAGCTCGTCGTCGTGGTACATCGGGTCGTGGACGAGCACCTGGGCGCCACGCTCCTCGGCCGCCTTGACGACGCCGAACACCCCGGAGAACGCGGTCTCCTTGACGCCTCCCCGGTAGGACGCGCCGAGCACGACGAGCCGCTTTCCCGCGAGCGACCCACCGGCCGCCTCCTCGGCGAGGGCGACGGTGTACTCGGGCATGTCCGCATTGGCCTGCCGGGCCGCCCGCACGACCGTCGCGGCCGGGTCGTTCCATAGGTAGAGGCGGGGATAGACGGGGATGCAGTGACCACCGACGGCGACCCCGGGACGGTGGATGTGGCTGTACGGCTGTGAGTTGCTCGCCTCGATGACCTGGTGCACGTCGATCCCGTGCCCGGCGGCGAAGACGGCGAACTGGTTCGCCAGCCCGATGTTGACGTCTCGGTAGGTCGTCTCTGCGAGCTTGGCCATCTCGGCGGCCTCGGCGCTGCCCAGGTCCCACACGCCGTTGCCCCGCTCGAGGTCCGGTCGCGGGTCGAACTGCAGCACCGCCTCGTAGAACTCCTTGGCGCGGCGGGTGCCCGCATCCGACAGGCCGCCGACGAGCTTGGGGTACTTGCGAAGGTCCGCGAAGACCCGCCCTGTGAGGACCCGCTCCGGGGAGAAGACGACGTGGAAGTCGCTCCCCTCCGTCAGCCCGGAGACCCCCTCGAGCCGGGGCTTCCACCGGGTCCGGGTCGTGCCCACCGGCAGCGTGGTCTCGTAGAGGACCAGGGTGCCCGGTCTCAGGCCCCGCCCGATCGCCTCGGTAGCCGCGTCCATGGCGGCGAAGTCGGGCCGAGCCTCGTCGTCGACGAAGAGCGGCACCACCACGACGACGGCGTCCGACTCGGCGACCGCGCCCGACGTGTCGGTGGTGGCGCGCAGCAGGCCCTGCTCGACGACCTCGTGCAGGTAGTCCTGCAGGTGGGCCTCCCCCGGGAAGGGCTCGATGCCCTCGTTGACGAGGCCGACGACCCTTGGGTCGATGTCGGCGCCCGCCACCTCATGCCCCGACCTCGCGAACTGGACGGCGAGCGGGAGGCCGATCTTGCCCAGCCCGACGACGGTGATCCTCACGATTCTCCCAACCCCGGCTGCGGGATCTCCTGCCCTGCCTCGCCCAGGATCACTGAACGCCAACCGGTAAACTCATGCTCCGTGAACGACCGCCGCCCGTTGCCCTCGCGGGTCACCACGGGATCGCACCGGTTCGGCGGCGCCGTCGTTTGTGACAGCGCGAGGAAGTCTACTTGCCCGACGGACCGCGCCTTCTCGGCCGGTTCCCCGACGGGACCGATTCGGTGACGGCATCCGAACAGCCGCCGACGGCGGCGCAGCAATCCTCGGCCCGGTGGCGTGTCGACCTCACGGCATCGACCGATGGCTCGATGGCCTCTCGCGGCGTGCTCAGCACGCTCGGCCTCCTGTTCCAGGGCGGGCTGCGTTTCGCCACGAGCTGGCTCGTCGGCCGGCTCGCCGGCCAGGCCGTGCTCGGCTCGGTGCAGGCCGCCATCTCGACGGGCACGCTGCTCGCGCTGCTGTGGCCGACGACGTCAGGGTCGGCAGCCTCCAAGTACCTCGCCCGTGCCCGAGGGGCCGGGGACCTCGAGGAGCTGCACGCCGTCGCCACCCACCTCCGCCGCCGCACGCTGCTCGCGGCGGCCGCCGTCGCGGTCCTCGCGGTGCCTGCCTGGCTGCTCCTCGACGACGGCCTCCTTCGGGACGCCGTCTGGGTCGCCGTGTTCGCGGCGGCGTACTCCGGCTACTCGTTCACGCGGGGGGTGTTCTTCGGAGTGGGCCAGGTGCGGCGGGCCACGACGTGGGACGGCATCGGCGCGGCTCTCGGCCTCGTCGGTCTCGCCGTCGCCCTCCTGCTCGGCGTCCGGGGAACGGCGCTGATCGCGCCGATCGCCGGCGCCTACCTGCTCTACAGCATCGCCGGGTGGCCACGGGGGCCGTCGGTCGTGCCCCGGCGCGAGCTCCGGCGCGAGCTCGACCACATGATCCTGCTCGGTGCGGCGGGCACGATCGCGAGCACCGGGTTCCTCCAGATCGCGATGGTCGTGGCCAAGGGGGCGGGCAGCCCGGACGAGGCGGGCCAGTTCGCCGCCGCCATGGTGACGGCGACGCCCGCCTCCCTGCTCGCCTCCTCCCTGGGGCTGGTCCTGTTCCCCGCCCTGGCGCAGGCGTGGGGCCGCGGCGACCGCGACACGTTCCGGGCGCAGACGAACCAGGCGACGCGGGTGCTCGTGCTCGTGATGCTCACGATCTTCGGCTCGCTGATCCTCACCTCCCGGCTGGTCATCGACCTGGTCTGGGGCTCCGAGTTCTCCCGGAGCGCGACCCTCTTCCCGATCCTCATCGGCGCCGTGCTGACGACCAACCTCGCGATCGCCTCGGTCAACGCGCTCATCACGCGCAGCCACCGCGCCATGCTCGTGACGAGCGGGGCGAGCATCGCCGGCCTCGTCGTCGGCTGTGTCACGTGGCTCGTCCTCGTCCCGCGGAGCGGGGTCCTCGGTGTGGCGGTCGGCTTCCTGCTCGGTTCGCTCGTCAACGGCTTGGTCCCCCTCATCGTGGAGTGGCGGGTCGGGGGCCACGCGTGGGCAGGGCTCGCGCTCCGCCTCGGTGCGGGCATCGTCATCATCGGTTCCGGGTTCACCCTGCAGCGCCTCTTCGACCTCCCCGCGGCGACGGACCCCCTCGTCGCGGGGCTGTTCTGCCTCCTCTGGTGGACCCTGTCGCGCCGTGACCTGAGCCTCCTGCCCTTCCGCGGCTCCTTCAGCCGGAAGCGCCCCTGAGCCGCATGGAGGGCAGTCCGGACGGCGGTCGGCTGGTACCGTCTGCTCCGATGTCCGCCCCACGTGTCGCGCTCGCGAGCCGCATCTTCCCTCCAGAACCCGGGGCTGCGGCATACCGTCTCGGGTCGCTCGCTCGGCGCCTTCGCCAGCACGGCGCGCACGTCGACGTCCTGACGAGCACGCCCCCGCGTGGCCTCAAGGGAGGGCCGGCGCCGGCGGGCGTGCGCCTCCGCCGCTGGCCCGTGCTCCGGGACCGCGGCGGCAACGTCAGGGGATACCTGCAGTACGCGAGCTTCGACCTGCCGCTCCTGGTCCGGCTGCTTGTCAATCGCCGACCCGACATCGTCGTCGTCGAGCCCCCGCCGACGACCGGCGCCGTCGTCCGCATCGTCTGCGCCCTGCGCCGGCTCCCCTACGCCTACTACGCGGGGGACGTGTCGTCCACGGCGGCCGCCGGAATCGGCATCGCCCGACCCGTGGTGGCGGTACTGCGCGCCCTCGAGCGCTGGGCGATGAGCGGCGCTGCCCTCGTGCTGACCGTCTCCACGGGCGTGGCCGAGGACGTGCGCGCCATCGTCGGCGAGGACCATGACATCCTCGTCGTCGGCACGGGTGTCGACACCGAGACGTTCCGCGCGGTGCCCCATGACGGCGCCACCCCGACCTTCGTCTATGCGGGCACGATGTCGGAGCTGCAGGGCGCGGAGGTCTTCGTGCGCGCCTTCGCGCAGGTCGCCGCCGACCGGCCGGACGCCCGGCTGGTGATGTTCGGCCAGGGAGTCCAGGCCGATCAGCTCAGGCGGCTGGCCGACAGCCTGGCCCCCGGGCAGGTGTCGTTCCCCGGCCGAGTCCCAGGTGAGGTGGTCGCCGCGGAGGTAAGCCAGGCCGCAGCCGGGCTCGCGTCGCTGCACCCCGACATGGGCTACGACTACGCATTCCCCACGAAGATGTTCGCCGTCACGGCCTGCGGCGTCCCTGTCATCTACTCGGGTCCGGGCCCCGGATACGAGATCGTGCGCAGCAACGGGCTCGGCTGGGCCTGCGACTGGTCACCCGACGAGGTCGCGGAGGCGATGCGGGAGGCGCTCGAGCGCCGGCCCGGTCCCGGGGAAGCGGAGAGACTGAGCGGCTGGACGCGCACCTTCGCAAGCCAGGACGCGGTAGCGGAGAAGGCCGCGGCCGCGGTCCTCGCGACCGCTCGGCGTCCGAGGGGCAACAGCGCGGTCAGCGCCGCAGCCGCCGCGGACTCGACAGGAAGCCGGCGCCCCACGCCCAGTGCATCGTCGCCAGGACCATCGGCGCCAGCGCGCGAGTCCGAGCCGACTCACCCCGAGTGATCGCGACCCCGCCCAGGGTGACGGCAGCGGCATAGGTCGCAGGAACCACCCAGGCGGCCCGCCAGCGCACCCCGACCGCGGCGGCGGCCACGGTGCCGAGCACCATCGCGGGGGGTGCGAGGTAACGCAAATTGATGGTGCCCTCGTGGTGACGCGCCACGATCCGGCGCCAGCGCCCGTAGTGGAAGTACTGGCTGGCCAGGGCGCGGAACGTGCTGCGCGGCCGGTAGGTGACCCTGAGCGCCGGAGTGAACCAGACCTTGCCCCCGGTCTCCCGGATCCGATGGTTCATCTCCCAGTCCTGGGCCCGGGCGAAGTGCGGGTCGTAACCTCCAACCCGCTCCAGCGCCTCACGACGGAACGCGCCGAGGTACACCGTCTCGGCCTCGCCAGCCTCTCCCCCGACGTGGAAGGCGGAGTTGCCGACGCCGATCCGGCTGCGCATCGCGGCCGCGACGGCCCGCTCGAAGGCGTTGGTCCCCCGGGCGTCCATGATCCCGCCGACGTTGTCAGCACCCACCCGCATGAGCTCGCCGACGGCCGTGGAGACGTAGTCCAGAGGGATCTCGGCATGGCCGTCGACCCGGACCACGATGGCTCCCGAGGACGCGCCGATGGCGGCGTTGAGGGCATCCGGCGTCCGACCGCTGGGGTTCGGCACCGTCTTGACCCTCGCGTCCGACGCCGCCAGCCGAGCAGCCACCTCGTCCGTGCGGTCCTGAGACGGACCGAGCGCGAGCACCACCTCGAGGGGCCCCGGGTAGTCCTGGCCCAGGACCATCTGGACGGCATCGGCCAGGTGCCGCTCCTCATTGAGGATCGGCAGTATGACGCTCACCGCGGGATGGGTCGACCCCTCCCGCATCGCTGTCGCCGAGACGGTCCGGTCCGTCTCGGAGTCGGTGGTCGCCACGCTCACTTGAGCAGCTGGCGGGCCATGACCAGACGCTGGATCTGGTTGGTGCCCTCGTAGATCTGGGTGATCTTCGCGTCGCGGAGCATCCGCTCGAGCGGGAAGTCCCGGGTGTACCCGGCTCCACCGAGCAGCTGGACGGCGTCGGTGGTCACCTTCATCGCGACATCGGAGGCGTAGCACTTCGCGGCGGCACCGAAGAAGGCCAGGTCCTTGTCCTCACGCTCCGACTTCGCCGCCGCGACGTACACCATCTGGCGGGCGGCCTCGAGCTCCATCGCCATGTCCGCGAGCATGAACTGGATGCCCTGGAAGTCGGCGATGTGCTTGCCGAACTGCTTGCGCTCCTTGACATAGGCCAGCGCCCCGTCGAGAGCGCCCTGGGCGATGCCGACCGCCTGGGCACCGATCGTGACCCTCGTGTGGTCGAGCGTGCGCAGGGCGATCTTGAGGCCCTGACCGACCTCGCCGACGAGACGGTCCCCGGGGACCCGGACGTGGTCGAAGTGCAGCTCGCGCGTCGGGCTGCCCTTGATGCCGAGCTTGCGCTCCTTCTCACCGAAGGTGAAGCCGGCGTCGGACTTCTCGATGACGAAGGCGGTCACGTTGCTGCCGCGCTTTCCCTCGGGGTCGGTCACGGCCAGCACCGTGTAGTAGTCGGAGACACCCGCGTTCGTGATCCAGGACTTCTGGCCGTTCAGCACCCAGTCGTCGCCGTCCCGGACGGCCCGGGTCTTCATCGAGGCGGTGTCGGAGCCGGCCTCGCGCTCCGAGAGGCCGTAGGAGAAGGTGGCCTTCCCCTCCGCCAGCGGGGGCAGGTAGCGCTTCTTGACGTCCTCGTTGGCCGCGAGGATGAGCGGGAGGGAGCCCAGCTTGTTGACGGCCGGGATGAGCGAGCTCGACGCGCAGACGCGCGCGACCTCCTCGATGACGATGCAGGTGGCCAGGGCGTCGGCCCCCACGCCGCCGTACTCCTCGGGGATGTGGGGCGCGAAGAAGTCGGAGGCGACCAGGGCGTCGTGCGCCTCCTGGGGGTAGCGCGCCTCCTCGTCGACGATGGCGGCAAAGGGCGCGATCTTGTCCTCAGCCACGGCACGCACGGCCGCACGCAGGGCGTCGTGGTCCTCCGAGAGCCGGTAGAGGTCGAAGTCCGGGTTCGTCACGCCTTGATGCTACTCGGCGGTCGCCGCCCTTCCGCCCGCGCACGGGGCCCGTGCGCGACGTCACACGTCCACGATGAGGACGTGAGCGGCATACCGCTTCGTGGCTCACCTATCCTGCGAGCAGGTCATGAGCGCCAGCGCAAAGCCCCGGCTCGCTGGCCGGCAACCCTCCCAACCGCGGTGGGGTGCCCCGGGTGAGGACCAGGTCGGCGAACCACGTTCGCCGGCAAGCGCGGAGAGCCTTCTCCCGCACCGATCAGACACGTCGGTGCCCCTGGGCAGCGACATCGAGCACACGGGATACGAGGAAGCAGATGACTGACACCCCGAACTGGTCGTTCGAGACGCGGCAGGTCCACGTCGGCCAGGAGCAGGCCGACCCGGCCACCGGCGCACGAGCCCTGCCGATCTACCAGACGACGTCGTACGTCTTCAACGACACCGAGCACGCGAAGAACCTCTTCGCCCTGTCCGAGCTCGGCAACATCTACACCCGGATCATGAACCCCACCCAGGACGCGGTCGAGAAGCGGATCGCCTCCCTCGAGGGCGGCGTCGGCGCGCTGCTGCTCAGCTCGGGGATGTCCGCGACGTTCTTCGCGATCGTCAACATCGCCGAGGCCGGTGACCACGTGGTCGCGAGCCCGGCGCTCTACGGCGGCACCTACAACCTCTTCCAGAACACGCTGCCCAAGCTCGGCATCGAGGTGACCTTCGTCGAGAACACGGCCGACCCGGAGGCCTGGCGGGCCGCGGCCCGGCCGAACACCAAGCTCTTCTTCGGCGAGACGATCGCCAACCCGAAGTCGGACATCCTCGACATCGAGGCCGTGGCGGCCGTCGCGCACGAGATCGGCGTCCCCCTCGTCGTCGACAACACCATCGCGACGCCCTACCTGCTGCGCCCGATCGAGCACGGCGCCGACATCGTGGTGCACGCTGCCACGAAGTACCTGGGCGGCCACGGCACGACCATCGCCGGCGTCATCGTGGACTCGGGCAACTTCGACTTCGGCAAGGATTCGGAGCGGTTCCCCAACTACAACCAGCCCGACCCGAGCTACCACGGCCTGGTCTACGCCCGGGACCTCGGCAAGGACGGCGCCTTCGGCGTCAACCTCGCCTTCATCCTCAAGGCGCGGGTCCAGCTGCTGCGCGACCTCGGCAACGCGATCTCCCCGTTCAACGCCTTCCTCATCGGACAGGGCATCGAGACGCTCAGCCTCCGCGTCGAGCGGCACATCGAGAACGCCCACCAGGTCGCGGCGTTCCTCAAGGACCACGACCAGGTCGAGAAGGTCGTCTGGGCCTCCCTGCCGGAGGACCCCAACTACGAGCTGGCCCAGAAGTACGTCCCGAAGGGCGCGGGCGCCGTCCTCGCCTTCGAGATCACGGGCGGCCTCGAGGCGGGCAAGAAGTTCGTCGAGGGCCTCACGCTGCACAGCCACGTGGCGAACATCGGCGACGTCAAGTCCCTCGTCATCCACCCGGCCTCGACGACGCACTCCCAGGGCCCCGACGAGGACCGCCTCGCGGCCGGGGTCACCCCCGGACTGGTGCGGCTGTCCGTCGGCATCGAGCACATCGACGACATCATCGCCGACCTCGAGCAGGGCTTCGCCGCCGCGAAGGTCTGAACCCACCCGCACGCGCAAGGGGCCGTCTCCCACGAGGGGGCGGCCCCCTGCCGTGCGCTCAGCCTTGCCGTGCGTGGTCAGTCGAAGAACGACCGGACGGCGTCGATGACGCGGTCCTGGTCCGACTCCGTCAGCTCGGTCGCGCACGGCAGTGACACGCCGCGCTCGAACAGCGACGCCCCCACCTGCCCGCCGACGACACGGGACTCAGCATAGGGCGGCTGCAGGTGCAGCGGACGCCACAGGGCCCTGGCTCCGACGCCCCGTTCAGCCAGGTGGGCGAGCAGGTCGTCCCGGCCGCGGCCGTCCGTGTCGGGCACGAGCACGGAGTAGAGCCAGTACGTCGCGTCGAGCCCCTCGACACGCGGGGGCAGCACGAGCGGCAGGTCGGTCAGGGCCGCGTCATAGCGGTCGGCGATGCGGTGCTTCGCGCGGACGAACTCGTCCAGCCGTTCGAGCTGCGCGAGCCCCAGCCCCGCGGCGATGTTGGTGAGCCGGTAGTTGTAGCCGACCTCGTCGTGCAGGTAACCGACGTCGGGTACCTTCGCCTGGGTCGTGAGGTGCCGCGCCCGCGCCGCCAGGGCGTCGTCGTCCGTGACGATCATGCCCCCTCCCCCGGTCGTCGCGATCTTGTTGCCGTTGAAGGAGAAGCACCCGATGGCCCCGACCGTCCCCGTCTGCTTGCCGGCGAACCGGCCCCCGGACCACCCGGCTCCGAGGGACTCGGCCGCATCCTCGAGGACGGCGACGCCGTAGCGCTCGCAGACCTGCATGACCGGCTCCAGGGCCGCCGGCTGCCCGAGAGCATGGACCACCTCGACGACCTTCGGCATGGGCTCGCCCGTCGCGGCCCGCCGGTCGAGCTCGCCGGCCAGGAGCTCGGGATCCACGTTCCAGGTCCGCTCCTCGCTGTCCACGAGCACCGGCCGGGCGCCGAGGTAGGCGATCGGCGCCACGGAGCCCACGAACGTGAAGTCGGAGCACACCACGTCGTCCCCACGCTCCACGCCGAGGAGGATGAGCCCGACGTGGATCGCGGCCGTCCCGCTCGAGCAGGCGACCGCGTGCCTCGCACCCACCCGCGCCGCGAACCGCCGCTCGAACTCCGCGACGAACGGCCCCACCGACGAGACGAACCCGGAGTCCACTGCCTCGAGAACGTATCGCCGCTCCAGCTCGCCGATGTTCGGCACCGCGAGCGGGATCGTCCCCTCCGCTCCACGGGCACCAGGGGCGTGAGCCTCGCTCATCGGTGGTACCTCGCCACAGTCTCCGGGTCCACCCGGTCGCGAAGCCAGTCCGCCGTCCGCGCCAGCCCCTCCTCCAGCGACGTTGTCGGGGCCCAGCCGAGCAGTTCGTGCGCCCGCGAGGGATCGGACAGCAGGACCTGCACCTCGGAGGCGGCGGGCCGGATCCGCTGGCTCTCCGTCACCACGTGCGCGTCGTTCCCGGTCACCTTCCGGCACAGGTCGACGATGTCGCCGATCGACTCGGTCCGGCCCGTCCCGAGCTGGATCACCGTCCCGGGCGCGAGGTCGGTGACGGCCGCACGCACGAAGCCGTCGGCCGTGTCCGCCACGTAGGTGAAGTCACGCTTCGGCGACAGGTCACCGAGTCGGAGCTCGCGTGCGCCGGCGAGCAGCTGCGACAGGACGGTCGGGATGACCGCCCGCGTCGATTGCCGGGGCCCGAATGTGTTGAACGGCCGCAGCACGGTCACCGGTGTCTCGAACGACAGGGCGTAGGACTCGCACATCTTGTCCGCGCTGATCTTCGTTGCACTGTAGGGCGATTGCCCGCGCAACGGGTGAGCCTCGGTGATCGGCACCTCCTCAGGCGTGCCATAGACCTCGGAGGTCGAGGTGTTGACCATCCGCGGCGTGCCGTGCCGGCGTACCGCCTCGAGCACGTTGAGCGTCCCGATGACGTTCGTCTCCACGTAGGAACGCGGCGCGACGTAGGAGAACGGGATCGCGATGAGCGCGGCGAGGTGCAGGACGACGTCGACGCCCTCGACGGACGCCGCGACGTGCTCGGGGTCGCGGATGTCACCGAGCACCACCTCGGCCTGACCGTCGCCTATCGCCCGGCGGAACGGCGCCGACTCGTCGAGCCATCCGGCCGCGCCGTTCGAGTTGTAGAGGCAGAACGCTCGGACGCGGGCCCCGTCGGCGATGAGCCGCTCGACGACGTGGCTGCCGATGAAGCCGTCCGACCCGGTGACGAGAACGGTCCTGCCTGCGATCGACTGGCTCATCGGGCGCGGTTCCATCAAGGTTTCCTCCTCCGGCCGTATGCCGCTCAGCTCGCTCCCGGTCACAGGTGCCCCTTCGCTCGGGCCAGGTCCTCGGGCGTCCCGACGTCGATCCAGTCCGAGCGGATCGGCCAGGCCGTGACGACCTCGCCACGCCGCAGGCAGGTCTCGACGAGGCCCGGCATCGTGCTGGCCCGGCCCTCGGGCAGCCACTGCAGTGCCCGGGGGTCGACGGCATACACGGCGGCGTTGATGTCGAAGCTCAGGGTTGGCTTCTCCGAGATGCCGGTGACGCGACCGTTCTCGCTCTCGACGACGCCGAAGGGCACCTCGTGCTGGTAGCTGCGGGTGGCGACGGTGAGGACCGCCGCAGAACGTCGATGCACGTCCAGCAGCTTGGCCGCGTCGAACTGCACCATGAGGTCGCCGTTCATGACGAGCACGGGGTCGGCGAGGTCCGGTCGCTCACGGCGGAGGATGGTCAGCGACCCCGCCGTCCCGAGTGGGCGGTCCGGGTCCTCCCGCAGGTACCGGACGGTGCAGCCGAGGCGGCTGCCGTCGCCGAGGTGCTCCTCGATCTGGTCGGCGAGGTAGTTGACGCTCACGTAGATGTCCCGGATGCCGTCGCCGACGAGGCCGAGGACGATCCACTCGAGGATCGAGCGACCGGCGACCGTCATGAGGGGCTTCGGGGTGTCCTTCGTCAGCTCGCCGAGGCGCGTGCCTCGTCCCCCGGCCATGATGACGGCCGCGTTCGGTAGCTGGTCGGCGCCGACAACGTCGGACAGCGTGTGGAGGCCGACGAGGACCCCGTCGGCGTCGACCTCCGGGACGACGGAGATCCGGAGCGCCGACATCAGGTCGAGGACGGCAGCCCGGGCCGTGCCCGACTCGACGACGTGCGGCGTCGTCGTCGCGTGGTCGAGCGCGGGGTCGTCGAGCCCGACGCCCCGGAGCAGGGCACGGCGGAGGTCGCCGTCGGTGACGAGCCCGAGGAGGTGGCCCTGCTCGTCGACGAGGAGGCAGACGGAGGTCGCGCTCCGGTCGATGACGATGAGCGCGTCACGGATGGTCGCTGACCTCGGCGCACAGCCGGCCCGGAGGTCCCGTGACGTCATCCTTCGTGCTCCTTCTCTCGACGGTCCAGGTCGATGAACGGCTTCGCCCGACCGGCAGAGCCGGCACGTCGAACGATATCGAGGATGCGCACGGCCGCCTCCCCGGCGCCGTAGGGGTTGTCCATGGCTGCGACCCCGGCCCGGAAGGCCGGGGCGAGGGCACGCCGGAGTGCGTCCGCGACCGGGGCGCGGCCCTCCTCGCTGTGCACGACGTTGCCACCACGCAGCCGCCCCCGCTGGCGGTCGCCGAAGTCGACGGCGGGCACGTGCACCGTGGCGGCCTCGATGACGCCCGAGGAGGAGTTGCCGACGACGACGTCGGCGGCGGCGAGGACCCGGGGGTACGCGGGACCGAGGGCCGGAACGACGGCGACGCGGTCGGGGTGGCGCCGCGCCACCTCGTCGAGAGCCGCCAGCACCTCTTCGCGGCCGGCATCCATCCCGGGGTGCGTTGCGACGACCGAGCCGCACACCTCGAGGGCCGCCTCGAGAGCCTCCCGCGCCCACGTGCCGGCGCAGGTCGGCGCGACCGTCGTCGGCGGGTGATAGGTGAACAGGGCGAGCGGCCGGCGAACTTCGGGAAGACCTGTATGAGAGGCGATCTCGGTGTCGGGCATGGGTGCGACCGAGGCCAGCCGGTCGAGTCCCGGTGCACCGGTCACATGGATCCGCTCCTCGGGCTCACCCAGCTGCCGGAGCCTGGCGGCGGCATCGTCGGATGCCACGCAGTGCTCGTCGGCGAGCTTGGTCACCGCGTGCCGGACCCGCTCGTCGACCGCTCCCTCGGTCACCTCACCGCCGTGCAGGTGGACGACGGGAACCCCGAGCAGGAAGGCGGGCGGCACGATGTCGAGCAGCTCCCATCGGTCGCCGAGGACGACGAGGACCTCGAGTCCCTCGTCCCGGATCGCGCGCCCGGTGGCGGCGGCGAGGAGGGCGCCCTGCTCGACCTCGGCCTCAGGGGTGACGTCGTCGCCCATCGGCGTCGCGAGCGCCACGATCGAGCCGCGCCACTCCTCGGCGGTCCGGGGACCGGGAAGGCCAGCGGCGAGGTCGTCGGCGTCGTACATGACGCCGGTGAGGATCCGCAGCGTGAGGCCCGGCGCGTCGGCGACCGCCGTGATCACCGGCCCGAGCGGTCCGAGGTCCGCGCGGGTGCCGACGAAGACGGCGACGACTCGGTTCGCCATCAGCGCTCGAGGTCGGCGTCGGTCAGCGGCGCTCCTGCGGACACGTCCCGCACCAGGCGCCGGCCGCCGACGTCCACGGCCGGGCTGAGGCCGGCCTCCGGACGCAGGAGTGCGAGGGCGTCCGGGGTCAGCACGGTCCCGGCCCGCAGGTCCCTCGCGGCGTGCCAGGAGCGCCGGACGAGCCTGGCGTTCTCCTCCTCAGAGGGCATCGGGCGCTTCACGCCGTCACCGAGGGCGCGGGCGAGCAGCTTGGTCTGGGTGACGTAGTCGGCGAGCTCGGCCGGCTCGAGGCTCGCGAGGTGGTCCGGTCCGGGCAGGGTGCGGTCTGAGGTGAAGTGCTTCTCGAGGATCGGCGCCCCGAGTGCGACGGCGCCGAGCGCGGTGGTGAGGCCCGGTGTGTGGTCCGACCAGCCCACCGGCACGTCGTGACGCTCCATGAGCCGCGGGATGGCGAGCAGGTTGCACTCGTCGACCGGCGCGGGATAGGCGGAGACGCAGTGGAACAGCACGAGGCCGGGCGCCGCGCGGCAGGCCGCGACCGCCTCGGCGACCTCGTCCGCCGTGCCCATGCCGGTCGAGACGAGGAGGGTGACCCCGAGCGAGGCGAGGGCACGCAGGTAGGGCAGGTTGGTCAGCTCGCCGGAGCTGACCTTGAGGGCCGGCACATCGAGGCCCACGAGGAGCTCGGCGCTGTCGAGGTCGAACGGGGTGGAGAGGAAGGTCAGACCCGCCTGCGTCGCGTGGTCGCGAAGCTCTGCCCAGGCGGATGCGGGCAGCGTGAGCGACTCGAGCAGGGACCGCTGGTCAGCGCTCCCACCCCGATCCCGTTGGTATGGCGTCGTCGCCGCGGTCGCGGAGACGAGCTTCGCGGGGTCGAACGTCTGGAACTTGACCGAGTCCGCCCCAGCGTCGGCCGCGATGTCGACGAGCCGGTGCGCGAGCTCGACGTCACCGTTGTGGTTGACGCCGGCCTCGGCGATGACGTGGACGGCGCGCGGCTCCGGGATGCGGGCCCCGCCGATCTGCGCACCTCTCATCGGTCGGCTCCCGCACGTGAGGCGGGGCTGGCCGCCGGTGCACCGACCACGACCAGTCCGTCTGCGACCGCGCGGGTCAGGACGGCACCCGCACCTGCGGTGACGTCGCTGCCGACGGTCACGCTCGGCAGCACCCGCGCGCCCGAGCCGACGAGCGTGCGCGCCCCGACCGAGGCGCCCCCGAGGAGGACCGCACCCGGCGCGATGTGGGCGCCCTCGCCGACCGCGCAGTCGTGCTCGACGATCGCGCCCGTGTTGACGATAGTGCCCGCCCCCAGCCTGCTCCCCGGGCCCACGTGGGCATGCTCGAGCACGACCGTGCCGGCGCCCAGCACGGCATCCCGCGCCACCGTCGCGCTCGCCGCGATGAGAGGCGGGGCGACCTCGGCACTGGGCAACGCCGTCCCCTCGGTCGAGCGGGCACTTCTCCCAGTCGAGGGTGCGCTTTCGCCCAGCTGCGTCAGGATGCGCAGGCGCGGGACCGCCGCCCCGACGGCGACTGCCGCACGAAGGCCGCCGGCCGCGACATGCGCCAGGCCTGCTGGGTCGTCAGGGAGCACCTCGACGTGCCAGTCGCGACCGCCCGCGTCACCGACGACGGCGACGACGGTCTCGCCGAGCCGCTCGAGGACGTCGACGACCGCTCGCGCGTGGCCGCCGGCCCCGAAGACCACCCATCCGGCCCTGTCGGCCTCCTGCGCGCCGGCCCGGGGAGAGGTGGCCCGCGGTCCGGGGTGAGCGGCATTCGGCCCGGTCATGCGGCACCCCGTGCGCGTGCGAGCGTGCCCGCGGCCTCGGCGAACGCCGCCCCGACCCTGCGGATGTTCTCGGTCGAGAGGACTTCGGGAACCCGTGGCGGGTCGAGCACGAGCCCCTGCCACGAGTTGCGGACGTAGCGCTGGGCGAACCACTCGTCGATGCGGGCCTCGTCCTCGCGCAGCGCATCCCAGCCGCGGCTGGCGATGAACTCGGGCAGCTCGTCCGGGTCGGCCAGATGGGCGACGCTCCCGAGCTCGCTCCACGGCATCGGCGCGCCAGTGACGACGGGCAGGCCGAGCAGCGCGGCCTCGAGCCCGACGGTTCCGGTCGCCGTCACGGTGAAGATGGCCTGCCTCATCAGCTCCCGGGAGTCGGCGAAGGGATCGACGCTCGCGATGTTGGGGTGGATGTCGAACTGCGGCCAGAAGTCCGGGTCGCGACGCCACATGAAGTGGGCGTGCTCCTTGACGGCGACTCCGATGCCGAGGGGTGCGAGCGCGTCGGCGAGGACTCTGGCCGTGTAGGCCTGGTCGCGCCAGCTCTGGCCCATGACGTCGATGCTCGACTCGGGCTGGACCTGGAGGGGCAGGAAGACGAACCGCTCCGGCAGGGGGTCCCAGCGCCGGGTCCGGTACTCGTGCAGGTTGAGCCGCGCCTTGACCGGGTTGAGCCACGGGAGGCGCATGTAGTCCGTCGGCTTGGGCAGCTGCAGGTTGCTGCCGCGGTCGAGCGCGAACTCCTTGAGCCGGTCCGTCGCGAGCCGCCAGATCTCCTGGCCGGACTCGACCTTGAGGTTGCGGGCGTAGCCCATCGGGCGGCCCTGCTCGGCGCGCCAACCGGCGAGGTAGCCCTCGCCCGCCGCGACGGCCTCCGGGTCCTCCACGGGTCGCTGGAAGAGCGTGATGCCCTTCGGCGCGCCGATGAGCCCGAAGCGGTCGGACGGCAGCCGTATGCCGCGCGGCCAGACCGCGAGGCCGCCGTGGTGCGTCACGAGGCCGGCCGTGAGCAGCTCGGAGGTGACGGTGAACTCGGTGAGGGCGAGGATGGGGCCGCGTCCGGAGATGGCGGACTCGAGCTCCTCGGCGGCGAGGTTGAGGAAGTTCATCGCGGTGTCGACCCGGTTGCGGCGCAGGGCGCGCTCGCAGACGAGGAGGTCGAGGACGTCGAGGCCGACTCCCGCGCAGGCCCGCTTGAGTGCCGCGTGGGGGGCGAGCCCGGACACCACGTTGGCCCGGCGCGCGTCGGCGTAGGGCAGCCGCACGACGGTCGCCCGGGGCGTGTGGCGCCTGACCCAGCTGAGGTTCGCGTCGGTGCGCACGACGAGGATCAGCTCTCGGGTGTCGAAGCCGGCATGCACCAGGGCAGGGACGAGCAGGTCGTCGTAGCCCAGGCCCATGTGGACGAGCGGCGTCACCACGCGACGAGTGCCTCCTGTGCGATGGGATCGGGCGTCGTCATCCTAGCCACGCAGCGTCCTGACGATCCGGGGTGCGAGGGCGAGGCCGACGATCGCGACGAGGGTGGCCAGCCCGATCCTGGCCCACGCTCCGGGCCCCGCCAGGCCCAGCCAGCCGGCGACGCCGGAGAGTGCGACGGCGACGCCGGTGACGACGATGGTCGCCGGTGGCCAGCGCAGCTGCGAGTGGCGGTACGCGAACCACGTCGTCGCCACGACCAGGACGAGGTACCCGAGCAGCTTGGCCAGGGCGATCCCGACCAGGCCGAGACCGGACAGCGGGACGGCGGCGACGACGAGGACCACGACGGCCGCGACCGCTGCCCAGGCGAGCCGGCCGGTCCGTTCCGCGTCGAGAACGGCAAGGGAGCCGCCCTGGTAGAGCATGTAGAGCACCGCGACGCCGACGAGCCACGCGAGGGTCCGGACGAGGTCCTCGTGGCCGAAGCTGGCGGGCGCCATGAGCGCGGCGAGCCATGGGCCGAGGAGGGCCACGCCGAGCGCTCCAAGCCCGACGACGAGGGTCAGCACGCTGCCGGTCCTCGCGGTGAAACGCGCCCGGTTGCCGAGCGGGTGCGAGAGCACTAGCGGACCCCACGCGTTGAAGAGCGCCGTCGACAGGACGAACGGCATGTTGCCGAGCTGGAGGGCGACCTGGTAGCCGCCGGCCGCGGCGTCGCCGAGCAGCCACCGGGCGAGCAAGACGTCCCCCATGAGCAGCCCGAGCATCGCGACCGCCTGCGGCAGGAGCGGCGCCGCGAGCCGGATACCCGCTCTTGTCCGCGCCCGCTCCACCGTCGGCGGGAGCGGACGCCCGATCATGACGGCGGCGACGGCGGCGACGACGAGGACGGCGGCATACGCGGCGAGGTAGGTGCCGGCACTGCGGCTGCCCGTGGCGGCGAGGAGGCCGGCGAGCTGCGCGACCACGGTCGCGACGACGGCGAGCGCGAGGAAGCTGCCGGGGCGCAGCTGGGCCCGCATGAGCGACTGGGCGGCCACGACGACCGTCAGCCCGACCGAGGCCACCACGACGGCGGCTCCGACGAGGAACGAGACGGACGTCAGAGCGGAGAGGACGAGCAGCACCGCTGTGCCGAGGACCCCCACCCCGAGGGCGAGGAGGACCATCGTGCCGGCGAGGGCGCGTGCCACCCGCGGTCCCTCCGGACCCCGGTGGTGCTCGCGGATGATCACCTGCGGCAGTCCGGCCGCAGCCAGGGTGCCGACCATCTGGACGACGACGAGACCCGTGGCAACCCGGCCGAACTCGGCCGGACCGAGCAGGCGGGTCGCGAACGGGATGATGAGCAGGATGCCGAGCCCCTGCAGGGCCGCTCCCCCGACGTAGGCAAGCGAGTGGGTGGCCACCCGGCGGGCGCCCGCGGTCCGGTCCGCTGTTGTCGGGGCGGGGTCGCCCGGCACGACCGGCTCCGGAGAATCTGCCACGATGTGAACCTACTAGGACGAAGGAGGCCGGACGTGACAGCGACTGTTGTCGTCCGCGGCTCCGGCTCCATCGGGCAGCGCCACGCCAGGGTGTTCCGCCGCCTCGGCGCAGACGTCCGGCTCTGGCCGGTCCGGCCCCGGCCCGCGATCGGCACGGACGAGACGACCGGAGTCCCCCTCCTCGACGACACCTCGGGCCCGTCGGTGGTCGCCGCGGCCGACCTCGTCGTGGTGGCCACGGACACGGGACGGCACGTCCCTGACGCCCTGGAGGCGCTCGACCACGGGGCCGCCAAGGTGCTGCTCGAGAAGCCGGTCGCGGCGACGTTGTCGCTGGGCGCCGAGCTCGCGGCGCACCCCCGCGCCGACGACGTCTGGGTTGCCGCACCGCTGCGGGCCCATGCCGGGTTCCGCCGGGTCCTCGTGGACGTCCACCGGCTCGGGGGGCGGCTCTCGGCGCACGTCTGGTGCCAGTCTTGGCTCCCGGACTGGCGCCCCGGTCGCGACTACCGCGACTCCTACTCGGCGCGGCCAGACGAAGGCGGCGTGCTGCGGGACCTGGTCCACGAGATCGACTACGCCACAGTCCTCTTCGGTCAGCCGCGACTCCGTGGCGCCTGCCTCGACCAGGACGGCCCCCTCGACATTGCAGCGGAGCAGGCGGCGACCCTGCTGTGGTCGACGGATCGCGCCACCGTGACGATGCGACTCGACTACGTGACCCGGCCGTCGTCGCGGGGCATCGTGATCCGCGGCGCCGCCGGAGCCCTCGAGTGGGACGTGGCGTCGGCGTGCGTGCGGTGGATCGACGCGCTGGGGGCCGTCGACCAGCTCACCTTCACTGAGGACCTCGACCGGGACGCCGTCATGGCGACCCAGGCCCGGGCCGCGCTGGAACTGCATCCGAGCGCGGACCCGGCTGAGCGGCATACGGCGGGGGCGCCAGCAACCCTGGCGGAGGGCCTCGCCGCCGTGGAGCTGTGCGACCACGCGAGGCAGCGGTGATGACGCGCATCCTCGGCATCATCCCCGCTCGCGGCGGCTCTAAGGGACTGCCCGGCAAGAACATTCGCCCGCTGGCGGGGCTCCCACTCATCGCGCACAGTCTCCGTGCGGCGGCGCTCTCCCCCGCGGTGACACGCTGCATCGTGTCGACGGACTCAGCGGAGATCGCCGAGGTCGCACGCGCCCACGGCGGTGACGTGCCGTTCCTGCGCCCGGCCGCGCTCGCCGGCGACGACATCCCGATGGCTCCCGTCGTGCGCCACGCGCTGGAGTCCGTGGAGCGCGAGGAGGGCCGACCGTATGACGCTGTGCTCCTGCTCGACCCGACGAGCCCCGCGCGCGTGCCGAGCCAGTTCGACGAGGCGTCCCGCCGGCTGGCCCAGGACGCCTCGCTCGACGGCGTCGTCAGCGTGTCCGAGCCGACCTTCAACCCCGTCTGGGTCGGCGTCCGTTCGCCCGAGGAGTCGGGTGCGCTGGCGCGGTTCTTCGACTCGGGCACGGGCGTGACCCGCCGCCAGGACGTGCCGAGGTTCCTGCGGATCAACGGCAACTTCTACCTCTGGCGGGCCGACTTCGTGCGCCGGCTCGAGGCCTCGTGGTTCGACGAGGGCCGGCATGCCGGGCTGGAGATCCCCGAGGCGCAGGCCTTCTCGATCGACGACGAGTACGAGTTCCGGCTCATCGAGGCGCTCGTCGCCGCCGGCCTCATCCAGCTGCCCTGGCTGAGCCACAACCCGGGTGGCCCCGCGGCCGCCCCGCGTACGGAACGGAGCACGGATGACTGAGCCGGCCACGGACCTCACCGGGCGCACCGCGATCGTCACGGGCGGGGCCGGACCGCTCGGGTCGGTCCTGTCCGACGCCCTGGCCCGTTCAGGAGCCCGTGTCGTCGTGGTCGACCTCGACCGCACGTCCTGCGAGGCAACGGCCGCCCGGCTCCCCGGTTCCGGTCACCAGGCCTGTCCGGCAGATCTTCTTGACGCAGAGGGGATCTCAGCGGTTGTTGGCCGCATGGAGGACCTCGGCGCCTGTGACGTGCTCGTCAACAACGCCGCCTTCACCGGCACCTCGGGGGTGCCCGGCTACGCCGTCCCGTTCGAGGAGCAGACGGATGACGCCTTCGGGATGGCGCTGCAGCTCAACCTGACGGCGCCGTTCTCGCTGACCCGCCGTCTCGCTCCCCTGCTCCGGGCCGGCGGCCACGGCAGCGTCATCAACGTCTCGAGCATCTACGGGCTCGTCGGCCCGAACATGGGGCTCTACGAGGGGACGCGCATGGGCAACCCGGCGGCATACGCGGCGTCCAAGGGCGGCATCGCCCAGCTGACGCGCTACCTCGCGACCGTCCTCGCGCCCGACATCCGGGTGAACGCGTTCGCACCCGGTGGCATCGCCCGCGGGCAGGACGAGGTGTTCGTCGAACGCTACGAGCGCCTCACGCCGCTGAGCCGGATGGCCACCGAGGACGACTTCCGGGGGGTCGTGACGTGGCTGGCCTCGGACGCGTCGGCCTACGTGACGGGACAGACGATCGCGGTCGACGGGGGCTGGACGGCCTGGTGAGCCGCCCCGCCCGTGGTCGTCAGCCGCGCAGCTCGGGGACGACCGCCGACTCGAACAGCTCGATGCCGGAACGGTCGTAGGCCGCCTCGAAGAAGTTCGTGATCGCGTAGCTCAGCCCGAGGTCCGCGAGGCCCTTGAACGCCTCGATGATCTGCTCGGGCGTGCCGACGGCCGGCCCCCGGCGCATCGACTCGACGTTGCGCTCGATCTTCGACTCTGAGATGCCGCCCTTGCGCAGGGTGTCGGCATAGAACCGGAAGCGGTCCTCGAGCTCCGACTCCGTCTCGGCGATGAAGACGTTGTAGTCCGCGGTGCGGGTAATGGAGTCGAAGTCGCGGCCGACGTCCTCGCAGTGCTTGCGGAGCACCTCGCTCTTGTGCGCGAAGACGTCCGGCGTGCCGTCGACGTTCGCGTAGTCCGCGTACTGCGCGACGATCTTGAGAGTGACCTTCTCGCCGCCCCCGGCGATCCACATCGGTATGCCGTTGAGCTTGCTTCCCGGGGCCGTCGTCCCCTGGAGGGGGCGGGGGTAACAGCGCGCCTCGTCGACCTGGTAGTGCGTGCCGTCGAGCGTGGCGCGACCCGTGGTCCACATGTCGCGGAAGATCTGTACGCCCTCACGGAGCCGCCCGAGCCGCTCCTTCGGGGAGGGGAACCCGTAGCCGTAGGCACGCCACTCCTGCTCGTACCAGCCCGCGCCGATGCCCATCTCGAGGCGCCCACCGGAGATGTGGTCGACGGTGGCGGCGACCTTGGCGAGGTAGGCCGGGTTGCGGTAGCTCATGCAGGTGCACATCTGGCCCAGCCGGACCCGGTTCGTCGTGGCGGCGAGGCCGGCCATGAGCGACCACGCCTCGTGGGTGGCCTCCTCGGTGGGGGCCGGAACCGTGTGGAAGTGGTCGAAGACCCAGATGGACTCGAAGCTGTCGCCCTCGTCGAAGTAGCGGGCGAGGCCGTTCATGACGTCCCACTGCTGCTCGGGGTCGATGCCGACGAGGTCCATCCGCCAGCCCTGGGGCACGAAGATTCCAAAGCGCATGATCGTCATCCTTGCATGGCCCCCTCGCCGTCGACCGGGCGCCACTTGTCCCTCGAGCGGGCACGCCTCCCCCGTCGAGCGGGCGCCACTTGTCGGTCGAGCGGGCACTCCTCCCCCCGTTGAGCGGGCACTCCTTGTCGGTCGAGCGGGCACACGCAGGGCCATGTGAGGATGGGGCGCATGAGCCCACATCACAACGATCCCGCTGTTGTCAGGGACTTGCTCACGACGCCCTCCACGTGGGCGATCGTGGGTCTGGGGGACAACCCGGACCGCACGGCGTACGGCGTCTCACGCTGGCTTCAGCGCGAACTGGGGATGCACCTCATTCCCATCCACCCGACGGCGGCGCGTGTCCATGGCGAGCAGGGCTACTCGTCACTTGCCGATGTCCCGGATGGGACGAAGGTTCACGTGGTGGACTTCTTCGTCAACAGTGCCCACGTGGGGCCGCTCGTGGATGAGGCCATCGAGCAGAAGGATCGCCTCGGTATCGAGTCGTTGTGGCTGCAGTTGGGCGTCGTCGACGAGGACGCTGCCGCCCGCGCCGAGCAGGCCGGGCTCCACGTCGTGATGGACACGTGCCCCAAGATCGAGTTCCCGCGCATCACTCCGGGGGATGGCGCCGCGGCCGTCAGCGGTTGAGCAGGCGCAGGTACTGTCGGCGACGGATGCGCCGCTCGACGAGGGCATCCCAGTACTCCTGGGAGAAGAACTGCGGCTCGCATGCGTCCAGGTTCAGTTCGTCCTCGGGGAACACCAGCAGTCGGGCAAACCTGAGCACGCACTTTCGCCGTGCCTCGGAGGTGCGCATGTCGTCGGCCCAGATTTCACCGCTTCGCCACCCGTCATCGCGGAATCCTTTGCGGCGCCGACGGTCCTTCCGCTTTTGGTCATCGCCAGCGTGGAACTCGGAGCCCTGGTACTCACCGGTGACCCGATGCCTTCGCCACGCGACGTCTGCACAGCCGAGGAGCTTGCCCCTCGCCGTGTAGATCCAAGCGTTGAGCTCGGGCTCGGGCAGGCCGGCCCGGACGAAGAGAAGCCGTACGCGGGTCTCCATTCCGGACTGTGCCCCGAGACGTGCCATCCGAAGGGCCGGAAGCAGCATGAGCTTGCCACGCGGCCGGTTCCTCCTCGCGAGTGCCTGTCGCAGTGGGTCGATGTCTCCGAGGATTCGGGCGACCGCGTCGCCGGCGACAATGAGGTCGTCGAGCCCGACGGGATTGCCGAGCCCGGTGAGCTCGCCCAGATCCACCCAGGTATCGGCCGCGCCGACCACACGAAGATTGCCGATCAGGCTCGTGTCGCGGATTTCAAGTCCGCGATGGCCGACGGCGCCCTCTCGCCGCATGCGCCGGTCCCGGCCCTTGTGGATGATGTGCAGGCGGTCGTCGTCCGCCATCCGCGCAGACAGCGGGATGCCCCACAGCTGGGCCGCTGTGAAGTGCGAGAAGGCGGAGTCGGCCGGCATCACGAGCGAGAACGCCTCGGCCCGCTCGACGAGGGATACGGGAGCATCCGCCGTCCGGACCCCTGTGGTCGGGCGCTCGAGGTCGATTGATCGCAGCTGACGCTCCGACAGCCCCATCCGTAAACCCTCCGCGAAGGAAAAGGGCCGGCCGTCAAGCTCAGACGGGAGTATGAGTCCGCTCATGCCTCCCACTGTGGGGAACGCCGGCTGCATGCGCTCCCAGGCTCTGACTGCCTGTGGAGAACGCGCCCACTCTCAGCCGGATGTGGACAACTTCCTGCTCCGCAGTTGGCCCGGGAAGAACGCGCGCGTCGTGGAAGCACCAGAGTGCCCGCTCGACCGACAAGCAGTGACCGCTCGAAGGATTGGGGAGTGCCCGCTCGACCGATAAGGAGTGACCACTCGACGGGGTGGGCGGGTCAGAGGCCGCGGGCCACTTCGTCGCGCAGCGAGGCACCCTTGGCGTGCGCCTGGTCGCGCAGCGCGGACTGGAACTGCACCATCCGTTGCCGCATCGCCCTGCCTTCCTCGTCGTCGGAGGAGCCGATGATCCGGGCGGCCAGCAGTCCGGCGTTGCGCGCCCCGCCGATGGACACCGTGGCGACCGGCACGCCGGCGGGCATCTGGACGATCGAGAGGAGCGAGTCCATCCCGTCGAGGTACTTGAGCGGCACGGGCACGCCGATCACGGGCAGCGGCGTGACCGAGGCGAGCATCCCGGGCAGGTGGGCCGCCCCACCGGCGCCGGCGATGATGACCCGCAGCCCCCGCGCGGCGGCCTGTTGCCCGTAGGCGATCATCTCGTCCGGCATCCGGTGGGCCGAGACGACGTCCGCCTCGAAGCCGACACCCAGCTCCTGCAGCGCCTGGGCCGCCTCGCGCATGACGGGCCAGTCGCTGTCGCTGCCCATCACGATCCCGACCACGGCATCCCCACCGGCCACGCGATGCTCCATCCCCTGCTCGATCCCCTCGGAACTCACTCCCGCACCGTCCCTCTCAGGTAGTCGGCCGCATGCCGAGCCCGGTCCCGCGCCGAGTCGAGGTCGTCCGACGACACGTTGACGTGACCGATCTTGCGGCTGGGCCGGACGCCCTTGCCGTAGACGTGGATCTTCGCCCCCGGGTCGCGGGCCATGATGTGCCGGTACGCGGAGTAGAGCTCCTCGTCCTCGCCGCCGAGGACGTTGGCCATGACGGTCCACGGCGCCCGCGGGCGGGGGTCTCCCAGTGGGAGGTCGAGGACGGCACGCAGGTGCTGCTCGAACTGGCCCGTCACGGCGCCGTCCATGCTCCAGTGCCCGGAGTTGTGCGGTCGCATCGCGAGCTCGTTGACGACGTATGACGCCTCCCGCCCCCGGCGCAGCTCGAACATCTCGACCGCCAGGACGCCAGTCACGTCGAGCTCGCCCGCGATCCGCAAGGCCGCCTCGGTGACGACCGACGCGAGGTCCGGGTCGAGCCCGGGGGCAGGTGCGAGAACCTCGGTGCAGATTCCCTCGGTCTGCACGGTCTCGACGACGGGCCACGCCGCGGCCTGCCCCGATGGGCTCCGCGCGATGAGCACCGCGAGCTCGCGGACGAACTCGACCCGCTCCTCCAGGAGCACGCCCTCCTCGAGCGGGCCGGGCCGACCGACCTGCGCCAGCCACTCCGCCACGTCCTCGACCGAGCGGGCGAGCAGGACGCCCTTGCCGTCATACCCTCCGCGTGGGGTCTTGGCGATCACGGGCCAACCGACCTCCTCGGCGAAGGCGGCCACGTCCTCCGCGGTCCGGCCGACGGCCCAGCGCGGACACGCGATCCCGAGCGAGCTCAACCGCCGGCGCATGACGAGCTTGTCCTGAGCGTGCAGCAGGGCCGACGGCGTCGGATGCATCACGACACCGTCGGCTTCCAGCGCGCCGAGGACCTCATGCGGCACGTGCTCGTGGTCGAAGGTGACGACGTCGCACGACGCGGCGAACTTCCGGATCTCGTCGAGGTTCGTGTGCGCGCCGACGGGCGCGGACGGGATCGCGAGCGCCGCTGCGGCGTATGCGTCTTCGGCGAGCACGGACAGCTGGATGCCGAGCTCGACCGCCGGGCCCTGCATCATCCGGGCGAGCTGCCCGCCGCCGACGACTCCGACGACGGGGAAACCTCCGGGTGCGCGCTTCGGCTCAGTCACGACCACCAAGCGTAGTGGGCGCGTCGGCCCCGACCTCCGGTGCTCCGGGCGTCGGGCGCGGGGCGCGCACCGCGGCGAAGGTCCAGACCTTGTTGAGGACGAACGAGAGCGGCGTGACGACGGCGATGACGATGAGCTGCGCCCAGTAGAGCCGGGTGCGCAGACCGGTCGAGTCGTCGAGCACCGACGTAGGCAGCGCGAGGAACGACCCGGGGTGCATGAGGAGCGTCAGCAGGACCAGGCCGATCGCCTGCCCGACGAGCCCGACCACGAGGAACGGCCAGTACTCCCGCCACCACCTCTGATGGCCGGCGCTGTGGAAGGTCCACGACCTGTTGAGCTGGAAGTTCCAGAGGTTGGCGGCCAGGAAGGCGACGGTCGAGTACAGGTGGTACCACCGCACGTTGAAATCGGTGAGCGGGATCCCGACGAACGGGCCATCGGGATCCGGGCCGAGCCGCTTGACCAGGATCAGCACGAACATGTTGACGAGGACACCCGAGGCGCCGACGATGCCGAACCGCAGGAAGAGGAGCCAGTTGTGCCGGTGTCGTACGAACAGGTAGTCCCGGATCCGGCTCACTCGCAGAGGTTAGCGCCCCGACTTGGGCACAACCGGGCGTTTCGGGCATCCCGCCTGCCGGGCAGCGCATGCCGTATGCCGCGGTGCAGGTTGTATGCCGCTCACCCGGCTCCGCACGCCAGCCACCTCCCAGCCCGGTTGCCCGGGCGGGTCACCGGCCGCCCGCCTCCGAGAGGAAGAGCGCGAACCGCGGGGGCTGGGCCTGGACCAGGTCGAGCCGGCCGCCGTTGGACTCGGCGAGGTCGCGGGCCAGGGCGAGGCCGAGACCGGTGCTGCCACCGGTGCCGCTGCTGACGGAACGCTCGAAGATGTGCGGGGCCATCGTGGGAGGAACGCCGTCCCCCTGGTCGCTCACCTCGATGATCACCGAGGGCCCGGATCGCCGGGCCTGCACGTCGACGGTGCCGCGGCCGTGGACGAGCGAGTTCTCCAGCAGGGTCGAGAGGACCTGGGAGAGCCCGACCGGCATCATCCGGACGAAGAGGCCGCGCTCGCCGTGGACGTGGACGGAGCGGCGGGCCTGCTCGAACGCCGGCTGCCACTCCCGCTGCAGTGCCGCGATGACGGAGTCGAGCGAGACGGCCGGTGGCTGGCCGCCGCTGCCGGCCCGGCTGCGAGTCAGGAGGTCGTCGACGACACGGGTGAGCCGCTCAACCTGGGCGATGGCGATGCCGGCCTCCTCCTTGACCACCTCGGCGTCGTCGGTCTCGGAGATCTCCTCGAGTCGCATGAGCAGGGCGGTGAGCGGGGTCCGCAGCTGGTGGGAGGCGTCCGAGGCGAAGTCACGCTCCGCAGCGAGCGACCGGGCCATGTCGTGGGCCCGTCGGGCGATGACCTCCGAGACGGTGTCGACCTCTGCGATGCCGGTCCGGAGCGGGCGCAGCCGTGCCTGACCGGCCGCGAGCCGGTCGCTCAGCTCGACGAGGTCCGAGGTCGCCGAGGCGACCTTCCGCCGCTCCGGCAGGGTGACCACCCAGCCCGCACCAGAACCGATCAGCCCGGCGACGAGGACCATCGCGGCCGCACGGCCGATGCCGGCACCAGCGTCGGTCAGGAACCAGGACTGGAACCGGTCGGCGCCCTGCTCGGCAATCCACCAGCCGGCGCCGGCGAGCAGGACCGCGGACGTACCCGCGGCGACACCAGCGCCCAGCGCGCCGATGCGGTCGAGTCTGCGCTGCACGAAGTCACTCGCCAGCCGGCTGGTCGAAGCGGAAACCGACGCCGCGGACTGTGGCGATGTAGCGCGGGTCCTGCGCCCCGTCGCCGAGCTTTCGGCGGAGCACGGAGATGTGCATGTCCAGCGTCTTGGTCGACCCGAGCCAGGCCGTGTCCCAGACCTCGCGCATCAGCTGCTCGCGGGAGACGACCTTGCCCTGTTCACGCACGAGGACCCGGAGCAGGTCGAACTCCTTGGCGGTCAGCTGCAGCTCGTCGTCCTTGAACCACGCCCGCCGACCCTCCGGGTCGATTCGCACCAGCTCCCCACCCGGACCGGAGTCGGTCGGTGTGCGCCGGAGCAGGGCCCGGACCCGCGCAAGCAGCTCGGCGAGGCGGAAGGGCTTGGTCACGTAGTCGTCGGCGCCGGCGTCGAGGCCCACGACGGTGTCGACCTCGTCGGCGCGGGCGGTGAGGATGAGGACGGGCACGCTGCGGCCCTCCGCCCGGATCCGGCGGCACACCTCGAGCCCGTCGACGAGCGGCAGGCCGAGGTCGAGCAGGACGAGATCGGGATTGTCCTTGGCTCCCTCGAGCGCCGCCGAGCCGTCCTCGCGCACGTCGACGTCGTATCCCTCCCGGCGCAGGGCTCGGGCGAGCGGCTCGGAGATGGTTGGATCATCCTCCGCGAGCAGCACTCGAGTCACGTCAGCCTCTCCTTTCTATGCCGACCTCCCCCACGGCGGGCGGCGGACCCGAGCGCAGCCTATCCATTCGGCAGGTCGACGTGCCGAACGAACCATTCTCGCCGTGCGGCCCTACCCTGTCAGCCCTGGCGCCGGGCACCGCTCGAGGCGCGCCGTAGGACCGATGGGGTGACCGCTCCGACGCCCCGCAGGACGCGCCGCCGCTGCCCGTGCAGCTCGAAGCCGGACAGCTCCGCGAGCTCGCGAGCGCTCGGTCCGTCGACGAGGACGGTGGCCGCCTGCGCTGCGGCGGTCAGCCGGGAGGCTCGGTTGACCGTGGTGCCGAAGACGTCACCCATCCGCGAGATGATCGGCCCGCGGGCCACGCCGACCCGAACGTCGGGGAGCAGCTCGTCCTCCTTCATCGCGTCGACGAGGTCGAGCGAGATCGCCGCCGCCGGCGCCGCGGACACGGTGGTGTAGAGCACCTCGTCGCCGACCGTCTTGATGAGCCGCCCTCCGTGCGCGGTGATCACGTCGGCCGACAGCGCCTCGAACCGTTGCACGAGCCGGCCGATCTCGCGCTCCGACATCTTGCGCACGAGCGTGCTGAAGCTGACGAGGTCGGCGAAGCCCACGGACCGCACCTTCGTCATGCCGTACTTCTCCGGGTCGGCATCGGCGATCATCCGCCCGACGGTCGCGCTGAGGTGCCGTCGCCAGGCGTAGATGAGCAGCGGCTCGAGCCGGTCGGTCAGCGCGGCGATCCGCTTGGCCGTCTCGGTCGCGGTGGCGAGGGTCGGCACGGGCCCGGACTCGTCGTCGTCATCGACCTCCTCCCGGCAGGACAGCTCGCCCTCGACGGCCTCGGCGATGAGCTGCGCCTGCCAGCCGGCGAGACGGTCGGCCGAGCGGGCGAAAGCCCGTGCCAGCGAGAGCGCCGTCGGCTCGTCGAGGACCCCCTCCCGGACCAGGCTCGCGAGGGAGGCGAGCGCTTCACGATCGGCCTCGGTGAACATCTCGTCATCCGTGTCGATGATCGGGAAGCCGAGGGCATGCCAGAACTTGCGGGCCGACAGGAGCGAGACCTCGGCGCCACGGCTGACGTCGCGCCGGCGCAGCATGAGCGGACGCCCGAGGAGGACCTCGGTGTAGTCCGGCTCCGGCCGGTCCCGCTCGGTCATGGGTCGATCATGCCAGCCCGCCGCCGGGCCGCCGGACGTGCACGACGTCGCCCGCCGCGAAGGCCCGCGGTCCGTCGTTGGTGCGCACGACCAGCTCGGCACCGTCCCCGATGCCGAGCGCCTCGCCGTCGACCGTCGCGCCCCCCGGCAGGTGGATCCGTACGTGCTGTCCCACGGTCGCGCAGACGCTCCGGTATGCCGCTTTCCCCGCCTCCCGCTCGCCTGTGGCGTCGGGCGCGAAGAGCCGTCCGAGCTCGGCGAGGTAGGCGACGACGAGCCGTTCGCGCGTCACCCGTGCGCCTGCCAGCGCCAGCGACGTCGCGGTCGGCACGGGCAGCTCGGCGCGGGTCTGGTCGACGTTGATGCCGGTCCCGATGACGACCCCGGGGGCGCGGTCGGAGGGCACGAACTCGCAGAGGATGCCGCTCAGCTTCCGGTCCCCGTCGTCGCGGAGGAGGACGTCGTTGGGCCACTTCAGCCTGGGCGTCACCGGGCTCCCGGCCGCGGCGGTGGCCGAGACCACCGCCCGGCTCAGCGCGAGACCGGCGAGCAGGGGCACCCAGGGCAGCTCGTCCGGCCCGGCGACCGGCACCGTCACCGACATCGAGATCGCGGCCCGATCGGGCACCTCCCACCCGCGGCCGAGCCGGCCCCGGCCACCGGTCTGGTGGTCGGTCAGCACCACGCGCCAGAGGCCGTCGTCGGCGGAGGGCGGCTCTGCGGCATACGGATCGGGGGGTGACCCGGAGCCGCTCGGGAGCGACCGGATCGTCTCGTTCGTCGAGGCGAGGGAGGGGTGGAACTCCACCTCTCGCCACCCTCCGGGCAACGTGATCAAGGCCGCATTCACGAGGCCCGAGTCGAACGGATTGCGCACGCGTACAAGGCTAGGCTGCGGCCATGTCCACGGAGCACGCGCCTGCGCAGACCATCGACCTCAGCACGACTGCCGGCAAGCTGGCCGACCTGAAGCGTCGGGTGGCCGAGGTCGCGAGCGCCGGGTCGGAGCGAGCGGTCGAGAAGCAGCACGCGCGTGGCAAGAAGACCGCCCGGGAGCGGATCGAGATGCTGCTCGACGAGGGCACCTTCATCGAGATGGACAAGTACGCGCGGCACCGCAGCAACCAGTTCGGACAGGAGAAGAACCGCCCCTACGGCGACGGCGTCGTGACCGGCTACGGCACGATCGACGGGCGGCAGGTCGCCGTCTTCGCCCAGGACTTCACCGTCTTCGGCGGTTCGCTCGGCGAGGTCTTCGGCGAGAAGATCGTCAAGGTCATGGACTTCGCGATGAAGATCGGCTGCCCCGTCATCGGCCTCAACGACTCCGGCGGCGCGCGGATCCAGGAGGGCGTCGTCTCGCTCGGGCTCTACGGCGAGATCTTCATGCGCAACGTCCGCGCCTCTGGGGTCATCCCCCAGATCAGCCTGATCATGGGCCCCTGCGCG
>NZ_JBQCCV010000257.1:0-22538 GCF_051961875.1 Intrasporangium sp. | reverse complement strand
GGTGGCGCGCTCGGGGTGGCCGGGGACGCGGGCCCGGTCGGCGGCTCGGGTGCGGCGGGCGCCGGCTCCGGGGCCGCAGCCTCGGGCTCGTCGTCCGGCTCGTCCGGCTCGGCCCCGGCGAGCAGCCGGCGGTGCTCCTCGGCGGTCACTGTGCCACCGAAGAGGTAGTCGTACGACGGGCCCGCCGGTGCCTCTTCCTCGGCGTGCTCCTCGGGCCTCGGCCGGGCAGCCCACGTCGAGTGGACGTCCCGGCGTGGGCTGCTTTGCGGCCTCTCGTCCTCGTATGCCGCCGCGCTGGCTCCCGAGGATCCGTTCCCTGTGGGCACACCTCGCTGGAGCGGGCCAGGGATCTCGGTCGAGGGGGCCGTCCCGCCCGGAGCAGGGGTCGGAGGCTGTGCGTGAGTCGGGGACTGCATTTGGCGGGCGGCGACCGGCCTGCCGGATCCCCACGGCCGAAGCGCGGGCGCGGGCTGCTGAGGTGGCTGCGGGGGTCGCAACTGGGGGCTCGGCTCCGGCGGGGAGGGCCACTCGGACGGCGACTTCGTCACGGTTCGGCGCCAGCCCTCGTCCCAGCGCCTCGTGGGTGCGCTGGGTTCGTCCGTCGCGGTCCCAGTGAGGGTCGGGGCGGTCTGCGAGGGACGGACCTCCGGGGCCTCCGGAGCCGGGCTGGTGACTGCTCGAGCACTCTCTTCTGCCCGCTCCACAGGTTCTGCCCGAAACACGGGTTCCGGCCGCTCCACGGGTTCTGGCCGCTCGACAGGATCAGGCCGCTCGACCGGCACGTCGTGCCCGACCGACGGAAGCTCGGTGTCGTCGAGGACGCGGAGGTCCACGCTCTCCGGGTGCTCGTCCAGCTCGACGTCGGTCCAGACGCGCGGGCTGGCGGGACGGACGTCTCTTTCGCTGCCGTCGGGCAGGATCACCCGAGCCGCGACCGGGCCGAAGGCGACGATCCGGGTCCGCGGCTCCCAATGGACCCCGACGAAGTGATGCGCCCGGCGCATCCCGCCCGTCGTCAGCACGTCGATGACGTCGTCGAGGTCACCGCCGTCGGCGGCATCGCTCGCCGTGAGGGTGCGGTCGTCCTCTTCGTCGAGCGCGATGAGCAGGTGCATGCCCGGACCGCCGATATGGGTCCACCCGTCGGGGGCCCGCTGCACGGTGACGGACGGCCCGCTCATCCCTGACTTCCTGCTCCCCTGTCGATCTGCTCTCGGGGGGTCGTGTCCTCGTCGAGGTCGGACTCCACCCCCGGCAGGGCCACGACGATAGCAGTGACGTTGTCGTGCGCACCGGCGTCCACGGCACGGCGGACGAGCTCGTCGGCAGCCTGCTGGACGTCGTCGATGCTCGTCAGGACTTGCTCGAGCTCGGCCGTCGACAGCTCGTTGGACAGGCCGTCCGAGCAGATCAGGAACCGCTCGCCCGCGTAGGGCGGGAAGACCCAGGTGTCGACCTGGCCCATCGGCTCGCGACCCAGGGTCCGGGTCACGATGTTGCGGCCGGGGTGGTGCCGGGCCTGCTCGGGGGTCAGCTCGCCCCGCCGGACCAGCTCCCAGACCTCGGAGTGGTCGACCGTGACCTGACGCAGCTCGCCGTCGAGGAGCCGATAGACCCGGGAGTCGCCGACATTGAAGACCGCCCAGTGCGGGGACGCGCCGACATGGACGACGGCGACCCCGGCCACCGTCGTGCCCATCCCCGTCTGCTCGGGGTGGTGCGCCGCCGAGGAGAGGATGCGCCCGTTGGCCTCCTCGACCTGAGCGATGACGTCACCCGGGTGGAGCACCGAGCGCTGGTCGAGCTCCAGGAGGGTGTCGGCGGCGATCGAGCTCGCGACCTCGCCGGCCGCGTGGCCACCCATCCCGTCGGCCACGACGAAGACCGCCCGGCCGGCCCGAGCCGCGTCCTCGTTGTGCGCGCGACCACCCACGTGCGAGGTGAGTCCGACGAGGAGCGCCGGCAGCGTCGCGTTCACGGGCGGTCCCCGTTATCGGGGCGCCACGGGCTCACTCTCGTCGTGAGGATGACCTCGCGGATCAGGTCGTAGTCCTGCTCCGCCGTCGGCCCGCCGACGGCACCGGTGAGCTGGACGAGCCACCGCGGCCCGGCACCGTCCTCGGGCTCCACGACATGGAAGAGGTTGGCCTGCAGGATCGTCTCCACATCCGCGTCGGGCCAGCTCGAGTCCAACCCGATGAACTCACGGTCACCGAGCTGGGCGGCATACGGCTCCGATGCGTGGCCCGCCCGGGACTGCGCCAACTCGCGCATCCGGGCCATGGGCGCCTCGACGCCCATCCCGGGTGTGCACGCCTCGATGTTGACGACGACGTTCGGGGCGAATGCGCCCTCGCGCGGCAGCTTCGTCGCGAGGAGCAGGCCCGGGCGGTGGACGGGAACCCAGGCGTCCGGGACGTCAAGGCTGACCGTCGGCGGGCCCGGGAACTGCGCGCTCGGATGGGTCAGGGTCGTCATGGTGTCCTTTCGCCTCGCGTCGGCACGGTCAGGCCGGACCGCAGTCTTTCACTCGCCACTGGGCGCCTTTGCGGTTGGCGTCCTCGGGTCACC
Organism: Intrasporangium sp.; assembly: GCF_051961875.1. Classification (GTDB taxonomy): domain Bacteria; phylum Actinomycetota; class Actinomycetes; order Actinomycetales; family Dermatophilaceae; genus Intrasporangium_A. Next base: position 19,967 of record NZ_JBQCCV010000257.1, on the reverse strand, counting down.
AGCCGAAGACGTTCTTCAGGCCGTGCCCGAGGACGTCACCGGTGCTCGTGACACCGTGCACGAACCCGCCGCCGAGCTTCGAGACGTCATTGATGACCTGCTTCGGCTCGATGTCGACGGCGAACTTCACGCCGCCGCCGACACCGATGGCCACGCCCACGTCCACGTCGGCCTTGATGTGGTTGAGGTTGGCCTGGATGTCGATCTTGGCGTGGCCGCCGACTCCGGCGTAGACCTCGCCGCCGACCTTGCCCGTCACGCCGGAGACGCCGAACTCGCCGTCCGCACCGGCCTTGGCGCCGGCGAAGGCGTCGACGCCGGCCTGGGCCTTGACTCCCTCGAGGCCGATGCCGACGGAGCCGTTGGCCGACGCCTCGGCCCCGGCCATGGCGTGGCCGGCGACCTTGGCGTGGAGCGGGCCGAGGTTCGCGCCGCCCTCGGCCGAGACCTTCGCCCCGACCATCGCCTGGGCGTTGCCGCCGACGCTGAGGCCGTCCTTGCCGATGGAGGCCGATCCGGTCGCGCTCGCCTCGGCGCCGATCGCGGCGTCCGCCTTGCCGTTCAGTCCCAGTGCGCCGAACCTCGTCGAGCCGTCGGCGTGCGCCTTGAGGGCGTAGGCGCCGGCACCGGCCGTGGCGGCCGCGACGAGGTTGCCGTCCTTGATGCTGACGTCCCAGCTGCCGTTCGTCTCGGTCCCCCAGGCCTTGACGTTCGCGTGGTCACCCCCGATCGTGTGCCCGTAGTGCTCGCTGCCCAGGCCGTCGATGTCGCCGGACGCGATCTTGACGCTGACGTTCTTGCCCCAGTCCGGGCTCTTTCGCCCGTCCTCCCACTCGTTCTCGCCCCACGCGTGCGAGTGGGTGCTCCTCATGCCCCACTCGGTCTCGTTGAAGCGGCCGAAGAGCGTCGAGTCACGCCGACTCGTCGTGCTCGAGTGCTCGCCGTTCGCGTCGACGTGACCGCGGGTGGTCGCCACCTCGCGCGACTCGTAGAGGTTCGGGTTGTCTGCGCCGTTGCCGTTGTGGCGGAACTCGGTCGTGCGGGTGGTGGTCCGCCCGCCTTCGCCGTCGATCTGCCCCGACGTGCGCTCCGTGTCGTAGCGGGAGTACGGCCCGTACTGGGTGCGGGTGTGGGTGCCACCGTCGGAGTCCCGGTTGGTCCGCGACCAGGGACGGTTGCCGCTGAAGGCGTTCCCGCCCGCGGGCGCGTAGGTCGTCCGGCCAGCCAGCGCGGTCGACCGCTCGTCGCTCGTCCGGCGCTGCTCGGTGACGTTGCGGTCAAGGGCTCGCGCCATGTCATCGAGGCGCCCGCCGAGGTGCGCGAGCGCCGGGGCCGAGGTGGAGCGGTACTCCTGCATGAGCCGCTCGAGGTTGCCGCCGCCCCAGTTCGCCCCCAGCCGGTCCATGGCCCGCGCCACGGTGTCGCGGACAAAGTCGACCTTGTGCTTCGCCCCCCGGATGCGCCCCGCCGCGCGGTGCAGCGCCTCGGGGTCCATCCCCTTCTTGTATGTCGTCACGGCGCGCTCCGCTCGTTGCCCGAGCCATCATGGGTGGCGTCGCCGGATCGGCCGTCGGGGCGGGGGGGCTGGGTCTCGGGCTCAGTGTCGACGGAGCCGGTCCAAGGGGCGACGCGGAGGGTGCGCAGGATGTCCCGGACGAGGGCGTAGTCCTGCTCGGCGTGGGCCGCGCCAACCGTGCCCGTCACATGGACGAGGTCGGCCGCGCCCGCCTCCGACCGCGGGACCAGGCCGAAGAGATGCAGCTGGACGACGGTCCCAGCCTGGTCGTCGATGAACGAGAGGGGGCGCCCGACGAAGTCGATGCCGGAGATGATCGCCTCGTACGGCTCGCCCACCTCACCCCCGCGCCGCTCCGCCGCGGTGCCCTCGAGCAGGTCGAGGACGGCCATGATGTCGAACCCCGGCTCCTGAGGCTCGCTCGTGACGACGATGTTGGGGTTGAAGACGTCGCTCGGCTCCGGCCGGATCGCGGCAAGAACGGCCCCCGGGACGGAGAGCGGCTCCCACCCGTCTGGAAGCTCGAGCCGCGCCCGCGGTCCACCCGGGAACTGGACGCTCGGGTACGTGAGCCGTGCCATCGTGCCCCCTGAAACCTCGTGTACCGTCTGTCGTTGCGAGCAGCGTACGGGCGAGCCGCGGCGGGGGCGATGGGGAGAACTCCCCACCCGTCATACCGCCTGATGGCGCGGGATCAGGCCTGGCGCTCGGCCCACCAGGCGAGCAGCCGCTCGCGGGCGGCGTCCTTGCCGATCGGTCCCTCGTCGAGGCGGACCGACAGCAGGTACTTGTAGGCCTCGCCGAGCACCGGTCCGGGCTTGATCCCGAGAGCCTCGGCGATCTCGTTGCCGTCGAGCTCGGGCCGGACCTTCGACAGCTCCTCCTCGGCGGCGAGCTGGTCGATCCGGGCCTCGAGGTCGTCGTAGGCGGCCGAGAGCCGCTCGGCCTTGCGGATGTTCCGTGTCGTCGAGTCGGAACGCGTCAGCCGGTGCAGCCGCGGGAGCAGTGGCCCGGCGTCCGTGACGTAGCGCCGCACCGCCGAGTCGGTCCACTGCCCGCCGCCATAACCGTGGAAGCGAAGGTGCAGCTCGACGAGGCGAGCCACGGCCTTGACCGTCTCCTTGTCGTAGCGCATCGCCTTGAGCCGTTTCGCGGTGAGCTTCGCGCCGACGACCTCGTGGTGGTGGAACGACACGCCACCGCCGGGCTCGAACCGGCGCGTGGCCGGCTTGCCGATGTCGTGCAGCAGGGCCGCGAGCCGCAGCACGAGGTCGGGCCCGGGCACCGACTCGGGCGGCCCGTCCGGCGGTCCCTCGAGGGCGATCGCCTGCTCCAGCACCGTGAGCGAGTGCTGGTAGACGTCCTTGTGCCGGTGGTGCTCGTCGACCTCGAGACGCAGCGCGGGCAGCTCCGGGAGGAAGACGTCGGCGAGTCCGGTGTCGACGAGCAGGGTGAGACCCGCGCGCGGTCCGGGCGCCAGGAGGAGCTTGCTGAACTCGTCACGGATCCGCTCAGCGGAGATCATCTCGAGGGTCGCGGCCTGTTCCTTCATCGCCCGGCGGACCTCGGGCGCGACCGTGAAGCCGAGCTGCGCCGCGAAACGTGCCGCCCGCATCATCCGCAGCGGGTCGTCGGCGAACGACTCCTCGGGAGCGGCCGGTGTCCGGAGGCGCCGCGCAGCGAGGTCCTCCAGGCCGTCGTGGACGTCGACGAACTCGAGCGAGGGCAGCTGGATCGCCATCGCGTTGACCGTGAAGTCGCGGCGCACCAGGTCGCCCTCGATGGAGTCGCCGAACATCACCTCGGGCTTGCGCGAGGTCCGGTCGTAGGTGTCGGCGCGGTACGTGGTGATCTCGAGCATCCGGGCGCCCTTGCGGAGCCCGATCGTGCCGAACTCGCGCCCGATGTCCCAGTGCGCGTCGGCCCAGCCCTTGACCGCCGCGAGAATCTCGTCGGGGCGGGCGTCCGTCGTGAAGTCGAGGTCCGGGGAGGTCCGCCCGAGGAACGCGTCGCGCACCGGTCCCCCGACCAGCGCCAGCTCGTGCCCTGCCGCGGCGAACCGGTCCCCCAGCTCGGTGAGCATCGGCAGCACGGGCGCGAGCCGGGCGACGGCGCCCTTGAGCAGCGCGACCTGGGCGGGTGGGGCGGACGAGGGGTGGTCAGGCACGCCCCCAGCCTAGGTGAGCGGCATACCCCCGTATGGCGCGGAGCCCGCCCCGGACGGACGGCCCGGTGGCGCATGCTGCCGTCCCGTGCGGGTACGCGTGAGCAACCACCCCGACGGCACATCGAGGAGAAGCGATGCCCGAAGAGCCTGCCCAGAATCCCCCCGCCACCGAGGAGGCGATGCGGAACAAGCCCGACCATGGCGAGGAGAGCTACCGCGGATCCGGACGGCTCGAGGGGAAGGTGGCTGTGATCACCGGTGCCGACAGTGGCATCGGCAAGGCCGTGGCGATCGCGTACGCGCGCGAAGGCGCCGACGTGCTGATCTCCTACTTGAGCGAGGACGCCGACGCCGAGGACACCAGGAAGTGGGTCGAGGACGCCGGCCGCAAGGCGGTCCTGGTCCGCGGTGACCTCGCCGATCCGCAGCAGTGCCGCGCGGTGGTCGAGCGGGCGGTGCAGGAGTGGGGTCGCATCGACATCCTCGTGAGCAACGCCGCGTTCCAGATGACCCACGAGTCGGTCGAGGAGATCCCCGACGAGGAGTGGGACCACACGCTCGCCACGAACCTCAGCGCGTTCTTCCACCTCGTGAAGGCGGCCGTGCCGCATATGCGCCCCGGGTCGTCCATCATCGGCTCGTCGTCGGTCAACTCGGACACCCCGAGCCCGACGCTGATGCCCTACGCGGCGACGAAGGCGGCTATCGCCAACATGACCGCCAGCCTGGCGCAGCTGTTGGGCCCCAAAGGCATCCGTGCCAACAGCGTCGCGCCCGGCCCGATCTGGACACCGCTCATCCCGTCGACGATGCCGAGCGAGAAGGTCGAGAGCTTCGGGAAGGACACGCCCCTGGGACGGCCGGGTCAGCCCGCCGAGCTCGCCCCGGTGTACGTCCTGCTCGGCTCGGACGAGGCGAGCTACGTCTCCGGCGCACGGGTCGCCGTGACCGGGGGCCGCCCTATCCTCTGACCCGGCTCCACTGACCCCACACCCGCCGCCAGCGGGAGGCCAGGTGCCGTCACGCCCGGTGGGCGACATACCGGTGTATTGCGCTCAGCACGCGCCGCGCGGACGTGCTGGGCCGCGCTGGCGGCGGCTCATGGGAGGGCTGGCTAGGGTGGCGATGTGATCGCCCTCCCGCAGCCGGTGCCGACCCCGGGCAGACGTCTGCCCGCGGTCGAGGAACGGTCGGCGGGCGGGATCGCGGTGCGGATCTGCGAGGGGCTGGCGTTCGTCCCGATCATCGCTCGTCGCAACCGGGCCGGCCGGGTCGAATGGTGCCTGCCCAAGGGGCACGTCGAGCCCGGCGAGACCCTCGTCGAGACGGCGGTGCGTGAGGTGGCCGAGGAGACCGGCATCGAGGCACGCGTGCTCATCGAGCTCGGGACGATCGACTACTGGTTCGCGACGGCGACGAAACGGGTCCACAAGTTCGTGCACCACTACCTGCTCGAGGCGATCGGGGGCGAGCTCACCGTCGAGAACGACCCGGACCGCGAGGCGATCGACGCGGCGTGGACCCGCCTCGACGAGGTGCACCGACGCCTCACCTTCCCCAACGAGCGACGGATCGCACAGGCGGCCTGGCATCGCCTGGCGGGCGACGCGTGAACCTGTGGCGGCGGGTCCTCGCCGGACTCGGAGCCGCACTCCTGCTCCTGCTCGCGACGATCGGCGGAACCGCGAGCGCCGGGCCCGCCAACGAGGGCCATGCGCGAATCGGCAGCGTCGACCCCGGCATCGCACCGGCCCGCGACCGGGCCCTCATCACCCTCACCGACGTCAGCCCGGTTGTCGTCGCGCCCGGGACGACGGTGACGATCAAGGGCGTCGTCACGGCACCCAGCGTCGGCGCGCTGCTCGGCACCTCCCTCAACGTCGTCCGGGGCACGGCTGACCTCGACCGCCAGGGGGCCGTGGCGGGGTGGGCCGCCCAGAAGGGTCCCGCGCGCGGCACCGTCGTCGCCACGGTCAAGCTCCCGACGGTGGATGCCGGGCAGAGCGCGTCGTTCAGCATCGACGTCCCAGCGAGCCGGGTCGCGTCGAGCGAAGCGTTCGCGGCCATCCCGATCTCCATCGAGGTGACGCCGCAGGCGGCGACCCAACCCGCGGGCGTGCTGCGGACCTTCCTCAGCTGGCAGGCGCGCAAGGAGTATGTGCCCCTCGAGATCGCGACGGTCCTGCCCGTGACGCTCGACCCCGACCCCGGGCTGTTCTCGAGCGACGAGAGCACGCGGGTCACCGCCTGGGAGTCGGCGATCGGGTCCGAGTCCCGCGTGCGGCGCCTCATCGAGGGGTCTGCCGGGCACCAGGTGACGCTGGCGGTGGACCCGTCCGTCTTCGGGCCGAGCGTGGCCGGTTCCGCGGGGCCGGCACCCGCGACCGGCTCGACCCCTGGCACGTCCCCACACACGACTGCGGGCTCGACCCCTGGCTCCACCCCGGGCTCGACGGAGCCGACCGAGAGCGCCACGAAGCAGGGCGAACCGGCCGGGACGGGCACGGCGACCCCGGGTGCGGCCGGGACGGGCACCTCCGGCGCGTCCGGGACACCCGCGCCCGACCCCGGATCGACCCAGCCTGCTCCCACGCCGCCCACCCCAGCGCCCGTCACCACCTCTCCCCCCGGCGTTCCGAGCATCGCCGGGCGGGCCGTCACCGAGCTCGGTGACCAGAACGTCGCGATGCTGCACGGTCGGCAGGTCTGGGCCCTCCCCTACGCGGACGCCGACCTCGCCGCGGCCGTCGAGGTGGACCCCACCAACGGCGTCATCCGTGACCTCGTGAACCGGTCCTCCGTCGTCGCGCGCCGGCTCGACCATCCGGTTCGCGCCGACGTCGTCCTGCCCGCAGACGGTCTGCTCCCTGACGGTCGTGAGGCGGGGCTGGCGGGGCTGCTGCAGGGCACCCGGCTCGGCAAGGCGGCCGGCATCGTCGTCAACAGTGACGCAATCACCAGCCCCACGCCATACACGCCCTCGGCGCGGCGGATCAGCGCGACGGGAACGCGGCTGCTCGGCTGGGACCCGACGCTCTCCGCACTGCTGCCGTCGGGCGCCGAGGTGGGCGTGGCGCCGCGCCAGCAGTTCCTCGCCGAGACGCTCGCCCTGCTCGGGGAACGGCCGGGGACCGAGCGGTCCCTGCTCGTCCTCGGCGCCCGGGGGTACAACCCCGACCCGGTGGCGCTCCGTGACCTCCTCACGGCGATCGACAGCGCGCCGTGGCTCACGCCGGTCCCGGCCGACTCCCTCCTCGCCGACTCAGGGGACGACATCGCGACGCGGGCGGGCACGCCCGCCAAGCCGGTGGCGGCGTCCGCACCGAAGCCCACCCTGACGATGACCCGTCTCGCCCGGATGGTCGAGGAGCGCGAGACGCTGCGTCGCGTCGCGACCGTGCTCCGGGACGGGGCGAGCTTCGAGGCGACCTACCGGGAGGTGCTCGACGAGCTCGCGAGCGCCCGGTGGCGCTGGGCTCCGGCGGGATGGACCGGCCTCGCCTCGTCGGTCTCGACGAGCGTGCGGGACGCCACGAGCGCGATCCAGGTCGTGCCCCGCAGCTTCAACTTCCTCGCCGAGCAGGGCACGCTCACCCTCACCGTCGAGAACGGCCTGGACTTCGCCATCGAGGACATCCGGCTCGTCCTCGCCCCGACCAACCCGCGGATGCAGGTCGTCCGCCAGCCACCGCCGATCCGGATCGGGGCCGAGTCGAAGACCAGCGTCAAGGTGACCGTGCGGGCGGTCGCGGCCGGGCAGGCCGACATCCGGGCCTTCCTCACGACCGCCGACGGCACCCCCATCGGGCAGCCGGCGATCATCCCGGTCGCCGCAAACCCTCTCGACTCGACGATCTACTGGGTCGGCGGGGTCATCACGGCCCTCATCCTCGTCCTCGGCGTCGCCCGGTCACTCCTCCGTGGGACCTCCCGGATAGCCGAGATCGACGACGCCCACACCCTCGAGATCGACACTCACCTCGACGCGCACGAGCAGGAGCACGGTCGGGAGGGCCGGTCCACTTAGGATGGACGCGACCCAGCCATGGAAAGGGGTGACGGGATCGTGCAGGGAGTCGGTCCGGGTTCGGTCCTCGCAGGTCGGTATGCCGTCACCTTGCGTACGTCCGAAGGTCCGCATCACGAGCGGTGGCGTGCCACCGACCAGACGCTCGAGCGCGACGTCGTCCTTGTGTGCTTCCCGAGCTCGGCGCCCGTCGCGCCGGCGGCCCTGGACGCCGCCCGACGCGCCGCCGGCCTGGAGGACCCGCGCCTCGTCCGGGTGCTCGACGTCGGGTCCGACCGCGACGTGTCCTTCATCGTCGAGGAGCCGCTGACCGGCTCCGCGGCGATGTCCTACCTGCTCCACGGCGGCGGGCTGCCCGCCGAGGAGGTGCGCCGTCTCGTCGGTGAGTCGGCGACCGCCCTGGAGAAGGCCCGGCACCGCGGCCTGCACCACCTCGCCCTCAGCCCCAACTCGATCCTGCGGATGCCGGACGGCGCCGTGAAGGTCCGCGGCCTGGCCACCGACGCCGCGCTCGCCGACACCGACACCGCCGAGGACGAGCTAGCCTCGCGCCTCGACGCGGTCGGGCTCGTCCGGCTCGCCTACGCGGGCCTCACCGCACGGTGGCCGGCGACGGCCCCCGAGGGCGCCCAGCCGGTCCACTACCCGGGTCTCGAGTCGGCGCCGACGATGGTCGGTGGCGTCGCGGCGCCCTCCGAGATCGCCGTCGGCGTGCCCGCCGACCTCGACCTCATCTGCCGGCTCACCCTGACTGACAACGCCGGCCCCCTCTCGCCCGGGGACCTCGCCAACCAGATCGCACCGTGGCCCCACGAGGCCCCGGTCAGCGACGGCGCGACCGCGATCGGGCTGCCCCGTAACGCTCTGGCGACCAGCGACCCGACCCGGGTCATCCCCGCCCTCTCCGCCGAGCCGGAGCACCGTGGAGCCAGCCACCTCGCCACGGCGGGAGCAGCTGCCGCCGGCGCTGCGAGCGTCTTCGGCGACAAGGTCGGCTCGTTCGCCCGTGCCGCTGCGGACAAGGCGTCTGCCCGGGCCGCCGAGCGCCGCGCGGCGCACCTCGAGGACTTCGACGGCGAGGACGTCGCCCTCACCGAGGCCCTCGAGGACGGCGGTGAACAGCGCCTCGAGCCCCCGGTCCCGATGCTCGGTCACTCGGTCCCCGAGGCGCCGTCGCGCACCCAGTCCCGGATCGCCCTCGCCATCGTCGGGGTGCTCGTCCTCGTCGCCCTCGTCATCGGCATCCAGAACGTCATGAAGATCGGGCAGCACGACGGCCCACGGGTGACTCCAGTCGCGACCACGCCGGCGGCGAAGCCCACCAGCCCGTCACCGACGCCGTCGACGTCCTCGGAGAGCCCGAGCCAGACCCCGTCGACCTCGAGCGAGTCGCCGACCGGGCCGATCTCGATCGCCGATGCCAGGAGCTTCGACCCGGAGGGCCACGAGAACCAGGGCGACGGCAAGGCCAAGCTCGCCTTCGACGGCGACCCGAGCACCAGCTGGGAGTCGCGCTGGTTCGGCAGCGACAACTACAACGGCACCCGCGGCGGCGTGGGCCTCATCCTCGACCTCAACGACAACGCGGTCATCAGGGAGGTCGAGCTGACCCTGCCCGCCGCCGAGGACGTCACCGTCTATGCGGCTGACACGGACAGCCTCGACGGGGCCCAGGAGATCGGCAAGGTCACGGACCAGTCCGGCACCATCACCCTCAAGGCGCCGGACGGCATGCAGCCGGCCTCCCGCGTCATCGTCTGGGTCACCAAGGCCGCACCGGCCGAAGCGCCGAACCACTACCGGGCCCAGGTCTCCGAAGTCGTGGTGCGTTGACGGTGGCGGCCCCGTCCGCTGCCGAACTCACCGAACTGACCGACCGAGAACTGCTGAGCCTGCACTGCGCCGGTGACGAGCGCGCCTTCGGTGAGCTGTTCCGGCGGCACCGGGACCGGATGTGGGCCGTCGCCCTGCGCACGACCCGCGACCCCGACCTCGCCGCCGATGCCGTCCAGGACGGCTTCATCTCGGCCTTCCGCCGGGCGGAGTCGTTCCGTGGTGACTCCGCGGTGACGACGTGGCTGCACCGCATCATCGTCAACGCCTTCCTCGACCGGCTCCGCCGGCAGCGCCCGACCAGCCAGCTGCCCGAGTACGAGCTCGCCGACCGGCACGACGACCACTCCAGCACGGAAGTGCGTCTCGACGTCGAGGAGGCACTCGCGCGCCTTCCGGAGGGCCAGCGCGCCGCACTCGTCCTCGTCGACATGCACGGAATGCCCGTCGCCGAGGCCGCAGAGATCCTCGGCGTGGCCGAGGGCACCATTAAGTCCCGCTGCCACCGGGGCCGTGCCACCCTCGCGGAGCTGCTCGGGCTCGATTGAGGAACCGCGGACGGGGCACCAACCGTCCAAGACCGAGTCGACCCCTGTCCGGGCCACGACCACCTGCCCAGCACCGTTCGAAAGGCACCCCCGTGGACCAGTCCGCGAACCCGCCCGATCCCACCGATCCGGACGCTGCCGGCACCCTGCCCCGCCCACTCGACCCCGCCGTCGAGGCCGAGGTCCGAACCCGGCTCGCCCGGCTCGGCGAGGTGGGGCCGATGCCCGCCGCGGTGACCGCGCGGATCGGCGGCGCGCTGGCCAATGAGGCCCGCCTCCGGGTCGCTCGCGGCCCCCTGGCCGGACAGGACCCCGACGCGGACGTCCTCGCACCCCTCATCCGGTCCCGCCAGCGCCCCAGGCCATGGCTCGCAGCCGCCGCGGTCGCAGCCGCCGCGGCCGTCGTCGCGGTCGGCGGATCGGCGCTGCACCTGCACAAGGACGCGAACCCGGCCGCCGCGATCGGCGGCGCCCCCACTGTGTCGATGCACATCCAGCTGAGCGAGACGGACTACGAGGCGACCACGTTCCCGGCGCAGGTGCGCACCACGATGTCGCACCCCCAGGGCGCGCTGCACGAGCTGCAGGCCGAGGCACCCGCGCTGGGACCGGTCGCCACCCCGACGGGACTGCAGTCGTGTCTCAAGGCTCTCGGGGAGTTTCCGCCTTACACGGTCCTGGCCGACCTCGCGACCTACGACGGTCACCCCGCCGCGATCGTCGCGGTGACCCGGAAGGGGAACACGACGGCGTATGCCGTCAAGCGCGGTTGCCAACCGGGGCACGCGCAGATCCTGCGCGACGCCACGCGGGTCCGCTGAGCCGGCCGACGCCGCGTCGCGGGCATCCGGAGGGTGGGAACAACGAGCCCCTAGGATCGGTTGAGCCGTACGAGCCCGTGGGTACGCCCCCCATCAGGGACTCGTCTCGTCACGCACCTGGGAGCACCATGTCCGACGTCCGCAACGTCATCATCATCGGATCCGGCCCGGCCGGCTACACCGCCGCCATCTACGCCGCGCGCGCCAGCCTGCATCCCGTGCTCATCGAGGGAGCGGTCACCGCGGGTGGCGCCCTGATGAACACCACGGAAGTCGAGAACTTCCCCGGCTTCCGCGACGGGATCATGGGCCCGGACCTCATGGACAACATGCGCGCGCAGGCCGAGCGGTTCGGCGCCGAGATCATCACCGACGACGTCGTCGACGTCTCGCTCGAGGACGACGTCAAGACGGTGACCACCGGCGAGGGCACCACGTATGCCGCTCGCTCCGTCATCCTCGCCATGGGCTCGGCCTACCGCGAGCTCGGGCTGCCCCGCGAGAAGGAGCTGTCCGGGCACGGCGTCTCGTGGTGCGCCACGTGTGACGGCTTCTTCTTCCGTGACCAGGACATCGCAGTCGTCGGCGGTGGCGACTCCGCCATCGAGGAGGCGACCTTCCTGACCAAGTTCGCCCGGTCCGTCACGATCGTCCACCGCCGCGACGAGCTGCGGGCGAGCAAGATCATGGCCGACCGCGCCCTGACCAACCCGAAGATCCACTTCGCCTGGAACAGCGAGGTCGCGGAGATCCACGGCGAGGGCAAGCTGAGCGGCCTGACGCTGCGCGACACCCGTACCGGCGAGACCCGGGAGCTGCCCGTCACCGGCCTCTTCGTGGCGATCGGGCACGAGCCGCGCAACGAGCTCGTCAAGGGCGTCGTCAACCTCGACGAGGCCGGCTACGTCCTCGTCGACGGCCGGACCACCCGTACCAACCTGCCCGGCGTCTTCGCCTGCGGCGACCTCGTCGACCACACCTACCGGCAGGCCATCACCGCCGCCGGGTCCGGCTGCGCCGCCGCCCTCGACGCAGAGCACTACCTGCAGGCGCTCGGTGACGACGCGTCCCACGGCGAGCCCCGCGCGGCGGCCGTCATCGCCACCGAGGTCGACGCCGAGCTCGCCGCAGAGCTCGACGAGCCCACCGAGGCGACCTCCGCCACCCCCAGCCTCTGACCCACGACCCTGCCCGCTGCCGACCGCACCCGGGCACCCCGCCGCGGCGAGCGGCATACGAAAGGAATGAGATGGCCCTCAAGGAGACGAACGACGCGGCCTTCGCCGACGACGTGCTCATGAACGACAAGCCCGTCCTGGTGGACTTCTGGGCGACGTGGTGCGGCCCGTGCCGCAAGGTCGCCCCGATCCTCGAGGAGATCGCGGCCCAGCACGGCGACAAGATCGACGTCATCAAGCTCGACACCGACGCGAACCCGGCCACGACCGCGCAGTACGGCGTCGTGTCGATCCCCACGATGAACGTCTACGTCAAGGGCCAGGTCGTCAAGACGATCGTCGGCGCGCACCCGAAGCCGAAGCTGCTGCGCGAGCTCGAGGACTACATCTCCTGAGCTTCAGGACGGATGAGGGGCGGGACCGCGGCGCGCGGGCCCGCCCCTTTCGGGTACTAGGCTGCACAGCGCGCCCTACCGGACCAACCCGCCGCCGGGGCGCGGCCTCGTGCGAGGCGCGGCGGAAGGAGTCCGGATGACGTCGCAACCCGTGGACGTGCTCCGACCAGGGGACCGCGGGCCCGCAGTCGCCGACGTGTGCGACCGACTGCTGCAGAGCGGGGACCTGCCCCCCTCCTTCGACCTCGACGACCGAGAGACCGTCGTCTACGACAAGGTCGTCGAACAGGCCGTGCGGGCCTTCCAGCAGCGCCGCGGGCTCATCGTCGACGGGGTCATCGGGCCCTCGACCTTCGCCGTGCTCGACGGTGCCCGCTGGCAGCTCGGTGACCGGGTGCTGCGCTATGTGCCGGACCGGCCCCTGGAGGGCGACGACGTGGGGCAGCTGCAGAAGCGGTTGCTCAGCCTCGGCTTCACGGTGGGCAAGATCGACGGGATCCACGGGGCCGAGACAGATGCCGCGGTGCGGGCCTTCCAGACCGGCGTCGGTCTCACGGCCGACGGGACCGTGGGCCCGGAGACGATGCGGGCCTTCGAGGGGCTCCGACGCAGCATCCGGGGCGGGTCGGCGACCGCGCTGCGCGAACGTGAGGAGCTGCGCCAGGGCGGGCCGAACCTCGCCGGCCGGACCATCCTGATCGACCCGGGCCACGGCGGCGCCGACTGTGGGGTGGTCGCGGAGGATGGGCTGACCGAGGCCGGGATCGCCCTCGCCATCGCCACCCGGATCGAGGGCCGCCTGTCGGCGCACGGGGCCAACGCCGTGTTCACCCACACGGGACGGACGGATGCCGGGACCGAGGAGGAGCGGGCCTCCTTCGCAAACTCATGCGGTGCCGACCTCGTCCTGTCTCTCCACAGCGACCACTCGACCGGGATGGCCGGGCACGGGGCCGCGACCTTCTTCTACGGCCACTCCGACGAGGGCGGCTGGTCGACCATCGGCGAGCGCTTCGCGGACCTCGTGCTGCGCGAGGTGGTCGCGCGTACGGGCCTCACCGACTGCCGGTCTCACGCCCGGACGTGGCCGCTGCTGCGGCGGACCCGGATGCCGGCCGTGCGGCTCGACTTCGGCTACCTGTCCCATCCGGACGACGCGGCGCTGCTGGCGCAGCCGGCCACCCTCGACCGGATCGCCGAGGGGATCGTCGTGGCGCTGCAGCGGATGTACCTCGGTGACGCGGACACCGGTCACACCGGCGTGCTCCGGCTCACCGACCTGCGGCGCCATCTCGAGGCGATGCGGGCCGAGAAGGCCTCCGACACCTCCGGCCCATCCGCCGCCGAAGGCTGATCAGCGGCCGTCGCGGACCCGCGCGCGAGTTGCCCCGTCCGGGTGCGGCGTCTCCGGCACCGGATGCACCTTGGGCACCCGGGCGAGCGCCCTCGAGAGCATCTCCGCAGCCTCGTCCCGCAGCGTGAGGGCGTTGCGCAGGTCGAGCCGGAGGCGCGGGTAGGTCGGGTGCTCCCGCTCGATCCGGAAGCCGGCCCCCTCGAGCGCGGCCGCCTCGGGAATGCAGGGGTGGTGTCCGAGCGCCAGGGGGCGCGCACCGATCGCATCGAGGGAACGGGACTTGTGCCGCAGCGCGTCCTTCGCGGCCGCCTGGAGGAGGGCCTTCGGCAGCCCCCGACCACGGGACGCGCTCGTGGCCGCGGCCGTGACGAGCATGAGGGTCGACGGGTCGGACGGTCCCGCCGCGAAGGCCGCCAGCCGGGGCACGTGCCTCGCCGGAGCGATGATGACGTGCCCGACAGGTGCCCCCTCGACGTAGACGATCCGGCCGGGTGGTCCCCAGTCGTCGGTCACGTCACGGACCCAGTCGGCGAGCAACGTCAACGGGTCGGGGTCGGGCCGGTGACCGTTGTGCGGCACGGTCTGCCAGTAGGTGCACGGCGCGCACGTGCCGAGCAGGTCCTTGACGCGGTCGGGGGTGAGGACGCGGACCTCGCGCTTCGTCACCCGTGCGACCGGCCCGTCCATGTCCCTATTGTGCCCACGTGCGCAAGGGCGCGCCCCCGGGAGGGGCTGAGCGGCATACCGTGCCTATGGTGGGGGAATGAGCGAGCAGGGCACCTACGTCGAGAAGTCCTACAACCGCGACACCCGCTACCTCACCGACCGCATCACGCGCGACGGTCGTGACGGATGGCCGGTCGAGGCCGAGCGCTACCGGCTCGTGGTCTCCCGCGCCTGTCCGTGGGCGAACCGCGCGATCATCGTGCGGCGGCTGCTGGGGCTCGAGGATGCGCTATCCATGGGCATCTGCGGGCCGACGCACGACAAGCGCAGCTGGACCTTCGACCTGGACCCGGGCGGCGTCGACCCGGTCCTCGGGATCCCGCGCCTGCAGGACGCCTACTTCAAGCGTGACCCGGAGTACCCCCGGGGCATCACGGTGCCGGCCATCGTCGACATTCCCACCGGCGCCGTCGTGACGAACGACTTCAAGCAGATCACCGTGGATCTCGAGACGGAGTGGTCCGACTTCCACCGGGACGGTGCGCCGGACCTCTACCCGGAGGCGCTCCGCGACGAGATCGAGGCGGTCGCCGAGCCGATCTACCGGGACATCAACAACGGCGTCTACAAGTGCGGGTTCGCCGGGTCACAGGAGTCCTACGACGAAAGCTACCGGCGCCTGTTCGAGCGGCTCGACGAGGTGTCGGACCGGCTGCGGACCCGTCGCTACCTCGTGGGCGACCACGTCACCGAGGCGGACGTGCGGCTCTTCACGACGCTGGTCCGGTTCGACCCGGTCTACCACGGCCACTTCAAGTGCAACCGGAGCAAGCTGTCCGAGATGCCGGTGCTGTGGGCCTATGCCCGGGACCTCTTCCAGACGCCGGGCTTCGGCGACACGATCGACTTCACCCACATCAAGCGGCACTACTACTGCGTCCACCGGGACGTGAACCCGACGGGGATCGTCCCGCTCGGTCCCGGCCTGTCGAACTGGGCGGAGCCGCACGGCCGTGAGGTGCTCGGAGGGTCGCCGTTCGGCGACGGCACGCCGCCGGGGCCCGTCCGTGAACCCGTGGACCCCGAGCACAACCCGGTGCTCTCCGCTGTCCGATGAGGCCGTATGCCGCTGAGTTTGCTTGCGGTCCAAGGAAACTCAGCGGCGGGCCCCGATCTGCGCGAGGGTCGGGTGGCTCTCCAGTCGGCGCCGTCAGCCTCGGTAGAAGTCGGCGAGGACGGTGGCGAGAGTCTGGGCGGGAACCTCGTGGAACCCGCCCTCGAGCTCGACATGCTCGCCGTTCGGCAGGGCGTGGGCGAGCGCTGCCGGTGCATCGTGCAGCCACGGCGCCTGGGTGCCGCTGCTCGCGACGGCGAGGAATGGCGTGGTGACGGCCGCGAGCCGGTCGACGGGCAGTGACTGGTCGTCTCCACCCAGGCAGAACCCGTCGTAGCGGACGGTGGGGGCGAGGGCCAGCAGGGCGTCCCACATCGGGGTGCCGATCATCGGTGCCAGGGCTTCCTCCGGCATGCCCACGACCTGCGTGTTGAAGTAGCGAACGATGCCCTCGAGGTCGCCGGCATCCTCGAAACGCTCGAGGGTCTCGATGTACTCCGGCGGGGCCGGCGGGGAGCTCTCCGTGTGGTAGGGCACCTCGAGGGCCGAAGCCCGGGCGATCGGCAGGCCGGCGCCGATGGCCTCGAGGACGAGGGCGCCGCCGGAGGAGATCCCGTGGAGGTAGGCCTGCGACGCGGGTCCGGAGTCGGGTGCGCCCGCGACGGCGTCGAGGACGGCTCGCAGGTCCTCGATCTCGCGCTGCACGGCATACGGCTTCGTGTCGGTGCTGTCGCCTCGACCCCTCCGGTCGTAGGTCACTCCCGTGAAGGACCGCTCAGCGAGGGCCTGGGCGAGCTCGCGGAAGGAGCCGCGGTCGCAGAAGGCTCCGCCGACGATGACGACGGCCGGACCAGTGCCGTACGCCTCGTAGGCGATCGTCGTGCCGTCCGCCGAGGTCGCGGTCTCGACCGGTGCGCTCGTGGTGTCTGTGCTCATCGATGCTCCTTCATGGTGGCTCGTGGGGGGTTCGCTCTCACGTCGATCGGGCTGGGTCGTTTTCGACAGCGGTTTGGGAATGCTTTCGTGAGAAGGCCGCTCGCTGTTCGACGGGGGGCACCATTTCCATGTAGGCCGCCACGCGGTCGCTCAGGGCCGGCCAGGTCTCGTGCTCCGCGACGGGAACCACGGTGCCGACGACCTGGCCCTCGTGGACCTCGATGAGGTTCCAGGACTGGGGCCCGTCGATGGCCATGAGCCGTGCGCGGGGCACGCCGATGTCGTCGACGTAGCTGACCCCTCCCGCGACGAAGACCGGTGTGGTGCCGAGGGTGCCGAAGCTCGTCACATGGAGGTGTCCGCTGAGGATGGCACGGACGTCCGACTGCGAGATGACATCGCGCAGCCGCTCGGGCTCGCGGAAGTCGAGCAGCTGCATCCATGGCGACCGGTAGACGATCGGCGGGTGGTGCATGACGAGGATGGTGCCGTGGGGCGCTGACTCGGCGAGTTCCCTTGCCAGCCAGTCGAACTGGTCCTGCGACAGTCCCCCGTCGTGGTGGCCCGGGATCGCCGTGTCGAGCGTGATGATCCGTAGGCCCCGGACGGTCGTCACCCGGTCCTGCGGTTCGTCGGTGTCCCTGCCGAACAGCTCTCGCGCGAGGGGGCGGCGTTCGTCGTGGTTGCCGCCCGACCAGACGATCGCCGCGCCGAGACGCTCGGCGACCGGCTCGACGATCTCGCGGAGCAGCCGGTATGCCGCTGGGTCGGCGATGTCGGTCAGGTCTCCCGAGAGGACGAGCGCGTCGACCGGCTCACCAGTGGACTCGACCCGTCGCAGCGCGGCTCGCAACTGGGCCTCGGTGTCGATCCTGCCGTGCAGGCGGGAGCCGTCGGCGAGCAGGTGCATGTCGGAGAGGTGGGCGATCACATGCGTCGGCGTGCGGCTCGACTCCTCGAGGACCATTCGACGAGGGTAGCGTCGTCGGCGAGAGGAGGCCCGAGCATGCCGATCCCAACCATCGTCACCCGCTTCAACAAGCTTGTCCTCAACCGGGGCACCCGTCGTCTCGCGGGGCTGGGGCCGTTCGTCGAGATCGAGCACGTGGGGCGCCGCACCGGCCGAGTGTTCCGCACCGTGATCTTCGCCTTCCGTCGGGCGGACCACGTCACCATCGCGCTGACCTACGGGCCCGACGTGGACTGGCTCAAGAACGTGCGGGCCGCGGGCCGCTGCCGGATGCACCTGGGTAGCCGGTTGCTCACCCTCGGGCCTCCCAAGCCACTTCGTCCTGAGGAGGGCCTGGCCCGGATGCCGCACGGGCCACGCGAGCTGTTGCCGGTCCTGGGCGTTCGTGACTTCGTCGAGCTGCCCGTACGTGCGGACGAGCCGTTCCGCGGCTGGCCTCAGCCCCGGGTCTGACAGCCCGGGCACCAGTAGAGGGTTCGACCCGCCACCTGCTCGCTGCGCAGCGTCGTGCCGCACCGATCGCACGGCTCCCCGGCGCGCTTGTACGTGGAGAAGCGCCGCTCGAAGAAGTCGCCGAGCCGCTCCCCGGTCAGTGAGGCCGTGATCGGCTCGGCGGTGCCGTCAGCGATCATCCGCTCCGCCTCGATGATCTGGTCCTCCATAGTGAGGATCTGCCCGAAGACGACGCCCACGTGAAGCAGCCGAACCAGGTCGTCCCAGATCTCCCACCAGAGGTTCTCGGTGATCGTCGAACCCGGCGTGAACGGGTCGATCCGGTGCCGATGCAACACCTCGCAGCGGTAGACGTTCCCGATGCCGGCCACCACAGCCTGATCCATGAGGAGGGCGCCGATGCCGCGCCGCGTGCGACGCAGCCTCCGCAGCGCGAGCTCGGGGTCCACCTTGGGATCGAGCGGGTCCGGGCCGAGCGCCAACCGGATCGAGTCCCGCGCTTCTTCGTCGATGAGCGCGCACACCATGGGCCCGCGCAGGTCGGCGAAGTGCTGTTCACCGACAAGCCGCAGACGCACGGCGCCCACCGGCTCCGGTGGCGCGTCCCCCTCGAACGGCATCACGGGGAACGTGCCGATCAGGCCCAGGTGGACATGCAGGATACGGTCGTCGATGTCGACGAAGAGGTGCTTGCCGTCGGCTGTGGCTG
The DNA here is from genome assembly GCF_051961875.1 of Intrasporangium sp. Classification (GTDB taxonomy): domain Bacteria; phylum Actinomycetota; class Actinomycetes; order Actinomycetales; family Dermatophilaceae; genus Intrasporangium_A. Next base: position 1,280 of record NZ_JBQCCV010000257.1, on the reverse strand, counting down.
CCTCGAGGACGCGCCCGTCCAGGAGCGCGGCATCGGCCGCGAACCGGCCCTGCGGGCTGGTCACACCGACCGGTCGGTCACCGAAGGCGCGGGCGAGACGATCTGCGAGCCCGTGGATCGTGTGACCCTCCGGCATCCGTCAGGCCACTTCCTCGATCCCCATGAGCGCGAGGATCCGGCGGAGGTCCTCCACCGATGCGAACTCGACGGTGACCTTCCCCTTGCGCTGCCCGAGGCTGATGCCCACCCGGGTGTCGAGCCGGTCCGCCAGCGCGGCGGAGAAGTCCTCGAGCTGCGGGTGGCGGTTGCCCGCACGGGGACGACGCGGCTTCGCCGGCGTATCGGCGTCACCGAGCGCAACGATCTCCTCGACGGTGCGAACTGACAGGCCCTCGGCGACGATCCGCTGCGCCATGCGCTCCATCGCTCCCCCATCGGTCATCCCGAGCCGGGCACGCGCGTGGCCTGCCGAGAGGACGCCGGCGGCGACACGCCGCTGCACGAGCGGCGGCAGCTTGAGCAGGCGAAGGGTGTTCGAGATCTGCGGACGCGAGCGGCCGATTCGCGTTGCGAGCTCCTCCTGCGTGCAGCCGAAGTCGTCCAGGAGCTGCTGGTAGGCCGCCGCTTCCTCGAGGGCGTTGAGCTGGCTGCGGTGAAGGTTCTCCAGCAGCGCATCGCGCAGCAGGTCGTCGTCCTTCGTGTCCTTGATGATGGCCGGGATCAGCTCGAACCCGGCCTCCTTCGAGGCCCGCCAGCGGCGCTCACCCATGTTGAGCTCGAACTCGATGCCCTCCTCGGCACCGTCGGCGGCCGCGGTCACGCGACGGACGACGATCGGCTGCAGGATGCCGATCTCCTTGATGGAGTGGACCAGCTCGGCGAGCTGGTCCTCGTCGAACACGGTGCGCGGCTGCTTCGGGTTGGGGCGGATCGCGGTGACCGGGATCTCGGCGAACTCGGCACCGGGCACCGGAGCGAGGTCGGTTCCAGGAGCCGCGCCGTCAGGCTGCACGGAGGACTCGGCCTGCTCGATCACGGCGGCGGTGGCATCGAGCGCTGCTTCCCGTGTCACATCTCCGTCGGGGACAGCGGTCGCAGTCGCCTCGCCACTCGTGGCCGGGACCGCGCCGGTGCCACGCTGGTCCGGGAAGAAGACGTCGATGGGACGGCCTGCCCCCGTGGAAGGCCCGCTCGGGATCAGGGCTCCGAGTCCTCGTCCGAGCGCCCGCCGCTTCTCCGCCATTCCAACTCCTCTGATGCTTACGCGCGCCTCTCGCGCC
>NZ_JBQCCV010000256.1:0-14170 GCF_051961875.1 Intrasporangium sp. | reverse complement strand
GGCCGACCATCGAGGCCGACCTTCAGCAGCTGACGTCGCTGCAGAGCAAGATCGCCCCGCTGACCGCCGGAGCCGGCATCGAGGAGGTCCTCGTCCGGGCCGACGTCGCGGGCCGCCTGCCCAGCCACGAAGCGGTCGTCGACCTCTACCTCAGCTGGCCCGAGGAGCCCCAGTCGCCCGAGGAAGCCAGCGCCCAGCTCGCCGAGAAGCTCGGCCGTATGCCGTTCACCGAGCAGGTGCGGCGCGTCGCGGTCGCCGTGAGCGCCGGTGACGGACGCCCGGTGGACTACTTCACGTTCCGGCCGACCGCCGACGGGCTCGCCGAGGACCGGCTGGTGCGGGGGGTGCATCCCATGGTCGGTCGGCGCCTCAGCCTCTGGCGGCTGCGCGCCTTCGACGTGACACGCCTCGAGGCGCCGGAGGACGTCCTGCTCTACGAGTGCGTTGCCAAGGACAACCCCGACGACCGGCGCCTCGTCGCGCTCGCCCAGGTCCGCCAGCTCGTGGTCGTGAGGGACGAGAACGGCGCGGTGACCGGCCTGCCGCACGTCGAGCGCGCCATCGCCAACTGCCTGGAGGCGATCCGTCGGACCCGGGCCGCTCGCGGCGCGAGCGCCCGCCTCGACATGAACTACGTCTGGGTGTCGATCTGGCCGACCATCGAGGCCGACCTTCAGCAGCTGACGTCGCTGCAGAGCAAGATCGCCCCGCTGACCGCCGGAGCCGGCATCGAGGAGGTCCTCGTCCGGGCCGACGTCGCCCCTGAGGAGGGCGTCACCCCGATCCCCGTCGCCGGGCGGTTCTACTACCAGCCGGGGTCCGGCGTCGTCTCGTCCGTGGAAGAGCCGCCGACCGAGCCGCTGAGGCCTCTCGACGACTACGCCTCCAAGGTCGTCCGGGCGCGACGCCGCGGCCTGGTCTACCCCTACGAGCTCCAGTCGATGATCGCTGGAGAGGGCGGCACGAGCGAGGAGTACGACCTCGACGACACCGGAGCGCTCGTCCCCGCCGACCGGCCCTACGGCCTCAACAAGGCCGGCATCATCGTCGGTGTCGTCTCGACCCCGACGGAGCGTCATCCGGAGGGCATCACCCGGGTGGTCCTCTCCGGTGACCCGCTCCGCGCGCTCGGCTCCGTCGCCGAGCCCGAATGCGCCCGGATCATCGCGGCGCTCGATCTCGCCGAGCGGATGCAGGTGCCCGTCGAGTGGTACTCGCTCTCCTCCGGAGCACGGATCTCCATGCAGTCCGGCACCGAGAACATGGACTGGGTCGCCCGCGCGCTGAAGCGGATCGTCGAGTTCACCCAGGCCGGGCACGAGATCAACATCGTCGTCGCGGGGATCAACGTGGGCGCCCAGCCCTACTGGAACGCCGAGGCGACGATGCTCATGCACACCAAGGGCATCCTCGTCATGACCCCGGACAGCGCCATGGTGCTGACCGGCAAGCAGTCCCTCGACTTCTCCGGCGGCGTCTCGGCCGAGGACAACTTCGGCATCGGCGGCTATGACCGGGTCATGGGACCGAACGGTCAGGCGCAGTACTGGGCGAAGGACCTCGGCCAGGCCCGCCAGATCCTCATGACCCACTACGACCACGCCTACATCGCGCCCGGCGAGAAGGCACCCCGGCGGGCGGAGACGGGCGACCCGCGTGACCGGGACGTGACGACCTACACGCACCCGGCCGGTGACGCGGGCTTCTCGACGGTGGGCGACATCTTCTCCGCGGAGACGAACCCCGACCGCAAGAAGCCGTTCGACATCCGTACGGTGATGCGCGCACTCAGCGACCAGGACCACGTCACGCTCGAACGCTGGGCCGGCATGGCGGACGCCGAGACTGCGGTGGTCCAGGACGCGCACATCGGCGGCATCCCCGTGTGCCTCATCGGGATCGAGTCGAAGCCGGTGCCGCGGCGCGGGTTCCCGCCCACCGACGGGCCCGACAGCTACACAGCGGGCACGCTGTTCCCCCGGTCGTCGAAGAAGGTCGCCCGGGCGATCAACGCGGCGAGCGGCAACCGTCCCGTCGTCGTCCTGGCGAACCTGTCCGGCTTCGACGGCTCGCCCGAGTCGATGCGCAGCCTCCAGCTCGAGTACGGCGCCGAGATCGGCCGCGCCATCGTCAACTTCGAGGGCCCGATCGTCTTCACGGTCATCTCGCGGTACCACGGCGGGGCGTTCGTCGTCTTCTCCAAGACGCTCAACCCCGGCATGACGGTGCTCGCGATCAAGGGCTCGTTCGCATCGGTGCTCGGTGGCGCCCCGGCTGCGGCGGTCGTCTTCGCCCGGGACGTGGACGCCCGGACGGCGGCGGACCCTCGCGTCGTCGAGCTGGCGGAGCGGCTCGCCGCAGCGTCCGACGGCGAGCGCGCCGGACTCGCCACCGAGCTCGCGGACATCCGTGCCACCGTCCGCGCGGAGAAGCTCGGCGAGGTTGCCGCGGAGTTCGACGCCGTGCACAGCATCCACCGTGCGGTCGACGTGGGCTCGGTCGACGAGGTCATCGAGGCCAGCCAGCTGCGCCCGAAGATCGTCGACGCGCTCGAGGCGGGCCTCTCGACGACCTGAGCGCGCGCCCTCCGCCACCATCTCGCGTTTGAGGTATTCCGGTCGTCGCGCCGACGACCGGAATACCTCAACCAAGAAGGTAAGGACCGGCGTCAGCCGCGGAGCCGGGCAAGCACCAGGCCCACTGGGATGCTGACGAGCAGGAGGACGACGAGGGCGGAGAAGCCGGCACGCAACGAGCGCGGACCACGCCCGACGCGGACCCCGAGGGCGACGAGCGCCAGGGCGACGACGAGCAGCGCCCCACCGAGGTCGACGAGACACATAACCTCGCCGACGGTGCCGATTACGACAAGGGCATTCCCGACGAGCCAGAGCGCAAGCTCCCCACCGAGACGGCGTGCGGAGACCCGCTCCGGTGAGAGGTATCCGCGGCCGAGGGCGAGCCCGAGCGTCGCCACCCCTCCGACGAGGACGAGGTAGGCCGACGCCCAGCTCGCGTGCTCCGTCGGCGCATGGGCGGTGACTGCTGCGACCAGACCGCCCGCGACCGTAGACAGCAAGGCGACCAGGAGCGCCGGTGCGATTCGCCGCAGTGCCGCACTCCCGGTCTCCATCGGTGATCTCCTCCATGCTCGCCGGCGCTGCCAATCTACGCCGGGGCCGCTCGACCCCGGCCCTCCCTCGGGGCACTCCCTCCGGCGCCGGTCACCGGCGGAGGTGTCCGGGCGCGGTGGAGGGGTAGGGGTGAGCGGTGGGCTGGTTCACCGCGGACGGCTACTGGATCGGCCGCCTCGTGTTCCAGCGGGCCCTGGCGGCCATCTACCTCGTTGCCTTCCTCGTCGCCGTCAACCAGTTCCGGGCCCTGCTCGGCAGCGACGGCATGCTGCCGATCCCCGACTACCTGCGCCGCGTCTCGTTCCGGCAGGCGCCGAGCCTGTTCCACTGGCGCTACTCGGATGCGCTCTTCGCCGGCATCGCCTGGACGGGGGTCGTCCTGTCTGTCATCACGATCGCGGGCGTCACCGAGCGGCTGCCGCTGCCGGTTACGATGCTCGTCTGGTTCGTCCTGTGGGCGCTCTACCTGTCGATCGTCAACGTCGGGCAGCGCTGGTACGGCTTCGGCTGGGAGAGCCTGCTGCTCGAGACCGGCTTCCTCGCGATCTTCCTCGGCAACGCGGCCACCGCCCCACCGCTGCTGCTGCTCATCGGCCTGCGCTGGGTCCTCTTCCGGCTCGAGTTCGGCGCAGGCCTGATCAAGATGCGCGGGGACCCGTGCTGGCGCGACCTGACCTGCCTCTACTACCACCACGAGACCCAGCCGATGCCGGGACCGCTCAGCTGGTTCTTCCACCACCTGCCGGGGCCGCTGCACAAGGTCGAGGTCCTCGCCAACCACGGCACGCAGCTCGTCGTGGCCTTCGGGCTGTTCTTCCCGCAACCGGTGTCGGGCATCTGCGCGGGCATCATGGTCGTCACCCAGCTGTGGCTCGTCATGAGCGGCAACTTCGCCTGGCTCAACTGGATGGCCATCGTGCTCGGCCTCTCCGTGCTGCCCGACGGGTTCTGGGGCTGGTTGCTGCCGCTCAGCACCAGTCACGCCGCAGGGGCCACGCCGCTCTGGTGGGTCGGCGTCGTCTGTGCCATCTCCCTGGCCGTGGTCATCCTCAGCTACCGCCCGGCCCGCAACCTGCTCTCCCGCCACCAGGCGATGAACGCATCCTTCGACACCCTCCACCTCGTCAACACGTATGGCGCGTTCGGCAGCATCAGCCGGGTGCGCTACGAGATCGCCGTCGAGGGCATGGCCGAGCCGGAGCCGGGCGAAGAGCCCGAGTGGCGCGAGTACGAGTTCAAGGGCAAGCCCACCGGCCCACATCGCTGGCCGAGACAGTTCGCGCCCTACCACCTCCGGCTCGACTGGCTCATGTGGTTCGCCGCGATGTCGCCGTCCTATGCGATGCCGTGGTTCCCGAGGTTCGTCGAACGGTTGCTCAGGGGTGACCCGGCGACGCTGAAGCTCCTGCACCGATGCCCCTTCGGCGACCGTTCACCCGCCGTCGTGCGAGCACGGCTCTACCGGTACAAGTACACGAGCTGGAACGAGCTGCGGGCGGGCAAGGGCTGCTGGGACCGTCAGCTCGTCGGCGAGTTCATGCGGCCGGTCACTCTCGAGGACTTCTGAGCCAACGGGTGAAGAGGAACCCGTCCCGCTCATAGACGGCGCCCAGCTCCATCGGGCGAGGCGCAGGGAGGGAGGGTCCGCTCGTGATCCGCGGTTCGGCGCCCGCGACGACGACCGGGGAGATCGCGAGGCACAGCTCGTCGACGAGCTCGGTGCGGAACAGCTCGGACAGGACCCGGGGACCGCCCTCGGAGAGGATCCGGGGCAACCCCTGCGATGTGAGCAGGTCGAGCGCGGCGCCGAGGTCGACGCTCCGTTCGCCGACGACGAGGACGTCGGCGACAGCCCGTGCGGCCGCCACCCGGTCGGGGCCGGCCAGCTCGGTGGTGAGCAGGATGGGCCGCTCGATGGCGGCCGTGAAGGCGGCGGACCCGAGGTCGAGGTCGAGCGTCCGGGTCACGACGGCGAGCCGCGGCGAGGGCGCCTGACCCAGCTCACGCCGGCGGTCCTCGAGCTCCCGGACCGTCCGGATGGGGCCGTAGCCCTCAGCCCGGATGGTCGCCGCCCCGACGAGGAGGACGTCGCACAGGGACCGGAGCAGGTGGAGCAGCTCCTGGTCCGCCGGGCCGGTCAGGGTGCCGACCCGGCCCTCGAGGGTCGCGGCGCCGTCGATCGACGAGACCATGTTGACGCTCACGTGCCGGGCCCTGCCGTCAGGGCGGGCGTACGCATCGACGGCCGGCACGTCAGCCCCGGGTGCCGGGTGGATCTGCCTGAGGGTCAGCACCCGTCACGCTCCGTGACCGGGCGTCAGGCCCTTGACGTCGCTGAACGTGAGGACCCGGCCGTCGTCCCTCGCACCGAGCTCCGTCGGCTCGAGGAGGAAGCCGACGTGGTCGCCGAAGGACGTCTGGCTCAGGACACGGCCGACGAAGTGGCGCGCGCAGTCCTCGAGGATCGGCACCTCTCCTGGCCCCGGGTGCCACCGGCACTGGGCCAGCTTGTCGACATCGTCACCCGTCTCCTCGCCGAAGAGCCTTGCCAGCTCGAACTGCTCGGGGTGAAGCAGATGGACCCCGAGGAACCGGGCACCCTTGGCGAGGGAGTACGTGTGGTTCCGCTCCGACACGCACACGAGGAACCGCGGCGGGTCGATGCTGACCTGGCTGGTGAAGCCCACCAGGCACCCGCTGCGCTCACCCCCGGACTCGACCGTCACGACATACATCGGGTAGTCGAGACCGTCGATGAAGGCACCGAACTCGTCGGTGCCCAGTCCCTCCGCGCGCTCGCCGGACATGGCCCGATCCTCGCACGCCACTGGCCAGGGTTCACTCGGGCTGGTTGTGGGAGGGGCCCCGGATGAGGAACGGCGTACGGACCCCTTCGTACATGAGGTGCGCGACGAGGCCCTCGGTCGCGTGCGGGAGGTTGTGGCAGTGGTCCATCCAGATGCCCGGGTTGTCGGCGACGAACGCCACCTCGAAGGTGTCACCGTTGCCGAGGTTCAGCGAGTCGACGACCCACGGGCTGCCGGTAGCGGCGACCCCGTTGCGTGAGAGGACGACGACGTGGTGCCCGTGCAGGTGCATCGGGTGCGGTTCGCCGCTCGTGTTCGACAGCGTCATCCGCACCACGTCGCCCTGGCGGACGACGAACATCGGGACGTCGGGGTAGAGCCGCCCATTGATGGTCCACCAGAGACCGGGTTTGCCGTCGACGAGGCCGGGCCGGCGTCCGATCGCGTAGGTGAACCGGCGCGTCGCCTGCCCGGGGTCGAAGCCGAGCGGCGCCGGCGTGCCGTAGGCGAGCAGGTCGAGCTCTCGGGACGGCCTCGGCAGCGGCGCCGAGGCTGCCTGGTCCGGACCGACCACGACGGCGGCACCCGCCAGCTGCAGCCGGGCAGCGCCGGCGGCAGGCACGGTGACCTCGACGTCCGCTCGACCGCCCGCGGTGATCGTGAGCGACTCGTCCCGCACCACCGTCGGTCCGTGGACGTCCGTGCCGTCGACCGCGAGGACCCGGTAGCCGCTGCCCCCGACCCAGACCGGCATCGGTCCGTTGTCCGTGTTGATGACCCGGAGCCGCACTCGGTCACCGGGAACCGCGGGGATGCGGACGTCACCGGCTCGACCGCCCACCGTGCGGGCCCCGGCATACGTGTGGACGAGGACGACCTCGTCGTGCGCCACGCTTGGTACGGGCGCGGCGGGGCTGATGACGAGCGCGCCGAGGAGGCCCTGCTGGACCTGCTCATGGGACACCTGGTGCGAGTGGTACCAGTAGGTGCCGGCGTCGCGCGCGACGAACCGGTAGGTGAAGTCGTGGCCCGGCATGACGGCGTCCTGCGTCACGCCGGCAACGCCGTCGACGGAGTTGGGCACGTCGACACCGTGCCAGTGCAGGGTGACCCCAGCAGAAACCGACTCGTTCACGAGGTGAACCTCGACGAGCTGGCCCTGGCGCGCCCGGATCGTCGGGCCGGGGGTCGATCCGTTGAGGGTATAGCCGGTGATCCGGCGTCCGTCGGCCAGTGGCACGCTGCCCTGCCTGGCGACAAGTGTCACCGCGACATCTGCCGGCCGGCTCCGGTCCGCGGTGAACGTGGTGATGCTCTGGCCAAGCGCGTGATCGTGGGCGGTGACGGCAGCAGGGCCGCCGCCGTAGTCGGCGATCCCCATCGAGCTGATCGAGTAGGCAGCGGCAAGCCGGCTCGACTGCCAGAGCCATCCGAGCGTCCCGACCACGGCGAGGACGACGCCGATGGCGACGAACCGTCGCCACCGGCGCGCTGGCGACGGCGCCCCGCCCGTCGCTACCGTCGTCTCGGCCTGCGGCGTGACGGTCAGCCCGTCATGCTGCCGCATGCTCCGGGGCCTGGTCGCGCGGCAGGACAGCCCGTCCGGCCCCCGCTCGACGTCCCGTCACGACGGCGGCGCCGAAGAGAAGAAGCGCGTTGAGGCCGTGGAGGAAGCCCAGCGACGGGGTGTCGTGCAGGAACATGCCGAGCAGCACCTGCACCACGATGAGACCGAAGGTGATGCCGGCCCACTTGATGCCGCCCGGGACCTTGGCCAGGAACGACACGATGAGGAGCAGGAGCCCTACGACCGGGATGACCATCATCCCGTTCATGCCGTGCACCATGAAGCCGAGTGCTTCGCTGAAGGGCGACTCCTCGGACTCCATCAGGCCCTTGTCGGCGACCCCGCCGTCGGCGATCCAGTGCGTGAAGCCAGCGACCGCCCACGCGATGGCGGCGGCCTGCACCATGACCAGGACGGCGACGGCGTAGGCAAGGACGCGGTACGTCACTCTCATTCCGGTGACCTTTCTCGACTGGCGAGCGACCTGCTCGCGCACGTGAAAGAGCGACGGCGAGGGCCGGTGATACATCCCGGCTGGCCTTTATTGGCCAGCTCGGCTCATGGAGCCGTGGCCGGTGGCTCCGGAGGCGGTCGCGTCCCGGTCGGGTCGGGTCGGCTAGCCCGTCTCGACCGGCTCAGCGGCATACCTCCTCGGTGGGTACGTGCTGGCGAGGACAGCAACGCACTCGAGGAGGACCAGTGGCACGAACGATCGCCCAGAACATGGTCGCGGGACTGCGCGCGAACGGCGTAAAGCGTGTGTATGGCGTCCCGGGCGACTCGCTCAACGGCTTCACCGACGCGCTCCGGCGCGACGGGATGATCGAGTGGGTCCAGGTGCGGCACGAGGAGGGCGCGGCGTTCGCCACCTCCGCCGAGGCCGACCTCACCGGTGAGCTCGCCGTCTGCGTGGGCAGCTGCGGCCCGGGGAACCTGCACCTCATCAACGGGCTCTTCGACGCGAACCGCAGCCGGGTGCCCGTGCTCGCGATCGCGGCGCAGATCCCGAGCGGCGAGATCGGCAGCGGCTACTTCCAGGAGACGCACCCGCAGGAGCTGTTCCGGGAGTGCAGCGTCTACTGCGAGCTCGTCGCCCACCCGAGCCAGATGCCGCGGGTCCTCGAGATCGCCATGCGGGTGGCCCTCGAGCGGCGGGGCGTGGCGGTCATCGTCATTCCCGGCGACATCGCGCTCGAGGACGCGGTCGACGACCGGGTGGTCAAGGTCGAGGCGACGAGCCCACGCGTGGTGCCGGCCGAGGAGGAGCTGCGGCGCGCGGCCACGCTGCTCAACGCAGGGTCGCGCACGACGATCCTCGCCGGAGTGGGTGTCGGGGCGGCGCACGACGACGTCATCGCCCTCGCCGACCGGCTGGGCGCCCCCATCGTGCACACCCTGCGCGGCAAGGACCGGATCGCGTTCGACAACCCGTTCGACGTCGGGATGACGGGGCTGCTCGGCTTCGCGTCGGGGTATCGGGCGATGGAGGCGGCGGACACCCTGCTCATGCTCGGCACGGACTTCCCCTACCAGCAGTTCTATCCCCGCCGGGCCAAGGTCGTACAGGTCGACATCCGGGGTGACCAGCTCGGCCGGCGCGTGCCCCTCGACCTCGGGCTCGTGGGCGACGTCGGCGAGACCGCCCGGGCGCTGCTGCCGCTCCTCGACGAGCAGAAGAAGCGCTCCCACCTGAAGGACGCGCTCGACCACTACGCGAAGACCCGGTCACGGCTCGACGACCTCGCAACCGAGTCCCGAGGGCGCCGACCGATCCACCCGCAGTATGTCGCTCGGCTCGTCGACGAGCTCGCCGACTCGGACGCGGTCTTCGTGCCGGACGTCGGCTCGCCGGTGATCTACGCGGCGCGCTACCTGCACATGGGTGGCGGGCGACGGCTCATCGGGTCGTTCATCCACGGCAGCATGGCCAACGCCGTGCCGCAGGCCGTCGGGGCGCAGGAGACGTTTCCCGGTCGTCAGGTCATCACGCTGAGCGGCGACGGCGGGATCGCGATGCTGCTGGGCGAGCTGCTGACGGTGACCCAGAACCGGCTGCCGGTCAAGATGGTCGTCTTCAACAACGCGTCGCTCAACTTCGTGGAGCTGGAGATGAAGGCGGCGGGGTTCGTCAACTACGGCACGGATCTCGTGAACCCCGACTTCGCGGCGGTGGCCAATGCCATGGGGATCAAGGGGATCAGGGTCGAGAGGTCGACGGACCTGCACGGCGCGCTCAAGGAGGCGTTCGCCCACGACGGGCCGGCGCTGGTCGACGTGCTCACTGAGCGCGAGGAGCTGACCATCCCGCCGGCGGTGACCGCGGAACAGGTGAAGGGCTTCACCCTCTACGCGATCCGGACCGTGCTCTCGGGTCGTGGGGACGAGCTGCTCGACCTCGCGAGCGCGAACTTCCGGCAGCTGTTCTAGGAGCTGGGCTCCAGCTCCTTCACCCGGACGGCCAGGGCGGCGATGTCCGCCGGTCCCGTGCCGCAGCACCCCCCGACGTACCGGGCGCCTGCGGCGACCCACTGCTCGACGAGCGCCAGGTCGATCGCGTCGCCGTACGCCCACCGCTTGGCCTGCGCGTCCCAGCTGCCGCCGCGGTTGGGGTAGGCGACGGCGGGCAGTCCGATCTCACCGGTCATCGTGCTGATGGCTCCGAGCACGTCGTGCTGCTCTGAGCAGTTGACGCCGGCGGCCACGATCGTGCGCGAGTCGGCGAGAGCGGCATACGCGTCGGCGAGGGGCTGGCCGGCATTGGTTCTGTCTCCTCGCACCGAGTAGCTGAACCAGGCCGGGATGTGTAGCTCGTCGAGGAGCTCGACCAGGACCTCGGCCTCGTCGACGTCGGGGATCGTCTCCACGGCGAGGAGGTCGGGCGCTCCAGCCGCGAGCAGCTCGAGTCGCTGCCGGTGGAAGTCGCGGAGCCGCTGCCGTGGCACGCCGTAGCGGCCGCAGTACTCGGAGCCATCGGCGAGGAAGGCGCCGTACGGGCCGACGGAGGCCGCGACGAGGAGGCCCCGGGCGTCCTCGAGCTCGTCCCGGACCTCCCGCGCCATGATGACGCTGCCGGTGATGAGGCGGCGTGCCTCGGCGGGGTCGAGTCCAGCCCCGACGAAGCCCTCCACGCTGGCTTGGTAGCTCGCCGTCGTCGCGACCTGGGCGCCCGCCCTGAAGTAGGCGCGGTGTGCGTCGGCGATCCGCGTGGGCTCGTTGGCGAGAAGGCGGGCCGTCCAGAGAGCGCCGCCGAGGTCGGCACCACCCTGCTCGAGGGCGGTCGAGAGACCGCCATCGAGCACGACGACCGTTCCAGCTCCTGACTCGCGCATGCCCTCATCCTCCAACACGGCAACGTGGGCCCGGCGGCGGGCGACGCGGCGAGCCGCGGAGCGGGTCGGGTTGACGCCGGGCTCGGCGGGTAGGCGCTCGGGGACGGTCAGGGGTCGGTGGAGTGTCGAGAAGGAGCACGGTGAAGGTCAGCATCAACGTGACGAACTACTCGTGGCCGGGCGGCGTCGCCCGCCTGCCCGGTGCGCTCGCGGACACGGTGACGCGGGCCGAGGAGGTGGGGCTCGACACCGTCTGGGTCAGCGACCACCTTCTCCAGAGCGACCCGGGGGCGGGTCCCGAGGAGAAGGACATGCTCGAGGCCTACACGACCCTGGGGTTCCTGGCCGCGAGCACCTCTCGGATCAGCATCGGCACGATGGTGACCGCCGTGAGCTACCGGGCACCCGCCCTGCTCATCAAGGCCGTCACGACGCTCGACGTGCTGTCCGGTGGCCGGGCCTGGCTCGGTATCGGCGCGGGATATCCCGGCGAGGCACAGGTCCTCGGCCTGCCCCTGCCACCCACGTCGGAGCGGTTCGACGCGCTGGAGCGGGTCCTGCAGCTGGCCGGCCGCGCCTGGGCGGGGCACGACGAGGGACAGCCCGGTGATGGATCGTCCACGTCGGAACCATGGGCCCCCCAACCGGTGCGTGACCGCGTCCCGGTCCTCATCGGCGGCGCCGGTGAGAAGCGCACGCTCTCGCTCGTGGCCCGGTATGCCGATGCCTGCAACCTCTTCGACATCCCCGACGAGGGCCGCACGCTGCGCCACAAGATCGACGTCCTGGATCGGCACTGCCGGGACATCGGGCGCGACCCGGCCAGCGTGGAGCGCACGGTGTCGACGCGGCTTGCGCCTGGCGAGGACGCAGCGGCCTTCGCCGACCGTCTCGCGACCTTGCACGGCTACGGCCTGGACCATGCCGTCGTGATCACGCCCGGCCCTTGGCGTCCGGAGTCCTTGGACGACGTGGGACAGGCGAGCCGGCGAGTCCAAGATCTGTAGTCCGCCGGGGGCACCGACCGGCCCCTAGGGTGCTGATGCGTGACCGGGCTCAGCCGAGGGCGGACTCCCTGTCGGCGGTCGCTCCGCCGCCCTCGAGTGCCAGATCCACCGCCGCCCAGGCGTGGATCCTCGTCGTGGGGAACAACGGCACGGGGCTGGGCGCGTCCGGGTCGATGAGCAGCTCGATCTCGGTGCAGCCCAGGATCACGCCGCCCACCCCCCGGTCGACCAGCCTGTCGATGACGTCAAGGTAGCGCTGCCGTGACTGAGGCAGGATCACGCCGTGGCACAGCTCGTCGTAGATGACGCGGTGCACCTTCGCCCGGTCCGCCTCGTCGGGGACCACAACCTCGAGGCCACGTGCGGCTAGGCGGTCACGGTAGAAGTCCTGCTCCATCGTGAAGGCCGTGCCCAGCAGACCCACCCGCGTCACACCCTCGGCCTGGACCGCCGCCGCGGTGGCATCCGCGAGGTGGAGGAACGGGACCGTGACGCTCGCCTCGATGCGGTCTGCCACCTTGTGCATCGTGTTCGTGCACAGCACGAGGAAGTCCGCGCCCGCGGCGGCCACGCACCGGGCTTCATGCGCGAGCAGATCACCGGCGGCTCCCCAGTCACCCGCCATCTGCAAGCGCTCGATCTCGGCGAAGTCGACCGACGACATGACGATCGGTGCGGAGTGGAGGCCTCCGAGGCGGCGTGCCGCATCCTCGTTGATGAGCCGGTAGTACTCGGCCGTCGACTCCCAGCTCATCCCACCGATCAGCCCGATGCGCTTCATTCGCACAGACTAGGTGCGGCGCTCTGCCGGCGGCGGCAGGCTAGCGAGCCCAGCCGCGGAGCGGTGCGGCGGTCCGCGCCATACCGAGGGGCTCGAGCCCGTAGAGGTCCTCGATCGTGCGCAGCACGTTGTAGTGGTTGACCGGCTGCGCGATGGCACCGGGCTTCACCATCGGCCCCACGAGGAAGGTGGGGATCCGGTTCGCGTGCGTGCCCTCGTCCTCGTCGAACGTCACGACGAGGAGGCTGTCGTGGGTGCGGGCCCAGTTGACGTAGGGCGCGAGGTGCTCTCGCGCCCAGCGATCGCCCGTGGCGACGTCGCAGTCGTGCATGTCGTTGCAGAGGTCGGGGATGACGAAGGCAACCGTCGGCAGCCGGGACGGGTCGGCCGGGAAGTCACTGAAGGGCTGGTTGCTCGATGCGGGGACGTTGGCGAAGTCGACCCAGGGGTTGTGCCTGCGGGCGTAGCGGCCGGTGGCATCGGTGCAGCCGGTGAACCCCGCGCTGGGCAGGCCCTCCGAGTAGCCCGCGAAGGTGTAGCCGGCACGCTGCAGCTGCTCGGCCAGGTTTGGGCGGTCGCCGAGAGTCTGCGGGCAGGAGTCATCGGTGACCCCCTGGGTGGAGCCGGAGAACAGCGCGAGGTAGTTGGGCTGGCTGGGATGAGTCACACCATGGGCGTCGGTGAACCGGGCGCCGGAGGCGCTCAACGAGTTCAGGTATGGCGCGTCGGGCGAGCCGAGGACCTGCTGCTGGGCCTTGTTCTCGAAGACGACGATCACGACGTGGGCGGGCCGGGCACCGGCGCTGCCGCGAGGCGCAGGGCTCAGGGACGCGGTAGTGCCCAGCGGCTGTTGGCTCCCCCCTTGGATGCTCGTGGAGGCAGCCGAACCACTGCTGCACCCCGCGAGGGGCAGACACACCAGGACCAGCAGGCCCGCCGCCAAGCCACCCCGTGGCGCCGGCATCGTCGACTCGCCGCGCCGCAGCAGGGCGCCCCACCGGTTCAGCCTCGACCACCCCATGGGCTCCACCATAGGCACCTTGGCTGGGTGTCGATCACAGGCCGACGGGGGCACCGCGCTGCCCTCTCGGCCGACCTGTTCCGTCCCGGTGAGAGGTCGCGCGGTGACAGACTCACGCATGCCCACCAACGACGCCGAGGCCACCACCGCGCTCAGGAGACGGCGCCGCCGAAGGGTACTCATGGCAGTGGTCGGCTGCCTGCTGCTCGCCTGTGCGCTGGCCGCGAGTGTGCTCCGGTTCTCCGGACACGCGAGCCCGTATGCCGCTCTCGATGCTTACACCTCGGCGGTGCAGACCGGCAACCGCGCCGCGCTGGAGGCGGTCGTGGGTGACGGTGAGCAACGAGAAGCGCTCATCACCCGCCATGCCGACCGCCCCATGACGGCCACCACGGTGTCGATTGAAGTGGAGGTATGGCGCGGTCGGCCGGCAGTGCGGCCGAGCGGTCCTACGCTGCGTCCATGACCGATGCCGGCCAGCTCCCGCGCCGCACGGTACTGCGCGCGGCGCTGACGCTCGGTTC
>NZ_JBQCCV010000255.1:0-2415 GCF_051961875.1 Intrasporangium sp. | reverse complement strand
GTCATCTGCGACCATGACGAGCAGCGCCGGTCGACGTCGCTGGAGGTGGATGGTGCAGCCAGTTAACCCACGGATCACCGAGTTGCTCAACGACGCGCTGACGTTCGAGCTGACGGTGACGAACACGTATTTCCTCCACGCCCGCATGCTCGAAAACTGGGGGTTCGCCGCGCTCGGGAAGGTCTTCTATGACCTTTCGATCGACGAGATGCGAGACGCCGACGACCTGATCCAGCGGATCCTCCTCTTCGACGGCCACCCCAACCTGCAGCGGCTCGGCGCGATCCAGATCGGGGAGGACCCCGAGGAGATGCTCCGGCTGGGTCTGCAGAGCGAGCGTGAGGCCGTCCTCCAGTTCAACGCCTCCAGCCGCGAGTGCTGGGAGCTCGGGGACCACGGCACCGCCGACGTCTTCGCCGAGATGGTGCGCGACGAGGAGAAGCACGTGGACTGGTTCGAGAGCCAGCTCGACGCCCTCGACCGGGTCGGGGCCGCCGGCTACCTGGCGCAGCAGATCGTTGCCGGCCAGGGTCCTTCTTCCTAGGCGCCTCCCGCCCCGATGCGCTTCGCCAGGAATGCGCTCGCCCTAACGCTCGACGGGCGCCCCGGCGGATCTGTTGCCGTTTTGGCACGCGCTGCACTGATTTCTCGGTGAAGGCAGAAGCCCGCGCTTTGGACATTCCTTCGCAATCCGGTTCCGTGGTTCCGGGGACAAATGCGCCATGTGCGCCATAGCCTGACCGCGCGATCTGTCGGATTAGGGGAGGGCTCGACATGGTGCGGACGACGTCGCCTGTGCGCGTCTGGTTGAGGATGTTGCTCGCAGTTTCCTTGGTGGTGGCGGTACTGCCCAGCCTGGGGAGCAGGGCACAGGCTGCCGTGCTCGCGCCGAGCGGCCTCACGCCGGCGTTCGGTGCGCAGGTGCCCGGCACGCCGGTGCTCGGCTGGGCCCGGGTGAGCGGCGCGACACGCTATGACGTCGAGATCTCCAGTCAGCCGTCGTTCACCCCGACGCTTTTCTCCAAGTCCACGACGAACCAGCAGATCGTGCCCACCAGCGTCCTGCCGGCTGGTCCGGTCTACTGGCGGGTGCGGGCCGTCGACGCCTCGGGGGCGGGTGCGTGGGCGTCCTCACAGGTGGCCGTGAGCACTACCCTTCCGCCGGTGCTACTCGGGCCGGCCAACACGACCGACGACCTGCTTGAGCAGCCGGGCGAGCCACCGTTGCTCTCGTGGCGACCGGTGCCCGGCGCCGCGGCGTACCAGATCGAGGTGGACACGGAGACCGACTTCATCGGCGCCTCCTCCTACAGCACGAAGTCGACCTCATTCGTCGTGCCGGACCCGAAGGCTGACGGCCAATACTTCTGGCGGGTCCGCGCCCAGCTCAGCAACGGGCTGTACACCGACTTCTCTGCGCCGTGGACCTACAAGATCGGACCGCTGTCCCAGGTGACCCAGCGGGCGCCTGTGGCTGACACCAAGGTGACGGACGTCGTGCTGGAGTGGGACCCCGTCAAGGGTGCCAAAACCTATGAGTTGCAGGTCAGCTCGGACCAGGACTTCAACACGATCATCGACAGCAAGGTCAACATCAAGAGCACCCGCTACTCGCCAGCGACGACCTACCTCAACGACCAGTACTACTGGCGCGTGCGGGCGCTCAACAACCAGGGCGAGACCTTCGAGTGGGTCAACGTCGAGGGCAAGAAGATGTTCCAGCGGCACTGGCCGACGCCGCCCAGACTGGAATACCCGGCGAGCGCACTCTCCCCTGTCGTGGGTGACGACCTCTACTTCCAGTGGACCCCCGTCGACCACGCGACCCGATACCAGCTCGACATCGGCACCGACGGGAACTTCTCGCCGACCACGTTCAACACCTGCTACACCGCCGGCACGACCTTCACGCCCGGTGCCTTCCGTCCGTGGGGATTCGACCCCTGCATGCCGAGCCAAGGAGGGGTGTACTACTGGCGGGTCCGCGGGCTGGACGAGCCATCCAACACCCAGGGCATCTACTCGGAGATTCGCAGGTTCATCTATGACTCCGGGCAGGTCACGCAGACCGCACCCGCGGCTGATGCGACCGTCGATGTGCCGGTCCTCGAGTGGGGGGCGGCCCGGGACGCGGAGCAGTACCGGGTGCTACTCAAGGACTCCACCGGCAAGGTGGTGGCTGACACCAAGACGTACTCGCTGGCGTGGACGCCCACCTCGACGGCGCTGGATGCGACCAAGAGCCCGTTCACGTGGACTGTGCAGGCGGTGGACGGCGACGGTAAGCTCTCCCCACAAGACGGTGGGCGCCGGTTCTGGTTGAGCGGCATGTCTCCAGCGGCCACGGATCAGTCGCTCGCCCCTATCGGTGAAGCGACCACTACGTCGCGCTTCCCGGTCCTGCGCTGGCAACCT
>NZ_JBQCCV010000254.1:0-32240 GCF_051961875.1 Intrasporangium sp. | reverse complement strand
ACTACTGGGTCGACGTCGTCTTCGCCACCCAGTAGACCGTCGCGGTGCTCCGACCCGGCAGGCAGACCGGCCCCGTCCGAGCACCGCGCCGCCACGTGGTGGGCGGCGCCGCCGGGGGAGATCAGGCGTCGGCTCTGGCTGCCCCAGCCCTGGCCCGGGCCTTCATCTCCTTCTTGAACTCGCGCACCTTGACCTTCGAGGCGTCGTCGACCACATCGGCGATCGACCGGAAGCCGTCCTGGCCGTAGTCGCCGGTCGCTTCCTGCCAGCCGGCCGGCTGCACCCCGAACTGCTTGGCCAGGAGCGCGACGAAGATCCGCGCCTTCTGCGCCCCGAAGCCCGGCAGTGTGCCGACCCGGCGCACCAGCTCGGCACCGGAGTCGACATCCCGCCACACCGCGGCCGCGTCGGCATCCCAGTGCTCGACGAGGGCCTGGCACAGCTGCTGGGTGCGCTCGGCCATCGACCCGGGG
Source organism: Intrasporangium sp. (assembly GCF_051961875.1). GTDB lineage: Bacteria > Actinomycetota > Actinomycetes > Actinomycetales > Dermatophilaceae > Intrasporangium_A. The sequence continues at coordinate 31,767 of NZ_JBQCCV010000254.1, read as the reverse complement.
AAGCGGTGCAGCGCCGGCGGCGTCCGGAACAGCTCCAGGAGCTCCTCCGGGGGCATCGCGGCAATGGCCGCGGCGTCGAGACGGTCGACGCCGAGGCGCTCGGCGAGGACGCTCGGCGAGGTGAATGCCTTCTCCATCGGGATCTGCTGGTCGAGGAGCATCCCGAGCATGAGGGCGAGAGGGTCGCGTTCGAGCAGGGCGTTGCCGTCGTCGGTCGTCGCGAGGTGCAGGGTCATGGCTCCATCCTGACCCATTCCTCGCCCACCGGGGCGAACCCGGATGCGCCCGCAGTCAGCTCGGCGAGCACCGCCCCGGCGTCCGCCTGGCCTGCGGGTGGGACGGCCGCCTCGATCCGCACCCCCTCCGCGCGGTAGTCCACCCCGGTCACGCGAAGGCCGGCTCGGCTCCGCAGGGCGTTCTCGACGCGGGGCCCGTCCGCGTGCGACACGGTCGTGGCGAGTATGACGGTGAGCTCGTACCGGGCGATCGTGGCGCTCTCGAGGGCGGCGTGGACGGCGTCGCCGTAGGCCCGGATCAGGCCGCCGGTGCCCAGCAGGACCCCGCCGAACCACCGGGTCACGACGGCGACGACATCGGTGACGGCGGCGCCGCGGAGGACCTCGAGCATCGGCATGCCGGCCGTGCCCGACGGCTCCCCGTCGTCGTTGCTTCGCTGCAGCGCGGCGTCGGGACCGAGGACGAACGCGGTGCAGTGGTGGCGCGCCTCCCGGGACTCGGCACGGACGCGCTCGATGACGGCCCGGGCGGCTTCCTCGCTCGAGGCCGGCCCGAGGTCGCAGACGAAGCGGGACCGCTTGACCTCGATCTCGGCCCGCACCGGCTCGGCCACCGTCAAGTAGGCGGGTCGCCAACCCGGGGCCGTCGCTGCTCCTCGTTCACCCACCGGAGCAGTATCGCGTGGCGTGCTTCACACCCGCCCCTCCGGTCGCAACCAAGCCGTGACCCGACGGTCCCCAAGGCGTGATGCTGACCCCGGACACTGGTGACATGCGTTTCGTGCCCGTCGCCCTAGGAGGCGCGGTGGGCACCCTGCTGCGGCTGCTGCTCACGCACGGAGACGCCGGGCACGGCTGGGACGTCCGGATGACGGTCGTCAATGTCGTCGGCGCATTCCTCCTCGGCGCCGCGAGCCAGCTCCGCCTGCGGCCCGACCAGCGCGACTTCCTCGTGACGGGCGGCCTCGGTGCGCTGACCTCGTTCTCGATCCTCGCCGTCGCCTTCGTGGCCGGCACCCAGGCCTCGGCGGCCTGGGTCGGTCTCGGCACGAGCGTGCTACTCAGCCTCGGGGCGGCACTCGCCGGCATCGTGCTCGGCCGCCTCCTCACGGACGAGGCCGAGCCAGGAGCCGAGGCATGACCTCGACCCCACTGTGGGCCTGGGCCCTCGCCGTGGCCGTCGGCGCCCTCTCGGCGGTCACCCGCGGCTGGCTCGTCGAGCGGCTCCCGACCCGGCGGCTACCGCTTGGTGTCCTCCTCGCGAACATCGTCGCGTGCGCCGTGGCCGGAGCCGCCGTCGCGGCACGTGATCGGATGGATGCCGCCTGGTTCTTCGTCCTCGTCGGAGGGCTCTGCGGAACCCTCTCGACCGTCGCCGACCTCAGCCGGGACACGGCCCTCCTCGTCCGCGAGCGTGACGTGGTCGGCGCGGTCGGCAACCTGACGCTCAACGTCGCGCTCGGGCTCGGCGCGAGCTGGGCGGCATACCTCGCGGTCAGCTGACGAACCGCTCGAGGACGATGTCGACCAGCGGAGCGGGCGCCGGCTCACCCGCGAGGAGGAGCGGCGGGGCGACATACTCGGCGCCGCAGCGCGCCGCCCGGTCGGCGAAGAAGCCCGGCGCGAGCAGGTAGCTCGCCACGACGACGCCGTGGCCAGCGCCGTGCTCGTCCGCGACGACGTCCTCGAGACGCGGCCGCGCCGCCGAGAGGTATGCCGCTGTGACGGGGACGTCGAGCAAGCCGGCCAGCTGGGTGGCCGCAGTCTCGCAGTCTGCCCTCGCCGAGCCGTCGGACGAGCCGGCGGCCGCCAGCACGACCGTCTCCCCGGCGTGGAGCTGCCTCTGCGCCAGGCGATCCCGGAGCAGCTCGGCGAGCCGCGGGTCCGGCCCGAGGGCTGGCGCGACCGTCGTGCCGGGGACCGAGGCGGCCGCGTCGGCGAGGTCGACGAAGACGTGGTAGCCGGCCGACAGGAGCAGCGGCACGAGGCGGGCCGACCGCCCGTCGAGCTCACTCAGGACCTCCGCCGGGCTCGGCTGCTGGACGTCGACGAAGGCCGAGCGCACGTCGAGGTCCGGTCGGCGCCGGGCGACGGCGTCGACCAGCGCGCGGACGGCGGCCTGGCCCTCCGGCGACGACGTGCCGTGTGAACAGGCGACGAGGACGGGCTGCATGCCTCCACGATGCCAGCCCCGGCCATCGATACGCTGGCGGGATGACGACAGCACCGGCCGACCCGCTCCACACGAGGTCGGTGGGGGAGGCCGGGCCGCGGATCGCCTTCCTCCACGGGCTGTTCGGGCAGGGGCGCAACTGGAACGAGATCGCCAAGGCGGTCGCCGGTCGTGGCCAGGACGACGCCCGCTGCCTGCTCATCGACCTGCCCGACCATGGCAGGTCGCCGCGGAGCGACCAGTTCTCCTACGAGGGCTACGCGGCGGCCGTCGCCGCGACGCTCGCCACGGCGGCGCCGGGGGAGCAGTGGACGCTCGTCGGGCACTCGCTCGGCGGCAAGGTCGCGATGCTCGTCGCGCTCCTGCACCCCGAGCTCGTCGAGCGGCTCGTCGTCGTCGACATCGCGCCGAAGGACTACGGCAACCTCTCCCGGTTCGAGGGCTACATCAACGAGATGCTCCGGCTGCCGCTCGATGAGCTCGCGAGCCGCGGTGACGCCGAGGCCCGGTTCCAGGAGCCGAACCCCGGGGTCAAGGCGTTCCTGCTCCAGAACCTGCGTCGGGAGGGGCAGGGCTGGCGCTGGCAGGCGAACCTCGACCTCATCGCGGCCGACGCCGCGCAGGGCTCCCGGTCCCGGATCGCCGGTTGGCCGACCGTCGCCGACGAGGTGTCGCCCTTCGAGGGGCCGGTGCTCTGGATCTCGGGCGGCGAGTCGCGCTACATCAAGGACGAGGACGCCGAGGTCATGCGCAGCCTCTTCCCCCGGGTGCGGCAGCTCACCGTCAAGGGCGCGAGCCACTGGGTCCACACCGATGCGCCGGAGATCGTCGTCGCGGCGCTGCGGCGCTTCATCGGCGCCGACTGACCAGGGCCGGATCAGAGCAGGCGGCGGCCCATCGCCCAGGCCGTCAGCTCGTGCCGCGACGAGAGCTGCAGCTTGCGCAGAACCGAGGAGACGTGTGTCTCGACGGTCTTGACCGAGATGTAGAGCTCCTTGGCGACCTCCTTGTACTGGTAGCCACGGGCGATGAGCCGCATGACCTCGCGTTCCCGTGCGGAGAGCCGGTCGAGCTCCTCGTCGATCTCGGCCACCTCGCCCGCCGCCGCGCCGAATGCGTCGAGGACGAAGCCGGCGAGCCGTGGGCTGAAGACGGCGTCCCCGTCGGCGACCCGCCCGATGGCGGTCAGCAGCTCCTCGGCGCTGATCGTCTTCGTCACGTAGCCGCGGGCACCGGCCCGGATGACGGCGATCACGTCCTCGGCGGCGTCGGACACCGAGAGCGCGAGGAACCGGACGGGCCCATTGCGCTCGCTGTCCACGCCGTCGCAGCCGCGGATGACGTCGGCGCCGCCGTGGCCGTCGCCACCGGGCAGGTGCACATCGAGCAGGACGACGTCCGGGCGCTGCTCCTTGATCGTGCTCACCGCGGACTCGACCGCACCCGCCTCACCGGCGACCTCGAGCCGGAAGGGCGCCTGCTCCGCGAGACCCATGAGCTCGGACCGCACCCCGGTCCGGAACATGTGGTGGTCGTCGACGATGACGATGCGGATGGTCCGGTCCTGGCTCATGCAGACTGCTCCTTGAGGCTCTGGGTGGGCTCGTTCTCGTGCGGCGCCGTCGGCTCGGGCGCCCGCTGCTCTGGCTGAGTCTCCCGCGACGTCCCCTCGGGCGCTGGCTCGTCGGGCTCCCGCTTCGGCGCCTTCTTCTCCTGCTGCGGGGACTTCGGCCCCTCGGAGATGGGCTCGACGGGCAGGCACAGCTCGATCTCGGTCCCGTCACTGCGGCGACGGATCTTGGCGGTCCCGCCGTGCCGCTCCATCCGGCCGATGATGGACTCGCGCACGCCGGCGCGGTCGGCCGCCACGGCGTCGAGGTCGAAGCCCGAGCCGTGGTCGCGCACGAAGGCCTCCACGGCCTTCGGTCCGACCTCGACGTATGCCGTGACGGGCGGGCTCGCGTGACGGACCGCGTTCCAGGCCGCCTCGCGGACCGCCTTGACGAGGGCCTCGAGGTGCGAGTCCATCGGCCGGTCACCGGTCACGACGAGCTCGACCGGCACGCCGTGCAGGTCCTCGACCTCGTCGAGGGCCGCGGTCAGGGCGGCGCCAAGGGTGCCGGCACGGGCGTCCTCGTCGTAGAGGTAGGAGCGCAGCTGCCGTTCCTGGGCGCGCGCGAGCCGGGCGACCATGCCGGCGTCCTGGGACTGCCGCTGGATGAGGGCGAGGGTCTGCAGGACCGAGTCGTGCAGGTGGGCGGCGATGTCGGCGCGCTCGGTCGCCCGGATGCGAGCCGCCTGCTCCTCGCGCAGGTTGCTCCACAGGCGAAGGACCCAGGGAGCCGAGAGCACCGCGAGGCCGACAAGGGCGGCGAGCACCGCGCCTGCGACCTGCCACAGGTCACTGAGGTTGGTGCCGCGAGCGAGCAGGCCGACGAGGCCGAGTGTGACGAGACCGAGGCCGATGACCAGCCAGATCCAGCGAACCGGGCGCCTCGCCCCGCCCGTGCCGGCGTCGTCGAGCTGGGACCAGAAGAAGACCGCGCCGATCCCGATGGCGACGACCGGCAGCACGACCTCCGGGTGGACGTTCACGCCGGCCCGTCCGAGCCACATGGCACCGGCCGCGGCGAGCACCGCGATGCCGAGGATCGTCAGCAGGACGGCCTGGTTGCCGCTGCGGATCCACGCTCGGATCGCGCCGGGAGACAGCTGGATGCCACCGTTCGAGGTGGTCGGCCTGAGCTCCGGGTCACCCGGTGCGGCGTTGCGCATCGTGGCCCAGAGGAAGACGTAGACGGTCAGGCCCGCCGCGAAGGGGAACGAGGTCAGCACGAAGATGATCCGGACGATCTTGACCGGCACGCCGAGGTGGTTCGCGAGGCCGATCGCGACGCCACCGATGACCCGGCCGGATCGGGGGCGCACAAGCGGGGGCCGCGGCGTCCCGCGGGGTACCGGCGGGGTCGCGGCGCCCTGGGGGTGCTGTGCCGTGTCCATGTGCCCATCCTCGCCCACGGAGACCGTGCTGACGACCACCGCCGCGGGGTTTGGGGGTCGGGTCAGGGTCGGTTCAGGGTCGACCCTCATGGCTGGGCCGGACACGGCACGACAGTCTGGTGCCATGACCAAGAAGACCCCATCCCACGGGCTCGACGGCTTCTACGAGGCGCTGCGCCGGCCCGGCATCACGCGGATCAGCGACGGACGCTGGTTCGCCGGCGTCGCGGCAGGCATCGCCCGCCGCCTCGGCGTCGACCCGCTCGTCGTCCGCGCCGGCTTCATCCTCTTCGGGTTGTTCTTCGGGATGGGGATCGCCCTCTACCTCGTCGCCTGGCTGCTCATGCCGGACGAGAAGGGCAAGCTGCCGATCGAGGCGGCCCTCAAGTACGGCGACGGCGGCTCGATCTTCCTGCTCGTCATCGCCGGGATCTCGCTCTTCGGCGGCGGCCCCTGGTGGAACGGCGACTGGAACGGCTTCCGCTTCGTCGGTTTCGTCGCGCTCGCGGCGGTCGCCTGGTGGTTCCTCACCCAGACGGACTCGGGGCGGGACCTGCTGAAGTCACGGCCGCGCGCCGGTGCGCCGGACCCGACGAGGCCGCAGGACCCGACGGCCCCGCCCGCGACGTCCGGAGTCTCCACCGGCAACGCGGCCGCGGCTGCCGGCGCCACCCTGGCGGCACCCACCCCACCCCCGGCGCCCGAGCCGGCGCCGGCCTGGGCACCCAGCCCAGCCGCATACCGTGAACCCCGCGTCCGGGTGCGGGGGATCGGCTTCGCGGCCGGCCTGCTCATCCTCGGCCTGGCAACTGTCGCCGGCGCGGTCGTCCTCAGCGTCGCCGACTCCATCGGGTGGAGCGGCAGCCACGTCGGGCTCGCGTTCGCGGCGGCCCTCGGGACGCTCGGCCTCGGCCTCGTCGTCGCCGGCCTCGCCGGCCGCAGGTCCGGATGGCTCACGCCGTTCGCGGTGTTCGGCATCTTCGCCACGCTGATGACGATGATCACCCCGAGGGGCATGACCGTCCCGTTCCACGTCGGTGACGCGAACTACGTCGTGACGACGATGAGCGCGGACAACCGGTACCAGAACGGGATCGGCAAGCTGCGAGTCGACCTGGCGGGCGCCGACTACTCGAAGACCGGCGGCAAGGACGTCGTGAACGTCACGCTCGGCCTGGGCCAGCTCGACCTCGTCCTTCCGCCGAACGCCAGCGTCATGGTCCACGCCAAGGCGAAGGCCGGTGACCTCAAGGCGGTCGGGGCCAACGAGGCGAACCACGTCATCTCCGGGAGCAGGCAGTTCGCCATCGACGGCACCGGCTGGAACGAGACCGTCACCTACGGTCCGGCCGGGCAGCCGGAGATCGAGGTCTACGCCGAGGTCGGCGCCGGCCAGATCAACATCACGACAGGAAGCGCGTCATGAGCGAGCACCCGACCGAGCCGCGTGAGAACCGACCCGACGACCCGATGGACGAGGCGATGAACGAGAACGAGCAGCGTCAGCACGCGCAGCAGCGCCAGGACGACACCGCCTTCATCGGCGGTGACCCGACCCGGGCGATCCCGGAGCCGCAGCCGTTCCGGGTCGAGCCGTCCACGCCGGTCCCGGACGATGTCGTGGCGGCGCAGGCCACGGCGGGACCGCCCGCGCCGGACCCGGCCACCCGCCGGCCGGACCCCGAGCCGTACCGCCCGCCGCTCGTGACCGTGCGGAAGGGGCCGCGCCCCGGAACCGTGATGCTCGGACTGCTCGCCGTCGTCGTCGCCGCCTACGTGCTCATCACCAACCTCACCGGTGCCCAGGTCGACATCGCCCGGATGGGACCCTCGCTCCTCGGTGGCGTCGGTGTGCTGCTCCTGCTGATCGGGCTCACGGGGGTCCTCCTGGGTCGCCGCCGCTGACCACCACGCAGAGGTATGCCGCTCCGCTGACCCAGCCCAGCGGCATACCTTCCCGTCGTGGTTAGGCTGTGGCGAGCCCATCCGACAGGAGAACCCGACGTGACACCGAAGTCCGGCATCGACCTCGACAACCTCGACCCGTCGACGCGTCCCCAGGACGACCTCTTCCGGTTCGTCAACGGCACATGGCTCGCCACCACGGAGATCCCGGGCGACCGGGCGCGGTTCGGGACCTTCGACATCCTGCGCGAGGAGTCGACGAGCCGGGTGCGCGACCTCATCGAGGAGGCGGCGCGCGACACGGACGCCCCGGCTGGCTCACCGAGCCGGCAGGTGGGCGACCTCTATGCGAGCTTCATGGACACCGCGCGGGTCGAGGATCTCGGCCTCGCGCCGCTGCAGCCGTGGCTCGGCGAGGTGGCCGCGATCGACTCCGTCGAGGGTCTCGTCGCCGCCCTCGGCCGGCTGCGCCGGGTGGGTGTGGACGGGCTCGTGCAGCCCTACGTCGCACCGGACGAGCGCTCGCCCGAGGACTACGTCGTCTACCTCGAGCAGGGCGGGCTCGGGCTGCCGGACGAGTCGTACTACCGCGAGGACAAGTACGCCCAGATCCGCGAGAAGTACGTCGCGCACATCGGGCGCATGCTCGGGCTTGCCGGCGTGCCCGACGCCGAGGACAAGGCCGGCCGCATCATGGCCCTCGAGACGCGGATCGCGAAGTCCCACTGGGACAACGTCACGAACCGGGACGCGATCAAGACCTACAACGCCCGGACCCGCGCCGAGCTCGACGAGATGGCCCCCGAGTACCGCTGGGGCCGCTGGCTCGCCGCGCTCGAGGCGCCCGACGACGCGCTGGCCAAGGTCGTGGTGCGCCAGCCGAGCTTCGTCGAGTCGCTGAATGCCGCGTTGACCGGAGTCGACCTCGACGACTGGCGGGCCTGGCTCACCTGGCACGTCATCTCCGAGCTCGCGCCGCTGCTGCCGCAGGCCCTCGTCGACGAGGACTTCGACTTCTACGGGCGCACCCTCTCCGGCCAGCCGGAGAACAAGGAGCGGTGGAAGCGCGGCGTCTCCGTCGTCGAGGAGGCCGTCGGCGAGGCCGTCGGGCGGCTCTACGCCGACAAGTGGTTCCCGCCCGAGGCGAAGGAGCGGATGCAGCACCTCGTCGCCAACCTCGTCGAGGCGTTCCGGCGCTCGTTCGGGTCCCTCGAGTGGATGAGCCCGGAGACGCGGGCGCAGGCGATCGCCAAGCTCGACCAGTTCACCCCGAAGATCGGCTACCCGGACCAGTGGCGCGACTACTCGTCGATCGAGATCGCCGCCGATGACCTGATCGGGAACGTCTGCCGCGCCACGGCCTTCGAGGTCGACCGCAACCTCGCGAAGCTCGGCCAGCCGATCGACCGGGGCGAGTGGTTCATGCTGCCGCAGACCGTCAACGCCTACTACATGCCCTCGATGAACGAGATCGTCTTCCCGGCGGCGATCCTCCAGCCCCCGTTCTTCGACCTCGAGGCCGACGACGCGGTCAACTACGGCGGCATCGGCGCCGTGATCGGCCACGAGCTCGGCCACGGCTTCGATGACCAGGGCTCGCGCTACGACGGCACCGGTGCGCTGCGCGACTGGTGGACCGAGGACGACCGCAAGCGGTTCGACGCGCTCGCCCAGCGGCTCATCGCCCAGTTCGACACCTACGTGCCGCAGGGTCTCGATGACTCGCACCACGTCAACGGCGCCCTCACGGTCGGTGAGAACATCGGCGACCTCGGTGGCCTGCAGATCGGCTACGCCGCGTACCGGATCGCGACCGAGGAGACCGGGATGCCGGAGATCGACGGCTACACCGGCCCGCAGCGGTTCTTCATGGGCTGGGCCCAGGTCTGGAAGGGCAAGGCCCGCCCCGAGGAGGCGGTCCGGCTCCTCGCGATCGACCCGCACTCGCCCCAGGAGCTGCGGGGCAACGCGGTGCGCAACGTGGCGGAGTTCCACGAGGCGTTCGGCGTCACGCCGGACGACGCGCTGTGGCTGCCCGAGGAGGAGCGGGTCCGGATCTTCTGACGGACGCTTCAGGAAGCCTCGGTCAGGATGCCTCGGCCACCTGCTTGAGCTTCTTCAGGCCGCGCTCGAAGTCGGGAGCGACCATCTTCTCCATCGACCAGAACCGGCTCATCAGGCGCATCACGAGGTTCTGCGGACCGGTCATGAGCCACTCGACCCGGCTGGTCGTGCCGTGCGGGACGATCGTGAAGTCGATCCGGTTGTGCGCCTGCATCGGCGACTGGAACAGCAGGTCGATGCCGACATGCGTGTCGACCGCCTCGAGGATCTCCATCCGACCGGAGCCAGCCTTGCTGTTGCCCCGCCAGGCGTAGATGGCACCCACCCCGGACTGCGGCCCCTGGTAGGTGCGCTCCATGTCCGGGTCGAGGTCCTCCCACGGGGACCACCGCTGCCACTCGTGCAGGTCGGTGATCAGGGGCGTGATCCGCTCCGGGGGAGCGGCGATCTCGATCGAGCGGCTGACGCTGAACTCCTTCGGCATGGCGTCACCCTAGGCCGTGGGGCGTGGCGTGCCTGCCCGAACGGCGTGATGCCCGGGCGAGCCGCCGGTCGCGGGCTTCTCCCGAAGCGGAAGTGGCTCGTCCGGAAAGGTGGTTAGCGTGGCGTCGTGGTCAGGGCGACTCCACGTGGAACGAAGGAGGGGACCGATGGACGATGTGACGACGTGGTTGCTCGAGGGCGACCCCGCGATCCGGTGGCAGGTGCTGCGCGACCTCACCGACGCGCCGGAGCACGAGGTGGCGGCCGAGCGTGCCCGGGTCGCCGAGACCGGCTGGGGGAGAGCGCTGCTCGACCTGCAGGTCGACGGCCAATGGGCCGGCGGCGCGTGCTTCCCCAGCCGTGACTGGCGCCCCTCCGGGCCGGTCGTGGGGGACCCCGCCGCGCAGCCGTGGACCTCCACGCTGCCGACGCTGCGGCTGTTGCGCGACCTGGGCGTCGACCGGGCGGACCCGGGCGTGCGCAAGGCCGTCGACGGGGTGCGCGAGCAGTCGAGGTGGGAGCATGCGGGCCAGCCGTTCTTCGAGGGCGAGGTCGAACCCTGCATCAACGGCGGCACCGTGGCCATCGGTGCGTACTTCGGTGAGGCCGTCGACGGCATCGTGCAGCGCCTGCTCGGCGAACAGCTCGCCGACGGGGGCTGGAACTGTGAGGCCGAGAACGGCTCGACCAGGTCGTCGTTCCACTCGACCATCTGTGTGCTGGACGGCCTGCTCGAGTACGAGCGTGCTGGCGGGGAGCACGCTGTCGGCGAGGCACGTCGGCGTGGCGAGGAGTACCTGCTGACCCGGAGCCTCTTCCGGCGGGCGAGCACCGGTGAGGTGGTCGATCGCGACTGGCTCTCGTTCTCGTTCCCGACCCAGTGGCACTACGACGTCCTCTGGGGCCTCGACTACCTCCGCTCGACCGGCGCCGCCCCTGACCCACGGCTGACCGAGGCGGTCGAGCTGGTCCGCGACAAGCGGCAGGCGGACGGCCGCTGGCTCCTCGAGAACACCCACCCGGGTCTCATGTACTTCCATCTCGAGGAGGGCGACGGCAGGCCCAGCCGCTGGAACACGCTGCGGGCGTTGCGGGTGCTGCGCTGGTACGACGGGGCGTGACCCTCCCGCCCAAGGGGGGCACGCCGTCCGACGTGCACCCCCGCGGGGCGTCGCCGCCTCAGCCGTCGGAGCGCACCACCGACTCCTGACTCGGCACCTCGTCCTGGCGGACGATGCCGACCGGGCAGGTCATGCCGTTCGGGCCGTGGTTGCAGTAGCCCATCGGGTTCTTGTGCAGGTAGCCCTGGTGGTAGTCCTCGGCGACGTAGAACGGCCCGGCCTCCTCGGCGGAGCGGATCTCGGTCGTGATCTCGCCGTGGCCGTGCTCGTGCAGCACCTTCTGGAACGCGTCGCGGGTCGCGATCGCGGCGCGCTCCTGCTCGGGCGTCGTCCAGTAGATCGCCGACCGGTAGCCGGTGCCGACGTCGTTGCCCTGCCGGTTCGCCGTCGTCGGGTCGTGGTTCTCCCAGAACTGCTTGAGCAGCAGCTCGGGGCTCGTCTGCTTCGTGTCGTACACGACACGGACGATCTCGGCGTGGCCGGTCATTCCGGTGCAGACCTCTTCGTAGGTCGGGTTCGGCGTGTAGCCGCCCATGTAGCCCGCGGCCGTCGCGACGACCCCCGGCTGGCGCCAGAAGATCCGCTCGACGCCCCAGAAGCAGCCCATCCCGACGAAGATGACCTCCGATCCTTCCGGCCACGGCCCCTCGACCGGGGTGCCGAGGACGACGTGCGTCGGGTTGATGGCATAGGGGCGCTCCGCCCGTCCGGGCAGCGCCTCCTCGCGCGCGGGCATCGTGGTCTTCCTGCCGTATCCGAACACCATCCCAGTGTCACACCTTCGTCCGAGCGGTCGCGTACGCCGGTGCCAACGCTCGGCAGCCGTCACGTATGCCGCTGACCACGCCCTCCCCGGCGCCGTTCGCCCCGCGTGGGGTGCGCCTCGGCTCAGCCGGCCCAGTCCACGACGGGGAGCCGACGGCACCGAGGAGACGCACGACCTCTACCTGCTGCCGGCCGATCCAGGGCCTGCCGACGCCTAGGCGCGGCGATCGGCCCGGGGAAATGGGTGGCACGAGAGAGCGGCCGCTGGCAAGGATGTCCGCCGTGAGCGAGCACTTCGACATCCGGCCTCTCGACCCCCTCGACCCCGCGCAGGAAGTGGTGACCGAGCACTGGCTCGGCGTGCACAACGGCATCCAGCGGGAGCTCTTCGGTGACACCGGCAGCTCCTGGACCGTCTCCGAGATGCGAGCCTTCCACCGTCGGGGTGACCGCCGACGCGTGGCCCTGGTCGCGTCGCAGGCCGGCGAGGTGGTCGGCGCCCTCGAGGTCATGATGCCCCTGCACGACAACCATCACATGGCCATGCTCTGGCTCTCGGTCCACTCGGCAGCGAGGGGACAGGGCATCGGTTCGGCCCTGCTGGACCAGGCCGAGCGGATCGCCGCGGACAACGGCCGGACCACGATCCTCGCGGAGACCGAGTGGGCAGCCGGTGACAGCGACACTCGGGAGGGATGGGCGAAGGCGCGCGGCTACGCGATCGCGCAGACGACGCTGCGCAGCAGGCAGGCGCTTCCCGCCGATCGTGACCAGCTCACGACGATCGTCGAGGGGCCTGGCACCGACGCCTACCTCGTCGAGACGATCGTCGACGAGCTGCCGCAGGCATGGTTCGACGACCTGGCCCTGCTCCGACGCCGCATGTCGACCGACGCGCCCCTGGGCGACCTGCAGACCGAGGAGGAGGTCTGGGACGTCGACCGGGTCCGGGCCCAGCACGAGAGCATCCGCGCCGGCGGTCGGCGGGTCCTCGTGAGCGTCGCACGTCACGTCCCGACCGGTCACCTCGTCGGCTACACCGACCTCCACGTCCCGACCGGGGACGGCACGCTCGCCTACCAGCAGGACACCCTCGTGGTCCGGGAGCACCGCGGCCACGGGCTCGGCGCCCGCCTCAAGGCGGCCACCGCCTTGCGCCTCATGGACGAGCTGCCCGACGTCAGGTCGATCCGCACATGGAACGCCGACGACAACACGCACATGCTGGCCGTGAACCGCCAGCTCGGCTATGTCGTCGACGGCTACAGCCGGGAGTGGCAGAAGGTCGTCTCCTGAGGCCTCGACTCGTGGGGACCGGCCGGGAGCCCGCCCAGCGGCCTACGGTCTCCCGGCTAGGCTGACGCCCATGTCTGACGACCACGGCTTCTCCACGCGCGCCATCCACGCCGGCCAGGCGGCCGACGCGTCCACCGGGGCGGTCAGCGTCCCGATCTACCAGGTCTCGACCTACAAGCAGGACGGCATCGGCGGGTTCCGCGGCGGCTACGAGTACAGCCGGTCGGCCAACCCGACGCGGACGGCGCTCGAGGAGTGCTACGCCTCCCTGGAGGGCGGCAGCCGGGGCTTCGCCTTCGCCTCCGGCCTCGCCGGGCAGGACACCCTCGTCCGGTCGCTGCTCGTCCCCGGCGACCACGTCGTCGTGCCGAGCGACGCGTACGGCGGCACCTACCGCTACTTCAACAAGGTCGCGAAGCCGCACGGCATCGACCACTCCATCGCGAAGATCGCCGACGTCGACGCGGTCCGCGCCGCGATCGTCCCGGGCAAGACCAAGATGGTCTGGGTCGAGACCCCGACCAACCCGCTCCTCGGCATCGCCGACATCGAGGCGATCGCCGAGGTCGCGCACGACGCCGGCGCGGTCCTCGTCGTCGACAACACCTTCGCGAGCGCCTATCTGCAGAACCCGCTCGCCCTCGGCGCCGACGTCGTCACGCACTCCACGACCAAGTACAGCGGCGGCCACAGCGACGTCGTCGGTGGCATCGTCGTCACGGCCGGCGGGATCAGCGTCCCCGGGCTCGAGGACGCCGAGGAGCGGATTGCCTTCCACCAGAACAGCATCGGTGGAGTTGCAGGACCCTTCGACGCCTGGCTCACCCTTCGCGGGCTCAAGACCCTGGCGGTGAGGATGGAGCGCCACTGCGACAACGCGGAGAAGGTCGTCGACTTCCTCACCGGCCAGGAGGGCGTGTCCCAGGTCTTCTACCCGGGGCTGCCGTCTCACACGAACCACGAGGTCGCCGCCCGGCAGATGAAGCGCTTCGGCGGCATGGTGAGCTTCCGCCTGAAGAAGGGCGAGGACGCCGCGGTCAAGGCCTGCGCGGCCGTCCAGCTGTGGACCCTCGGCGAGTCCCTCGGTGGCGTCGAGTCACTCATCGAGCACCCGGCGAGGATGACGCACGCGAGCGTCGCCGGGACCGAGCTCGAGGTCCCCGCCGACCTCATCCGCCTCTCCGTCGGCATCGAGGACGTGGATGACCTCATCGAGGACCTGCGCGAGGCGCTCGACATCCACGCCTGAGCACCGCCACGCCGAGCGCGACATGACGATCCTCGCCGTCGACTTCGGGTCGACGTTCACCAAGGGTGCGCTCGTCGCCGCCGACGGGACCGTCAAGGGGACCGCGGCGACCCCGACGACCGGCACGCAGGGCAGCGGCGACATCCTCGACGGCTACCGCGCCCTCCGCGCGGCCCTCGGGGTGCCCGCGGACGCGACCGTCCACGCCTGCTCCAGCGCCGGCGGCGGGCTGCGCCTCGCCGTCGTCGGCTACGAGGCGACCGTCACCGCCCAGGCGGGCCACCGGGTCGGCCTCTCCGCGGGGGCGAAGGTCGTCCACGTCGCGAGCGGCACGCTCACGACGAGGGACGTGAGCGGCCTACGCGCCGCTCGTCCCGACATCGTCCTGCTCGTCGGGGGGACGGACGGCGGCAACGCGGAGGTGCTGCTCCACAACGCGGCCCGGCTCGCCAGGGCCACGATCGGCGGCCACGGCGCGCACGCGGTCCCCATCGTGCTCGCCGGCAACATCGAGGCGCGCGACGAGGCGGCCACCCTCCTGGCCGAGACGCAGCGGCCCACCATCCTGGCCGGGAACGTGCTGCCCGAGATCGGCGTCATCGCGCCCGACTCCGCGCGGGCGGCGATCCGGGAGGCCTTCCTGCGGCACGTCATCGGGGGCAAGGGGCTGTCGAAGGACCCAGCCTTCGGTGCCATGGTCGAGGGGGCCACCCCGGACGTCGTCCTCCGCGGTGTCGAGGTGCTCGCCGGTCAGGTCGACGGCGACGTGATGGTGCTCGACATCGGCGGCGCGACGACCGACGTCTACTCCGTCATCACCCCCGAAGGCGAGGACGCCAGCCTGCGCAAGGACGTCGTCGCCCCGCTCTGGCACGGGCGCACCGTCGAGGGCGACCTCGGGATGCGCTGGAACGCCGAGGGGGTCATCGAGGCGGCCCAGTCCGAGCGGCTCGCCGAGTCCGTCCTCTGCTGGGAGGAGCTGCGCAGGTATGCGGCTTCGCTGACCTCGTGCCCGGGCGCAGTCCCGGCCGACGACCGGGAGCGCCGCCTCGACGTCGCGCTCGCCCGGCTGGCGGCGCTCGTGGCGGTGCGGCGCCATTCGCGGCCCGCCCAGCCGACCGAGTCGCCGCGGCCGCTTGCCAACGTGACGACGCTCGTCGGGTCCGGGGGAGTGCTCCGGCACGCCGACGACGGGGGCCGCGAGCGGATCCTCGGCTCGGTCCTCGCCGACCACGCGGGGGGCTGGCGCGTGCCCCGGGCGGCCCGCGCAGACGTCGACTCGGAGTACCTGCTGTTCGTCGCCGGCCTGCTCGTCGAGCACGAGCCGGACCTCGCCGCCGCCGTCGCCGCCCAGATCTGACGGCAGCGCCGACATACAGAAACACACCGGGTAATCGACAACACCCCCGGGTCGGAACCCGGTGTGTCGACGGTTACCCGGTGTGTTCCGGGTCAGGTGGAGCTCAGGACTTGTAGGGCTTCGCCTTGAGGATCTTGACCTCGATCGTCTTGCCGTTCGGCGCCTCGTAGGACGTCGTGTCGCCGACGCTCTTGCCGTTGATGGCCGCGCCCATGGCGGACTTCTCGGAGAAGACCTGCAGGTCGGTGTCGTCCGCGATCTCACGGTTGCCGAGCAGGAAGGTCTCCTCGTCGCCGAACATCTCGACCGTGACGACCATGCCGGGCTCGACGATGCCGTCGTCGGGAGGGGTCTCGCCGATCACGGCGTTGTGGAGCAGCTCCTGCAGCTGCCGGATACGGGCCTCCATCTTGCCCTGTTCCTCGCGCGCGGCGTGGTATCCGCCGTTCTCCTTGAGGTCGCCCTCCTCGCGGGCCTCCTCGATCTTGCGCGCGATCTCGATCCGACCTTCGCCGGACAGCTGTTCCAGCTCCGCCTTGAGGCGGTCGTAGGCCTCCTGAGTCAGGAAGCTCGCAGCGGTCTCGGTCACGATGTGCAACTCCTCGGATGAAACGGCGCCCACGCGGTGCTCGCGTGGGCGCCCCGAAACAAGGAAGGCCCCGACCGGATCGCGGGTTGTGACCGGTCGTGACCTCTGGTGAACTCCAAGGATAACAAATGGACCCAACACACGCACCTGAAGGAGACCTGTTCCGAGAACCCGGGAGCACCAGCGTGAGGGGCCCGGGCCGGCCGGCAGCCGGTCAGCGTGACCCGAGCGGGTTCAGGGCAGGGCGCAGGTGCGGACCTCGCCCGCGACGGCACGCGTCGTCGTCCGGAACGTGACGCTCTCCTCAGAGGTGTCGCCGCCCGCCTGCGGCACCTTGACCTCGGTGCTGCCGACCGTCGAGAAGTCCTTCGCGAGTGCGCGTACCTGGCACGTGATCGGCTGCCCGGAGGGCCGGGTGACCTGGAACTTCACCGTCACCGTCTGGTCGTCGACGATCTTCGAGGACAGCGTCTCCCACGTCGGCACCCCCAGGGAGGCCGAGAGCCCGAACCAGATCGCGATCGCGATCCCGCCACCGATGCCGATCGTGCCGATGATCCACCACTTGAGCGTGCCGGGTGCCGGCCTGGGCAGGGACATTCGCAGCTCCGTGGGGCCGACGTCGGGGACGTCGGGTAGATGAGAGGATGGCGGACGGGTCCCAGTCTGTCCCACCGGTGGACGAGGCTCGAAACCGGCCGGCCCCGCGGCCGCCGGATCCCCACCGACACCCAGACGTGAGGAGCGATGTTGTCCCGAGGCATGCGGTTGATGGCGGTCCACGCGCACCCCGACGACGAGTCGAGCAAGGGCTCGGCCACGACGGCGAAGTATGTCGCCGAGGGCAACACCGTCATGGTCGTCTCGTGCACCGGGGGCGAGCGCGGCGACATCCTCAACGAGAAGCTCAAGGGCAACCCGGAGATCGAGCGCGACATCGTGGCCTACCGGCGCCGGGAGATGAAGGCCGCGCAGGAGATCCTCGGCTGCGAGCACACCTGGCTCGGCTTCGTCGACTCGGGGCTGCCCGAGGGCGACCCGCTGCCGCCGCTGCCGGAGGGCTGCTTCGGGCTCGAGGACCTCGAGGTGACGACCGAGGCGCTCGTCCGCGTCATCCGCGAGTTCCGTCCGCACGTCATGACGACCTACGACGAGAAGGGCGGCTACCCGCACCCCGACCACATCATGTGCCACCGGGTGTCGATGTCGGCCTTCGAGGCGGCCGGCGACCCGGACCGTTTCCCGGACGCCGGGCAGCCGTGGCAGCCGCTCAAAATCTACTACAACAGCGGGCACAGCCTCGAGCGGCTGACCGCGGTCCACGACGCGATGGTCGCCGAGGGCCTCGAGAGCCCCTACACCGACTGGCTCGCCAACTGGAAGCCCCGTCGCAGCGGCGGCCAGATCACGACCCAGATCGAGTGCGGCGAGTACTTCGAGACCCGGGACCGGGCGCTGCTAGCCCACGCAACCCAGGTCGACCCGGACGGGTTCTGGTTCCGGGTGCCGGTCTGGCTGCAGCGGCAGGTCTGGCCGCACGAGGACTTCGAGGCGGCGCTGTCCTACGTGCCGATCCATGCCGTCGAGGACGACCTCTTCGCCGGCCTCGGCACCCCTGAGGAAGCGGACGCTCTGGCGACCTCCGCAGACCTCACCATCGCCTACGACGGGCGCGTGCCCGACGACATCGAGGAGACAGCCTGATGGGCGGCAGCGACAACCTCCCGGTCGGTCCTGGGATCGCCGGATTCATCGCGGTGTTCCTGCTGGCACTGGCGCTCTGGTTCCTCTTGCGCAACATGAACGCCAGGTTGCGGCGGATGGCCTACCGCGAGCGGGACCGGGTCGAGCACGAGCGGCAGGAGCACCAGAAGCAGGCGCAGCCCGATGGGTTCACCTCGGGCGAGGGAAGAGACGCCCCCACCGAGCCCCATAGCCCCATCAACGGCCCGGTCGACGGGTCGAGCCCCGACGGGCGGGGCCCGGCGCCGCGGGCCTGACCCGCTCTCGCAGGCTCCGGTCTCGTACGCCGCTCACCGCGGCCGTCTCCTATGCCGCCCACCGCGGCCCGGCGCCGAGGGCACCTCGCGCGCCCAGCAGGCGTGGCGGCAGACCCTCTCAGCTGGCGACCGGGTTCGCCGCCACGGCGAGCGCGACGGCAGCGAAGTGCGACGCGAACGCGGCGAGGGTGAAGGCGTGGAACACCTCGTGGAAGCCGAACCAGCGCGGTGACGGGTTGGGCCGCTTCGTCGCGTAGATGACCCCGCCGGCCGTGTAGAGCAGCCCGCCGAGCGCGATGAGCGTGCCGATGAGGACGCCTCCGCTGCGCCAGAACGGCACGACGTAGAAGATCGCCATCCAGCCGAGAGCGAGGTAGAGCCCCGTGTAGAGCCAGCGCGGGGCCCGCACCCACACGACGCGGAAGATGACGCCGGCGACGGCGCCACCCCAGATGAGCGCGAGAAGGGTGCGCGCCTGGTCCCAGGGCAGGAGCGTCACCGCGAACGGCGTGTAGGTGCCGGCGATGATGAGGTAGATGTTCGAGTGGTCGAGCCGCTTGAGCAGGCCGCCCATCCGCGGTCCCCAGGTGCCGCGGTGGTAGACCGCGGAGACGCCGAAGAGCAGCGCCGCCGTGACCGTGAAGACGAGGGCCGACGTGCGCACGACGCCGGGGTCGGCGAGCACCGTCAGGACGACCCCACCGATGAGGGCGCAGGGGAACATCCCGAGGTGCAGCCATCCCCGCAGTCGAGGCTTGACGGTGGCGACGAGGTCCTTGACGGCCGCGACGGGGCCGTCGGTAGCGTTCTGCTCCTGCATGGGGCCAAGGGTAACTTACGGTCCCGTAGGTTACGGTCCCGTAGACACGAATGTGTCCGTGTGGCGCTCGCCTCGTGAAGATGCTGAGCGGACTCGCCTCTGGGTCCCGAGTGTCCCGCCGGCACGCTGCCCGCGGGAGGTAGGTTGGCTACCGCGCGGCCCCGTCGTGAGGTCGCGAGGGAGCCCGAGGAGGTTGTCGGTGGGCTGGCGCGACATGGTCTACGGCGCATACGAGCGGCGGGTCGCCAGGGAGCTGCCCCGCGAGTCGATGCCCCGGCACGTCGCGGTGATGCTCGACGGCAACCGGCGCTGG
The DNA here is from genome assembly GCF_051961875.1 of Intrasporangium sp. Taxonomy (GTDB): domain Bacteria; phylum Actinomycetota; class Actinomycetes; order Actinomycetales; family Dermatophilaceae; genus Intrasporangium_A. The sequence continues at coordinate 12,393 of NZ_JBQCCV010000254.1, read as the reverse complement.
GCGAGGGCCCGGGGCGAGGGGACGGCCACGGGCCACCAGGCGGGCGCCGACAAGATCCAGGACCTGCTCACGTGGTGCGAGCAGGCGGGCGTCGAGTACGTCACCCTGTGGCTCCTGTCCACTGACAACCTGAACCGCTCGGCGGACGAGCTGACTCCGCTGCTTCAGATCATCGTCAACGCCGTCTCGGACCTCGCCGACACGGGCCACTGGCACGTCAAGCTCGTCGGCGCGCCCGACCTGCTCCCCCGAGAGGTCGCGCGGAGCCTGCGCGAGTCCGCCCAGCGGACCGCAGACGTGACGGGGATGACGGTCAACGCCGCGGTCGCCTACGGCGGCCGTCGCGAGATCGCCGATGCGGTCCGAGCCATGCTCCGAGCCCGCGCGGCCCACGGCCAGAGCATCGAGGAGATCGCCGAGGACCTGACGGTCGAGGACATCGCCGAGCACCTCTACACCAAGGGCCAGCCCGATCCCGACCTCGTCATCCGCACCTCCGGCGAGCAGCGCCTGGGCGGGTTCCTGCTCTGGCAGAGCGCCAAGTCGGAGTTCTACTTCTGCGAGGCCTACTGGCCCGACTTCCGGCACGTCGACTTCCTTCGGGCCCTGCGCGCCTACGCCGGGCGCCACCGCCGTTTCGGCACCTGAGGGCGACCCGGCGCCCCCACCGGGGCTGGAGCGGGCCGTCCGGACCGAGCCGGCCCGGCGGCATACGTGAACATTGGGGGACAACGGGCGACACGGCGCGTCCCTGCGCGACGAACCCGGCGAGGAGTCGTACCGTCGAAGACAGCGGAGGGCATCCGCCCGCCGCCGCCAGGAGGCCCACTCATGGAGCACACGCTTCGACGGGAGGGCCGGGTCCGGCCGCACCGTCCGGTGGCCGCCCGGCTCGGGAGCGAGTAGGCGCGTGCGACGCGCGCGCCGTCAGGGAGTGGGAATGGCCAAGAGCCCCAGCACCGAGACCACCGCAGCGCCGCGTCGCCGAGCGAGCAGGAGCGCGCCGGAGCCACGCAAGACGTACGTCCTCGACACGTCCGTCCTGTTGTCCGACCCGCGGGCGATGCTCCGCTTCGCCGAGCACGAAGTGGTTCTGCCGGTCGTCGTCGTGACCGAGCTCGAGGGCAAGCGGCACCATCCGGAGTTGGGCTACTTCGCCCGGCAGGCGCTGCGGCTGCTCGACGACCTCCGGGTCAGTGCGGGCCGGCTCGACCGCCCGGTCGCGGTCGGCGACGTGGGCGGCACCGTGCGAGTCGAGCTCAACCACACCGACCCGACCTCGCTGCCCGCGGGGTTCCGGCTCGGCGACAACGACACCAGGATCCTTGCGGTGGCCAGGAACCTCGCCAACGAGGGCGCCGATGTCACGATCGTCTCCAAGGACCTGCCGATGCGCGTCAAGGCATCGGCCTGCGGGCTCGAGGCCGAGGAGTACCGGGCCGAGCAGGGCGTCGACACGGGTTGGACCGGCATGACCGAGCTCGAGGCGACCGTCGACGAGCTCGACCACCTCTACGAGGCCGGGCGCCTCGAGCACCCGGGCGCGGCCGAGCTGCCCTGCCACACCGGCGTCGTGCTGCTCTCGCCACGGGGGAGCGGGCTCGGCCGGGTCGGCGCCGACAAGAAGCTGCGCCTCGTCCGGGGCGACCGTGACGCCTTCGGGCTGCACGGCCGCAGCGCAGAGCAGCGGATCGCCCTCGACCTGCTCCTCGACCCCGACGTCGGCATCGTCTCGCTCGGCGGGCGGGCCGGCACCGGCAAGTCGGCGCTCGCCCTGTGCGCCGGGCTCGAGACGGTCATGGAGCGGCGGGTGCACCGCAAGGTCGTCGTCTTCCGCCCGATCTTCGCCGTCGGAGGGCAGGAGCTCGGCTACCTGCCCGGCACGGAGCAGGAGAAGATGAACCCGTGGGGCCAGGCGGTCTTCGACACGCTCGGGGCGCTCGTCTCCCAGGAGGTCGTCGAGGAGGTCATGGCTCGGGGCCAGCTCGAGGTGCTGCCGCTCACGCACATCCGGGGCCGCTCCCTGCACGACACCTTCGTGATCGTCGACGAGGCCCAGTCGCTCGAGCGCAACGTGCTGCTCACCGTCCTGTCCCGGATCGGCCAGAACTCCAAGGTCGTGCTCACCCACGACGTCGCGCAGCGCGACAACCTGCGGGTCGGGCGGCACGACGGGGTGGCCGCCGTCATCGAGAAGCTGAAGGGGCATCCGCTCTTCGCCCACGTCACCCTGACACGCAGCGAGCGGAGCCCGATCGCGGCGCTCGTGACCGACCTGCTGGAGGGCATCGAGGCCTGAGTCGCCGCACCGTGCCGGCGGTCGGCGAGGTGGCTCGGTTTGCGAATCGGGCCGATCGCTGGCACGGTGGGTGACCGAAATGTCTCGACTTGGTAACAGCGGGTTTGTTCGTCCGTTCGTGCCAAGACGTCCCTGACCGTCAGGGGACCCGCGTGACCGGCGGGTCCCGAGGAAGGCACCAACCGACCCATGACCCGATACGCAGGACGGCACCGCTCACCCGCAGCGCCGGCGCCGGAGGCTGCTCGCGCCCACCGGCACCAGGCACCACCGAAGCGGCGCGTCGCCCGGCCCGTCGTCGCGGCCGGCCTCGCGCTGGGGCTGGGCCTCACCGCCATCGGGTATGCCGCCGCCACTGGGTTGGGCTCCGGGGAGGCAGCCTTCGTCGTCGGTGACGGCCTCGCCGCCCAGACCGAGGAGCTGGCCCGCACGTCGGTCGTCGACACCGCATATCGCGCGGCCGCCTCCGTCTCCCGCAACGAGCGGCGCACCGCGATCGCCGCGGCCGGGGTCGCCACGGCCCAGCAGGTCGAGGCGAAGGCCAAGATCGAGGCGGAGAAGCAGGCACAGGCCCTCGCCGAGCAGCAGAAGCGCCAGGCCGCCGAGGCGGCGCGGGTGCAGGCCATCGCCGCGGCCCGGGACAACCCGCGCGCGGCGGCCCGCGTCCTCATGGCGGACCACGGCTGGACGAGCGACGCCCAGTACAACTGCCTCGTCAACCTCTGGAACGGCGAGAGCGCCTGGCGCTTCACCGCGACGAACCAGAGCTCTGGCGCCTACGGCATCCCGCAGTCCCTGCCGGGCAACAAGATGGCCAAGTTCGGCAACGACTGGCAGACCAACCCGGTCACCCAGATGCGCTGGGGCCTCTGGTACATCGAGCAGTCCTACGGCAACCCGTGCAACGCCTGGTCGTTCTGGCTCTCGAAGAGCCCGCACTGGTACTGAGCCACGACCCAGGTCTGCGGACCTAGATCCTGCGGAGGCGGACCTAGATCTTGCGGAGGCGGACCCTCCGCACGGAGTGGTCCCGGTCCTTCGACAGGACCAGGGTGGCTCGGGAGCGGGTCGGCAGGATGTTCTCGACGAGGTTCGGCCCGTTGATCTCCCGCCAGATCCGGTTCGCCGTCTCGACGGCCTCCTCGTCGGAGAGGGCCGCGTAGCGGTGGAAGTACGAGTTGGGGTCGGAGAAGGCGGTCTCCCGGAGCCGGAGGAACCGGCCCACGTACCACTTGCGCACGTCGTCGACCCACGCATCGACATAGACGGAGAAGTCAAAGAAGTCGCTGACCGCCATCCCCGTGCCGCGCACCGGGTGGACCATCGGCGCCTGCAGGACGTTGAGGCCCTCGACGATGAGCACGTCGGGCTGCCGCACGACGGTCCGCTCGCCCGGCACGATGTCGTAGGTCAGGTGCGAGTAGACGGGTGCGCAGACCTCCGCCTTGCCGGCCTTGACCTCCGCGACGAACCGGAGCAGCGCCCGCCGGTCGTAGGACTCCGGGAACCCCTTGCGCTGCATCAGCCCGCGCCGCTCGAGCTCGGCGTTGGGCAGCAGGAAGCCGTCGGTCGTGACCAGCTCGACCCGCGGGGTGTCGGGCCAGCGAGCCATCAGCTCGCGCAGGATCCTCGCCGTGGTCGACTTGCCGACCGCGACCGACCCGGCGACGCCGACCACGAAGGGGGTCTTCGCCGGCCGCTCGCCGAGGAAGTCTGTGGTCACCTGGTGCAGCTGCTTGGTGCCCGCGACATAGAAGAGGAGCAGCCGGGAGAGCGGCAGGTAGACCTCCTCGACCTCCCGCAGGTCGACCCGGTCACCGAGGCCCTGCAGCCGGGCGAGGTCGGTGGCGTCGAGGCTGAGGGGGTGGTTCTCCCGCAGCCTCGACCACGCGGCGCGGTCGAGCTCGACGTAGAGCGACGGGATGGAGCCGTTCGCTCCGTTGGCTTCCGAGGGCACGGGAGCATTGTTGCGGACGGGGCCGCGAACGCGGCGGTGGCGCCGGTCACATCGGGTCGCCGCGGTATGCCGCTCCGCCGGCGGGGCGGCATACGGCTCCCTCGTGCACGTGGCGGGGCAGCCTCGCCCGTCCCCTAGGCTTGAGCCCATGTGTGGAATCGTGGGGTACGTGGGTCGTGTCGCCGACGGAACGGCGCTCGACGTCGTCATGGAGGGGCTCTCGCGCCTCGAGTACCGGGGCTACGACTCGGCCGGGGTGGCACTCGTCACGGGCGACCACGTCGAGACCCGGAAGAAGTCGGGCAAGCTGGCGAACCTGCGCCACGAGCTGGATGAGCACCCGCTGCCGCCCTCGCGCACCGGGATCGGGCACACCCGCTGGGCCACCCACGGCGGCCCGACCGACGGCAACGCGCACCCGCACCGGGGCGGCACGGACGGCAAGCTCGCGCTGATCCACAACGGCATCATCGAGAACTTCCACTCCCTCAAGAGCGGGCTGCTCGAGCAGGGCGTCGTCTTCAGCAGCGAGACGGACACCGAGGTCGTCGCCCACCTGCTCGCCGCCGCCTACGAGACGACGTCGGACCTGACCGAGGCGATGCGCGCCGTTGTCGCCCGGCTCGAGGGCGCCTTCACGCTCCTCGCCGTCCACGCCGACCACCCCGACGCCGTCGTCGGCGCGCGCCGTAACAGCCCGCTCGTCGTCGGCCTCGGCGAGGACGCCAACTACCTCGGCTCCGACGTCGCCGCCTTCATCGGCCACACCCGGCACGCCCTCGAGCTCGCCCAGGACCAGATCGTGACGATCACCCCGGACGGCGCGACGGTCATCAACTTCGACGGCACGCCCGCCGACGGCAAGGCCTACGAGGTGACCTGGGACGCCGCCGCCGCGGAGAAGGGCGGCTTCGCGACCTTCATGGAGAAGGAGATCCACGAGCAGCCGCACGCCGTACGGGACACCCTGCTCGGCCGCACCGACGAGGAGGGCCGGCTCACCCTCGACGAGCTGCGGATCCCGGAGGAGCAGCTGCGCGAGATCGACCGGATCACCATCGTCGCGTGCGGGACGGCGGCCTACGCCGGCATGGTCGCGAAGTACGCCATCGAGCGGTGGACCCGGATCCCCGTCGAGGTCGCCCTCGCACACGAGTTCCGCTACTGCGACCCGATCGTCGACGAGCGCACCCTCGTCGTGTCGATCAGCCAGTCCGGCGAGACGATGGACACGCTCATGGCGGTCAAGCACGCCCGCGAGCTCGGCGCGCTGACGATCTCCATCTGCAACACGCACGGCTCGACGATCCCGCGCGAGTCCGACGCCGTGCTCTACACGCATGCCGGCCCGGAGATCGCCGTCGCCTCGACGAAGGCGTTCCTCGCCCAGATCACCGCGAGCTACATCCTGGGCCTCTACCTCGCGCAGCTGCGGGGCGGCACCTACGTCGACGACATCAAGGCCGTCCTCAAGGAGCTGGCCCAGGTGCCGGACAAGATCGAGACGGTCCTGTCGCGGATGGGCCGGGTCAAGGAGATCGCCGGGTACATGGCCGACAGCCGCGCGGTCCTCTTCCTCGGCCGGCACGTCGGCTACCCGGTGGCGCTCGAGGGTGCGCTCAAGCTCAAGGAGCTCGCCTACATCCACGCCGAGGGCTTCGCCGCCGGCGAGCTCAAGCACGGCCCCATCGCACTCATCGAGCCCGGGCAGCCGGTCTTCGTCGTCGTCCCGTCGCCGTCGAGCGAGCACGGCCTGCACGGCAAGGTCGTCTCCAACATCCAGGAGATCCGCGCTCGCGGCGCCCGCACCCTCGTCATCGCCGAGGACGGCGACGAGGACGTCGTGCCGTTCTCCGACCAGGTGATCCGCGTGCCCGCGACGGCGCCGCTGCTCGCTCCGCTCCTGACCGTCGTGCCGCTGCAGGTCTTCGCCCTGTGGCTCTCGACGGCCAAGGGCCTCGACGTCGACCAGCCGCGCAACCTCGCCAAGTCCGTCACCGTCGAGTGAGCGGGGCCGCCGGGTGATCATCGGGCTCGGGATCGACGTCGTCGACATCGAGCGGTTCCGTGCCGCGCTCGAGCGGACCCCGGCGCTGCGGACCCGGCTCTTCACCACGGAGGAGGGCCAGCTGGGCCTCGCCTCGCTCGCGGCCCGGTTCGCCGCGAAGGAGGCGCTGGCCAAGGCGCTGGGGGCTCCCGGCGGGCTGGCCTGGACGGACGCCTGGGTCGTCACGAACGACGTCGGCAAGCCGACCCTCGAGGTCGCCGGCACGGTGGCCGCGCGGGCCAAGGCCCTCGGGGTCAGCTCGCTGCACGTGTCCCTGTCCCACGATGCGGGCATCGCGTCGGCCGTCGTCGTTGCGGAGGCCTGATGATCCGGGCACTGTCCATCCCCGACGTCCGCGCCATCGAGGCGGCCGCCATGGCGGACCTGCCCGAGGGCACGCTCATGCGCCGCGCCTCCGAGGGCCTCGCGGAGGTCGCCGCCGCCCGGCTCGACGAGCACCACGGGCGCACCGTCGTCGCGCTCGTCGGCTCGGGTGACAACGGGGGAGACGCCCTGTATGCCGCTCACCTCCTTGCCGACGCCGGCTTCCCGGTCGCTGCCGTGCTGGTCAGCGACAAGGGCCGGTCCGCGGCTCACCACGGCGGCCTCGCTGCCGCGGAGGAGTCCGGCGTCACCGTCGTCGTGGCCGCGGACGATTCCGAGGCGGCGGCCAGTGTCGTGGCGGGAGCCGACCTGGTCCTCGACGGAATGGTCGGGATCGGTGGCAAGCCGGGCCTGCGGCCCACTGCGACGCGGCTGGTCCAGGCGATCGACGAGGACGCGTGGGTCATCGCGGTGGACGTCGCGAGCGGCCTCGACCCGGAGGGGCGCGAGCGCGCCGACGAGGTGGTCTGGGCCGACGAGACGGTGACGATGGGCGTCGCCAAGCCGGCGCACCTGCTCCCGGCGGGCGAGGGGGCGACGGGACGCCTCACCGTCGTCGACATCGGGCTCGACGTGGCGACAGAACCGGCCGCGGTCGAGCGGCTCACCTTCGACGACGCGGCGCGGCTCTGGCCGGTGCCGGGCCTGGCGGACGACAAGTACTCACGGGGCGTGCTCGGCGTCGTCGCGGGCGGCGACCACTACACGGGAGCCGCGATCCTCACCGTGACGGCCGCCGTGGAGTCGGGCGTCGGGATGGTCCGATATGTCGGGCCGGAGAACCCGACGCAGCTGATCCGGGCCGCCGTCCCGGAGGCCGTGCACGGCGAGGGCCGGGTGCAGGCCTGGCTCATCGGCTCCGGGATGGATGTCGAGAGCAGCGGCGAGGACCAGCTGCGCGTCGCGCGCGAGGCGCTCGGGTCGGCCCTGCCCGTCGTAGTCGACGCCGGCGGCCTCGACCTCGTCGACGGGCCCCGCTCGGCTCCGACCCTGCTGACGCCGCACGCCGGCGAGGCGGCGCGCCTGCTGACCCGCCTCGGCGCGGCCGGGGAGGTCAGCCGGGGGCAGGTCGAGGCCGACCCGGTGGGCGCCGTCCGGCGCATCGCGGGGCTGGCAGGCGCCACCGTCCTGCTCAAGGGGTCGACGACCCTGGTCGCCGCCGCTGACGGCCCCGTCCGCTCCCAGGCCGACGCGCCGGCCTGGCTCGCGACCGCCGGTGCGGGGGACGTTCTCTCAGGTGTGCTCGGCACCCTGCTCGCCGCCGGGCTCGACGCCCTCGACGCGGGGTCGCTCGGAGCCCTGGTCCACGGCCTGGCTGCGGAGCGCGCCTCTGCGGGCGGTCCGTTGCGCGCCCTGGCGGTGGCCCACGCCATACCGTCTGCCGTCCGGGAGCTGCTCGCGCGCGGGATCTGACCGCCGGACATGCGACACTGCCAGCCGTGACCACGGAGATACCCGACGCGCTGCCCGTCTGGGCCGAGATCGACCACGCCGCGCTCGCGCACAACGTGCGCGTGCTGCGCGACCGCGCGCCCGGCGCGCAGCTGATGGCCGTCGTCAAGGCCGACGCCTACGGTCACGGGCTGCTCCCGGTGGCGCGGACGGCCGTCGCGTCCGGCGCGACCTGGCTCGGCGTCGCGCAGATGCCCGAGGCGTTCGTCCTGCGCGACGCCGGCATCACGACGCGGCTGCTGACCTGGCTCGCCGTGCCGGGCGCCGACTTCGCGGGCGCGATCTCCCGCGACATCGACCTGTCGGCCTCGGCGCCGTGGGCGCTCGACGAGATCGCGGCCGCCGCCCGCGCGACCGGCCGGACCGCCCGGGTCCACCTCAAGGTCGACACGGGCCTCGGCCGGGGCGGTGCCTACGGCGCGGACTGGACCACGCTGGTGCGGCACGCCCGCCCCCTGGAGGCCGAGGGCGTCATCACCGTCGTCGGCGTCTGGACGCACTTCGCCCACGCCGACGCGCCCAACCACCCGACCGTCCTGGCCCAGCAGGAGCGGCTGTTCGAGGCCGCGGCCGAGGCCGAGCGCGAGGGGTGCCGGGTCGAGCTGCGCCACCTCGCCAACTCCGCCGCGACCCTGCTGCATCCCTCCGCGCATGCGGACCTCGTCCGGCCCGGGATCGCGCTCTACGGCCTCAGCCCGGTGCCCCAGGTCGACGACGACTTCGGGCTACGGCCCGTCATGTCGCTCCGGGCCCGCCTCGCCCTGGTCAAACGGCTCCCGGCTGGGCAGGGGATCAGCTATGGACACCTCTACGCGCCAGAGCACGACACCGTCGTGGGCCTCGTCCCGGCCGGCTACGCCGACGGCATCCCCCGGAACGCGACCAACGTGGGCCCCGTCGTCGCGGGCGGTACCCGGACGCGGGTCGCCGGTCGGGTCTGCATGGACCAGTTCGTCATCGACCTCGGTGCGGACGCGACTGCGGCCGCCGGCGAGGTCGCGACCCTCTTCGGTGGTGCCCCCGGTGAGCCGACCGCGCAGGAGTGGGCCGAGGTGACCGACACGATCAGCTACGAGATCGTGACCCGCCTCGGTGCCCGCGTGCCGCGCGTCCACGTGAACGTCTGTCAGGACGACCCCCGATGAGCCCCGACCGTCGGCGCAACCCCGTCTTCGGGGTCGGGGCCGCGCTGGTCGGTGTCGCGGCCGGCGTCGCGGCAGGTGTCGTCGCGGACCGGGCGACGAAGCACCGAGCCGCGATGCTCGCGCTCGACACCCGGGACACCTACGAGGTCGTCCCCGACGAGGAGCGCGTCGTGCTCACCGACGACGGCGTGCCGCTCCACGTCGAGATCGACGAGCCGGACCCGGCCGCCGCGGAGGCGGCGGCGCGTGGCCTCACACCGAACGGGCGCGCCGACGAGCTGCCGACCATCGTGCTGACCCACGGCTACTGCCTCAGCCTGCGCTGTTGGGTGTTCCAGCGCCGTGCCCTCACGGCGGCCGGGTACCGGGTCGTCAGCTGGGACCACCGCGGCCACGGCAAGTCGGGTCGCGGCGACAAGGACGCCTACGTGATCGAGCGGCTCGCGCGCGACCTCCAGACGGTCATCGAGGAGGTCGCCCCCACCGGTGACCTCGTCCTGGTCGGCCACTCGATGGGCGGCATGACGATCATGGCGCTGGGCGAGCTCAACCCCGAGCTGGTCCGCGACCGGGTCATCGGTGTCGCCTTCGTCTCGACGAGCCCCGGCGGCATCACCCTCGCGAACGGCGGCCGCAGCGCGACGATCGGCCGGCTCCTGCTGGAGCGGCTCGGGCCCACCCTGCTGACGCCGCTCAGCGAGCGCCCCGACCTCTGGTCGTGGGTGCGCCGCTCCGGCGCGACGCTGGAGGAGTTCCTCGTCGACCAGAACTCCTTCGCCTCCCCGGTCGCGGCCTCGCTGGTGCGGTTCACCGCCGACATCCTGCTCGGCACCCCGCTCGATGTCATCAACGACTACCTCGTCACCTTCGACCACTTCGACATGCGACCGGCGCTCAAGCACCTCCGCGGGGCGCATGTGCTCGTGTTCAATGGCAAGAACGACGTCCTCACCCCGCCCCAGCACAGCGACCTCATCGTGGAGGGGATCCCCGGCGCCGAGCACGTCCTCGTCAACGACGCCGGTCACGTCATCATGCTCGAGCACCCCGACCTGCTCAACGCCCAGCTGACGCAGCTCATCGAGCGGGCCGTGCGGTCCAGGACGGAGCACCTCGAGGTGAGCCAGCAGCCGCGGGTCCGCCGCACCGTGACGAATGTGGCGAAGGAGCGGCGCGTGCACGCGACCCGCCACTCGCGCCGCACTCGATCGGCCCAGCAGAGGGCCGGCCGTGGAGCGTGAGGTCCGGCTGGCCACCGCCGAGGACACCCAGGCCTTCGGCCGGCGGCTCGGGCAGCAGCTGCGCGCCGGCGACCTCGTGGTGCTGACCGGCGACCTCGGCGCCGGCAAGACGACCCTCACCCAGGGGATCGGTGAGGGGCTGGGCGTCCGCGGCCCGGTCACGTCGCCGACATTCGTCATCTCCCGCATCCACCCGTCGCTCGTCGGAGGCCCCGCCCTCGTCCACGTCGACGCCTACCGTCTCGGCAGCCAGCTCGAGCTCGACGACCTCGACCTCGACGCCGACCTCGACGACAGCGTCACGATCGTCGAGTGGGGCGCCGGCCTCGCCGAACAGCTGTCGGACGCACGCCTCGAGATCTCCCTCACGGGGGAGCCCGAGCGGACGGCGCGCCTCATGGCGGTCGGCCCGCGGTGGACCGGCGTGCTCGACAGCCTGCTGGTGCCCTGACCTCCCGCACCGGCGCTCCCGTGGCGAGCGGATAACCTGACCCGGTGCTCCTGCTCGCCATCGACACCTCGACGACCGCCATCACCGTCGCCCTGCACGACGGCGACCGGGTCGTCGCCGAGGAGACCACCCTCGACGCACGGGCCCATGCCGAGCACCTCGCCCCCGGGATCGAACGATCCCTCAGCGCGGCGGGTGCTCGACCCGACGACGTGACCGACATCGTGGTCGGCATCGGGCCCGGCCCCTTCACCGGGCTGCGGGTTGGCATCGTCACCGGCCGCACGTTCGGCTTCGCGCTCGGCCTGCCGGTGCGCGGCCTCTGCAGCCTCGACGCGCTCGGGCACGCCGCCTGGCTGGGCGGCCACCGCGGTGAGCTCCTCGTCGCGACGGATGCCCGCCGCAAGGAGGTGTATGCCGCTCGCTACGTCCTCGACGACGCCGCCGCCGCGCGGGTGGCCGGGCCGGTCGTGGACAAGGCCGTGAGCCTGCCCGACGAGTGGCGCGCCATGCCCACGGTCGGCCGTGGCCCGCTGCTCTACCCGGAGGCACTCCGGGGACCGCACGGAACCGACGGGGCGGACGGAGCGAACCGCTCGGGGCAGCTGCTCGACGTGTCCGCCGGGGCGCTTGCCGACCTGGCCGTCCGCCGCCTGGCCGCCGGCACGGAGTTCGACGGGCTCGAGCCGCTCTACCTGCGCCGACCCGACGTCTCCCCAGCCGCCCCGACGAAGTCCACGCTCGGATGACGACCCGCCACCTCTCCGACGCGACCCAGACCGCGAACTCCATGCCGGCGAGCGAGGGCGTGCACCTGCGCGATCTGGCGTGGCCCGACCTCGAGACCCTCGCCGCCCTCGAGCGGGAGCTGTTCGCCGACGACGCCTGGTCGATCGAGTCGTGGTGGCACGAGCTGGCCGGCCGACCCCGACGCGACTACGTCGTCGCCGTCGACGAGACGGACCAGATCGTCGGCTACGCCGGCCTCGACCGGGCCGGCGAGACGGGAGACGTCATGACGATCGCGGTCGTGCCGGTCGCCCAGGGGAGGGGGCTTGGCCGCCACCTGCTCGGCGAGCTGGTCCGACGGGCGGAGGAGAGCGGCATACGGTCGCTGTTGCTGGAGGTGCGCGCCGACAACGTGGCCGCGCGAACGCTCTACGAGCGCGGCGGTTTCGAGGTCATCTCGGTGCGGCGGCGGTACTACCAGCCGGGCGGCGTCGACGCGCTTGTCATGCGCAAGCTGATCGGAGGAGCCCATGGCTGACGAACCACTCGTGCTCGGCATCGAGACCTCGTGCGACGAGACGGGGGTGGGCATCGTGCGCGGGCAGACCCTGCTCGTCGACGCGGTGGCGAGCAGCGTCGACGAGCACGCGCGGTTCGGCGGGGTCGTGCCGGCCGCCCAGGGGAGGGG
>NZ_JBQCCV010000253.1:0-18894 GCF_051961875.1 Intrasporangium sp. | reverse complement strand
GTCGACGAGGCCGGAGTCGCGAGGTTCGCGTTCGTCGCGAGCGGGTGCGCTTCCACCGCTGCCACCGTCACCGGTGCGGTGGAGGCCGCCGTGCTCGCCGCGGCCCCGGAGATCGCCTCGGTCGATGTCGCTGCGGAGCGGCGCCAGCCGGTCCTGCAGATCGGGCTGCGCCCGGGCCTGCAGCCGCGGTCCGCCACGCGAGAAGGCGCCCCGTCGTCGTGACGACCACACCGGCCGACCCGATCCGCAGGCTGCGCCGGCTGGCGCGGCCGGGCACCTCCGTGCCGGAGGCGGGACCGGCCGGGCCCCGCGAGGTCTGCGAGATGTGCAGCGCCGAGCTCGACGCGCGGCACGGGCACGTGGCCGACATCGAGGCGCGCCGGCTGCTGTGCACGTGCCGGGCCTGCTACCTGCTCTTCACCGGGCGCGGCGCCGGCGGAGGTCGCTACCGCGGGTTGCCCGAGCGCGTCCGGTCCGTCACCGACGTCGACCTCACCAGCGCGGTCTGGGAGTCGCTCGAGGTGCCGGTCGACGTGGCGTTCTTCCTGCAAGGCACCACCAGTGCCACGGCGACCGACCTCACCGCGTGCTACCCGGGGCCGGGCGGCGCCACCGAGTCGCTGCTCGACCTGGCCGCCTGGCAGGAAGTCCTCGCCGCGAACCCGGTGCTCGACACGGTCGAGCCGGACGTCGAGGCGGCCCTGCTCCGCCGTCGCGGCGGCCGGTTCGACTGCTACCTCGTGCCGGTCGACGTCTGTTACGAGCTCGTCGGGATCGCCCGCCGGCACTGGACCGGTTTCGCCGGAGGCAAGGAGGTCTGGGACCGCATCGCGGAGTTCTTCACCGACCTCGATCGGCGGAGCGTGCGCGTCGACCGCCATGGGGTCGACCGTCACAGGCAGGTGTCTGCCGGTGACTGACCTCGAGCACACCCTCGGCGCGCCGTCGGTCATCGGCGGGCCGCGCTTCACCTGTGTCGGGGCCGAGGCGGACCGCTACGCGGCCGGGCCCACCGTCCTGCTGCACGTCGAGGTGACGGAGGAGAGCGGCATACCCGTCCATGCGATCGCGCTGCGCGCCCAGGTGCGGATCCTTCCCCAGCGGCGGCGCTACGACGACCGGGAGGCCGAGGCGCTCGCCGACCTGTTCGGGGCGCGGACCGGCTGGGCGCAGTCCCTCAAACCGCTCCAGCTCGCGTTCCTCTCCGCGATGGTGCCGAGCTTCGTCGGGTCGACCGAGGTGGCGCTGCACCTGCCGTGCAGCTACGACGTCGACGTCGCCGCCAACAAATACCTCGCGGCACTCGACGACGGCGTCGTGCCGCTCCTCGTCCTCTTCAGCGGCACGTGGTTCAGCGAGCGCGACGGGCGGCTGCAGGTGCTGCCGATCCCGTGGGACCGGGAGACGAGCTTCGGCCTGCCGGTGGCGACGTGGCGCGACGCGATGGACCAGCACTTCCCGGGATCGGCCTGGCTGCGGGTCGGGCACGACACGTTCGACGCGCTGTCGCGGTACCGGTCCGCCCACGGCCTGCTGGGCTGGGACGACGCGATCGCCCGGCTCCTCGAGGAGCGCGAGCCGTGACGACGTTCGAGGAGGTGCTGCCGGTCGCAGATGCGGTGCTCTACGAGGGCTACGTCCTCTATCCGTACCGGGCCGACGACGCGAAGAACGTGGTCCGCTGGCAGTTCGGCGTCCTCGCGCCGCCCTCGTTTGTCGCGGTGGATCCGTCCGAGCGCAGCGCCCTGCACGCCGAGCTGCTCCTCGACGGGCGGCCGACGAACGGCCAGCTGCGGCTGCGCTTCCTCCAGGTCCAGCGCCGCACCGTCGAGCGGTCACCTTCCCCCCGTCGACCGGTCACAAACGCTGGGTCGAGCGGTCATGGATACACCCCCGTCGACCGCCTCCGCGCGGGGGACGTCGAGTACCTGCCCTTCGACGAGGCGGCACCCCAAGACGTCGAAGTCGCGCTCGACCTCACGCTGACGGGCAACGACACCCAGACCGCCGAGGCCGCCATCCCCGGTGGGACCGACATCGAGGAGGTCCCCGGGGGGCGACTCGTGCGCACCAGACTCCCCCTGACGGCGACGATCACGGTGGGCCTCCAGCCACTCCCCGGACCGCACGGCGTGCGCCGGCTGACGATCGAGGTACGCAACACCACCCGGTGGCAGGAGAACCACCAGGACCCCTCGGCAGCACCAGACCGGGCCGAGGCGCTGCGTCGATCCCTCGTCGCCGCCCACCTGCTCGTCCGGCTCGACCACGGTCGGTTCCTGTCGTTGACCGACCCGCCCGAGTGGGCGGCCGACCACATCGCCGGCTGCCGCAACGACGGTGTCTGGCCGGTGCTGGCCGGCCCGCCGACCAGCGCGGACCTCACCCTCTGCTCGCCGATCATCCTTCCCGACCACCCCCGGCTCGCACCCGAGAGCACGACGCAGTTCTGCGACGGCACCGAGATCGACGAGATGCTGAGCCTGCGTGCCCTCACCCTCACGGACGCGGAGAAGCGGGCCGTCCGAGGCACCGACGCGCGGGCCGCCCAGGTCCTCGACCGGGTCGAGGGTCTCCCTGCCGACCTGATGGACCGGCTGCACGGGGCGATCCGCTACCTCGAGCACGTCGAGAGACCACCAACCGACGAAGGGCCACCACCCGGCACACCTCCGCGGGAGGCCTGGACGGGCCCCAATGGCCCGACCGACGCCCCGGACACCAGACCACCCGAGGTGGCCGTCGGCACCCACGTGATGCTCCGGCCCCGCGCCACCTCCACCGACGCCCAGGACCTCTTCCTCGCCGGCCGCCCGGCGACTGTCATGCGCGTCGTCGAGGACGTCGACGGACAGACCCACCTCGCCGTCGTCCTCGACGACGACCCGGGCCGGGACGTGGCCCTCGACTACGGCCGGTTCCTCTACTTCCGTCCCGACGAGGTCGAGCCGATCGGGGCGACGCCATGAGCCGGCAACTGCTGGTGGCGGGCGTCGGCAACATCTTCAAGAGCGACGACGGTGTCGCGACTGCCGTCCTCGCCCACCTGACGGGCCAGCGCATCGACTGGCCGGAATGGGTCACCCTGCGGGACTACGGGATCAGCAGCCTGCACCTCGCCTACGACCTGCTCGGCGGGGACACCGACCTGATCCTCGTCGACGCCATGCACCGGGACGGACCTCCCGGGACCGTCTACGTCGTCGAGCCCGGCCCGGCCCGGCCCGCCGAGCGGCCACACCCAGAACCGGCCGTCGACGGCCATGACCTCGCACCCGAGGCCGTCCTCTCGCTCGTCCCCGCCCTCGGCGGCCGCCTCGGCCACGTGACGATCGTCGGCTGCGAGCCCGTCAGCACCGCCGACGGCATCGGGCTCAGCCCCGTCGTCGCGGCGCAGGTACCCACGGCCGCGCGCGCCGTCAGCGACGTCGTCGAGGCTGCGTGCGCGAGGCGCTATCAGGCAGCGGAACCTTCCCACCGCGGGACGGGCGACGGATAGTGAGGAGATGACGATGGGCAGGATCATCGGCTGGACGCTCGTCGCGGCTGCCGTGGCCGCGGTCATCGAGGGGCTGCCGGACATCCGGCGCTACCTCAAGATCCGGAGCATGTGACGCCATGTGCCTCGGACTGGCCGGCCGGGTCGTCGCGTGGACCGAGGGCAGCGACCTCGCGGACGTCGAGGTGGGCGGCAGCGTGCGACCCATCAACATGGCGCTCCTCGCGGCACCCGTCCGGCCGGGTGACTGGGTCCTCATCCACAGCGGCTTCGCGCTCGAACCGATGACCGCCGACGAGGCCCGGGACGCGATGGCCCTCCTCGGCGGCCCCGGAGCGGAAGGACTCATGAATGGATGACCCAACCGCATCAGGTATGCCGCTGAGTCCGGCACCGCTCGCGACGTCACCCCCCACGGGTGGTGACGTCCACCCGCAGCGGGGTGAGCGGCATACCGAGTTTGCTTCTGGACCAACGTTGTTCGTCCGCTATGCCTTCCCGCCGAACAGCCACGGCTACTGCGGGCCGGGTGACAGCCAGTCGTTCCTCGAGTACGGGGTGACCGGCGCGGTGGACCCGGGGTTCCGGTTGCTCGCGCAGGCGTTCGCGGGCGCGTGGCCGTACCTCGAGCTCATCGCCGGGGCCACCGGGATCGAGGACCCGCTCGACCGGCGCGTCGTCGAGGCGTACTGGGTCGGCAACCCGCTCCTGGACCGCGTCGGTGCGACGAACATCGGCAACTCGATGGACGACCGGTTCCGGTTCCGGGCGGGCCCGCGCTTCTCGAACCTCGCGGAAGGGGTCGTCGCGGGCGGCGTGCCACATCACTCGTTCCACGTGTTCTGCATCTACCCGTGGATCGGGCTGCTCGGGGAGGACCGCCACGCCGAGCACGCGCTCATGGTGCTCGACCGGTGCCGGATCCGGTGGGGCCGGGTCGCGGCGCTGCAGGGTGACCAGGCGGTCGTGGAGTCGCAGGCGCTGCAGTGGGACGGGCGGCGCCTGACCCTGGGTGAGCCGGCACCTGAGACGGTCGTGCGGTCGGTCGACCGTGTCGGGCTCGGGCCGGAGCTCGAGGTCGGTGACTGGGTGTCGATGCACTGGGAGTGGGTCTGCGACCGGCTCGAACCACGGACCCTGGCGGCGCTGAAGCACTACACGGCGCAGCACCTCGCGCTCGTGAACGGCGGCATGGAGCACTCCGGCCCAGCGTTGGCCCTCGGCTGACGCGGCCAGCGGGGCTGCAGGGACGGCTGAGACGGAACGCTCACTCGACCTTCCAGCCGAGTGAGCACTCCGTCCCAGGAGTCACGCGGGTGGCCACAACCGTGCGGGCAGCCCGAAGTCGACGACGAGTGACCGCTGCGCTGACGCCACCGATGACCCCGCCGCTGTCGGGCCCACGCTGCGCACCCGCACCCCGTAGAGCGCGCTCAGCTCCTCGTCCGTCAGCAGCTCGGCAGCCGGTCCGCAGTGCACGTCGGTCGGGCCATGAATGAGGACGACCTGGTCGGCGACCAGCACGGCGTGCTCCGGCTGGTGGGTCGTCAGCAGTACCGACAGCCCATCGGCGGCCAGGGAGCGGACCAGACGCAGCACCTGGCCCTGGTTCGCGAGGTCGAGCCCGGTCGCCGGCTCGTCGAGGACCAGGATCGGCTGCTCGCCGGCGATCGCCCGGGCGATGAGGACGAGCTGCTGCTCGCCGCCACTCAGCGACGGGAACGGCCGGTCAGCCAGGTGGTCGATGCCGACCCGCGCCATGCTCCGTTCCGCCGCCGCGCGGTCCTTCGAGCCGGGCACGGCGAAGACACCGACGTGTCCGACCCGGCCCATCAGCACCATCTCGCGCACCGGGAAAGCGAAGGCGCTCCCCCGGACCTGCGGGACGTAGCCGATGGGCCCGGTACGCCGCGCTGACCCCTCCCTTGATCTCAGCATCCCGGCGGCGCACCGGACGAGTGTGGTCTTCCCCCGGCCGTTCGGGCCGAGGACGGCAGTCACCGACCCCGGAGCCACGGTGAAGGAGACCTCGCGGAAGACCCATTGGCCTTCGCGCCAAGCAAATCCGAGCCGATCGACGGTGAGCACCAGTTACCTCACGCCCTGTCCCAGACCCGGTCGCGGTGTCGCCGCAGCAGCACTAAGAACGCGGGAGCCCCGATGAGGGCCGTCAGCACCCCGAGCGGAACCTCGCTCGCCGTCACGGTCCGCGCGAGCGTGTCGACGACGACGAGGAAGGCCGCCCCGACGCAGCACGACGTCGGCAGGAGCACCCGGTGGTCCGGCCCCACCCACATCCGGGTCAGGTGCGGCACGACGAGCCCGACCCACCCGATCACCCCGCTCACCGCGACGGCACCGGCCACCGTCAGCGTCACGGCGCACAGCACGGTCCACCGGACCGGGCCGGGCCGCATCCCGACGGCCGCCGCGTCCTCGTCCCCGAGCGACAGCACGTTGAGGCGCCACCGGAGCAGGGCGATGACGATGATCCCGACGGCGATCGGACCGACGGCGACGAGCACCTTCCCGAAGGTCGCCGTCGCGACGCTTCCGAGCAGCCAGAAGACGATCGACGGCAGTGACGTGTACGGGTCGGCGACGTAGGTCACGAGCGAGACGAGCGCGGCGAAGAACGACCCCGTCACGACCCCGCCGAGCACGATCATGAGGACCGAGGCCCCGCCCCGCCCCGCCGTCACGAGGAAGACCACGGCGAGCGCCACCAGCCCGAAGAGGAACGCACCGCCGACGACGAAGCCGGACCCCAGCCCGAGCAGGATCGCGAGCGCCCCGCCGAAGGACGCCCCCGACGAGACCCCGATGATCTGCGGGCTGACGAGCGGGTTGCGGAACGTCGCCTGCAGGGCCACCCCGCTCACCGCCAGGCCCGCCCCCACGAGCATCGCGAGGACGACCCGGGGCAGCCGAACGAGGAGGACGACGTCGCGCTCCGTCACGCTGCCGGTCCACGACCTACCGCTCACCTGCGCCCACAGCACCCCGACGACGTGGCCGAGCGGCACCGGGTAGCGCCCGACCGTCAGCGCCATCAGCGCGACGAGCACGACGACCAGGCCAGAGGCCACGACGGCGGCACCGGGCCGTCGCCAAGGAACCGGCTGAGCGGCATACGGGACGGGCGCGGAGCGCCTGCGGTTCTCAAGCAGCATGGAACTGCTCGTAATGAGCGGACCCGTCGTTCGCCTTGAGCTGGAGGATCTCGTCGAGGTCCTCGGGCGTCGGCGTGTAGCCGTAGAAGGTCCGGTATGCAGTGGAGACGTCGGCGCGCAGGTCGTGCCCGGGTGCGTCGGGGAAGGCGACCATGCCGAGCCAGCGCCACATGAGCGGCGACTCGTGACTCGGCGGGTCCCAGCGATAGCCGCCGAGGGGGCACTTGTAGACCCGGCGCTCCCTGACCGCCCGCAACCCGCTCCAGACCGGGGCGCCATAGAGGTCGGCCGGCTGCGCGGCATCGAAGTTGCCGAGCAGGACGATGTCCGGGTCCCAGGCGAGCACCTGCTCTGGCCCGACGCCGACCATCCCCTTGCCCGGGGCGCCGCCGGGACCGCTCGCCGGGTTCTCGGCGCCGACCATCCGGATGTACGCGTCGTTGAACGTGCCGGTCCCCGCGACCTTGAGACCGCCGGCGAAGCGGTTGAAGTAGAGCACCTTGGGGCCGGGTTTCGGGCGGGCGAGGCCGAACGCGGTCATGGTCCGCCGTCCTTCCTCGAGCGCCCGGTTGAGGCTGGTCGCGCGATCGGGTCGCCCGAGCGCGGTGGCGAAGTCGGTGATCCACGTCTTGACGTCGTCGAGGGTGCCGTAGGTCAGGCCGATCACGGCCAGCCCGGCGTTCTCGAGTGGCGCGATCACCTGGTCGCCGTCGTCGGCCCACTGGACGACGAGGTCGGGTCTGAGCGCGAGGACGCCCTCGACGTTGGGCACGAACGAGTTGTCCGCGACGTCGTGCGGGATGGCGAGGGCCTTGGGGAAGATCCTGCCGAGGATGCCGCTGTGGATCGCCTGCCACGAGGCGTCGTGCATCCCGGCGAGGTGCTCCGGCCCCTGGTCGACGGCGATCAAGATCGACGCGGCCGGCATGGGGATGGTCACGACCCGCCGGGCCGGGTGGGTGAGAGTGATGCGCTTGTCGCGTTGGTCGGTGAGCCGGATCCGCCCGATCGGCGCGCCGACGGCGCCGACCGTCCCCGCCGCGGTCGGCGCCACCGCCTCACACGCCGCGAGCAGCGCGGCGCCGCCGAGGGCACCCGCCCCTTGGAGCAGCTGCCGTCGGGTGAGCTCGGTCATGGGTCACTCCTCCGAGGCGATGGGGCCGATCACCCGGGGAATGGACCGGGGGTATGACGCTGTGCCCGCCCTCGGGCGCGTGGCGCCGATGGGCACGGGGCTGGGTTCGCAGGCCGGTTCGGGCGCGGGCTCGGACGCCCGCTCGCTGTCGACGTGGGTGACGCTCCCGATGTGCGTGCCGCGTCGGGCCGGTTGGTCCTCGTCCGGTTCCCAGCGCGCGGGGTCGCGGGTGAGGCCGAGCAGCCACGTCACCGTGCAGTCGAGAGCGGCGGCAAGCTCGGGCAGCTTGGCGACGTCGATGCCGGAGCCGTGCTCGAGGCTGCTCAGGGCCTTGTTGTTGCTCGCCACACCGAGCCGGGCGAGCCGCGTGATGACCTGCTTCTGCGTCAGGCCGAGGTCCCGGCGGCGCTCGCGCAGCCGCTGGCTCACGACGAGGTGGCGGCGCGCCCCGAGCTCGGTCGGGTGGGTCGTCACCGTGGGATCCTCATGGACACCTCGATGTGGGACGCGATCTCTCCACGGTGGCCCTGCTCGGGGAGTCCGTCAACCGGTGACTCGGCGATCTCTTCAGGATGCGACCGCTCCGCCCGAAGAGTGGTGGTTGGTGACTGGGGTGACGGCCGGCCTGGTGCCTCAGTCCCGGGCCTCGGCGTCGTCCGTGTCGGCCGGGGCGTCGTCCATGTCGGCGAGGACGTGCACCGTGTAGGTGGCCACGTTGTAGACCGGGGCGCCGGCCAGGAGGCGCTCGAGCTCCTCCGCTGACTCGGCCTCGTAGATCCACGCGCCACCGTGCGCCCCCACGACGTGGTAGCGCGACAGCACCTTGCCCTGCGACTCC
Source organism: Intrasporangium sp. (assembly GCF_051961875.1). Classification (GTDB taxonomy): domain Bacteria; phylum Actinomycetota; class Actinomycetes; order Actinomycetales; family Dermatophilaceae; genus Intrasporangium_A. The sequence continues at coordinate 10,249 of NZ_JBQCCV010000253.1, read as the reverse complement.
AGGCGGGCGCCATACTCCGGCATCCGGCCCACCATTCGCGCGACTGCCTCCGAGAGGCGGGAGAGGTCGAGCTGCCACAGGACGAGGAACTTCATGGCTCTCAGGATGCGCCCGCGGGACCGGTCCGGTGAGGCGAATCGGAGGGTGGCTGTCCGGCGGGCTCCGGTGCGACGATGGAACGGCGGGAGGTGGCGCATGCACGAGATGGCCTTGTGCCACAGCATCTACACGATCGCCGACGGGGCCCGGGACGGGCGACCCGTCGAGGTGGTCCACGTGCGCGTCGGGGCGCTGCGGCAGGTCGTGCCCGACACGCTCGAGTACTGCTGGGAGCTGCTCACCGAGTGGACGCCCCTGAGCGGTGCGCGCCTCGAGATCGAGCACGTGCCCGTCACCCTGCAGTGCCGCGACTGCGGAAGCCGCACGGTGGTCACCGACGCGCTGATGCTGTCGTGCGGCGGCTGCGCCGGCTGGCACGTCGACGTCGTCGCCGGTGAGGAGCTGCTCGTCGAGTCGCTCGAGCTCGGTGACTCTCCGGTGTGGCCGCAAGCGGCCGAGGCACGAGGAGACAGGTATGGGCCGGTTCCACCAGCACGCTGACGGCGTCCTGCACATGCACGACCACGAGGACGCGCCGCACCACCACGAGCACGACGGCCAACCGCGGGACGTCGGTGACCACACGGGGTACGAGACCGAGCCGGAACGCGTCACCGTGCTCACCCGGATCCTCGACGAGAACGACCGGGTCGCCGAGGCGAACCGGGTCGCGCTCGATGCCGCAGGCGTCACGTGCGTGAACCTCATGTCGTCCCCCGGCGCCGGCAAGACCACGCTCCTCGTGAAGACCCTGAGGTACTTGCGGGAGAGAGGAGTCCGGGCCGGGGTGATCGAGGGCGACATCGAGACGTCCCTGGACGCCGAACGGCTCGGCGGGATGGGGGCCCAGGTCTCGCTGCTCAACACCGGTCACGGCTTCGGCGGGGAGTGCCACCTCGACGCCCCGATGGTCGCGCGCGGGCTGGCCGGCCTCGACCTGGAGACGCTCGACCTCGTCATCATCGAGAACGTCGGCAACCTCGTCTGCCCGGCGGAGTTCGACGTCGGGGCGCACCGGCGGATCATGGTCTCCTCGGTCACCGAGGGTGAGGACAAGCCGCTCAAGTACCCGGTGATGTTCCGGGCCGTCGACACGGTGGTCGTCAACAAGCTGGACCTGCTGCCGTATCTCGACTTCGACCTGGGCCTGTACGAGCGGAACGTCGCCCAGGTGAACCCGTCCGCCCGGATCGTGCGCATCAGCGCCCGCACGGGCGACGGCCTCGAAGACTGGTACCACTGCCTCGCCCAGTGACCCACCTCCGTCGACCGGTCACTATCCCCCAGTCGACCGGTCAGGGCCGGTCACGTTGATGTCGACGAGGAGCTCCGTCGCGAGCCGCTCCAGCCCCTGACGGACTTCGCCGAGGTCGACTGATGGTGGAACGCGGACGACGACGTGAGCCTCGAAGAGGATGCCTCCCGCCATCGGCGCCTCGCGGCTCTCCGTGCTCATCGTCTCGATGCTGAGACCGCTCCTGGCCAGCACCGACGAGACGTCATGGACGATGCCGGCATGGTCGTTGCCGATGAGGTCGATGGTGAGCCGCTCGTGCTGGGCGGCCTCGGCCTGCGCGGCTTCCGTGCCGGGATGGGCAGACACCTCGAGGAGGCCGTCGAGTCCCTGCAGCGCGCCGGCGAGGTCATCCGCCTGCTCAGCCGGGACGGTGACGACGACGACTCCGGCGAACTTGCCGGCGAGCTCGGCCATCTGACTGTGTTCCCAGTTCCCGCCGTGGTCGGTCACCACCTGCGAGAGGGCTTCCACGAGGCCGGCGCGGTCGTCGCCGATGACGGTCAGCACGAGTCTTGGCATGGTGCATCGTAACGAGCCGATCCGGTCCCGGCCGCGAGCGTGTGACAGCAGTGACGGAGCGCTCGACGGGGGTGACCGGTCGACCCAGGGGAAGTGACCGGTCGACGGGAAGGACGGAGCGCTCGCTCGTCGGGGAGGGGCGCGAGCGAGCACTCCGCCACAGCGGCACCTCCCGGGAGGTGCTCCAGCGAGGGAATCTGCTGCGGTGACACCTCATACCCAGAAGGCTGAGCCCTCATCCGGTCACAAGCGGACCTTGACCACCTGCCCCCCACCGGCGAGGACGGACCCCGTCGTGACGTACGCGGACGAGCCACGGATCGCGACGCCATACGGGGCGAACAGACCGCCCGCCACGACCGCGTGGCTGGACGAGTGCGGCCGGATCCGCACGAGGTCACCGGTCGGGCCGGCCATCAGGCCGTTGGCCGCGATCTCGACGGCGTAGAGCCGGCCCTCGTCGTCGAAGGCGAGCGAGGTGACGTTGGTCAGGCCGGTCGCCCACTTCTGCGGGGCGTGGCCCGGGACGATGCGCCAGATCGACGAGGAGCCCTTCTCGAACGGGAAGCCGACCAGCTGTGAGACGTACCACGCGCCGTCCGGCCCGCGGACGACATCGGTCGGCACGGCGTCGGCCGGGAACCCGGCCGGCAGCGTCGGCCCACCGGGGATGGCCACCGGCGCGGTGGTCGGCACAGGCGCGAGCACGCCGACGGTCGAGCCGCCCTTGCGGGTCGAGATGACGTCGTTGCCACCCGCGTCAGCGACGACCCAGCCGTTGCCGGACCGGGCGATGCCCACACCGTTGCTGTCGACGTCCGTCCCGTCCGGGTTGGCCCGCTGCTCGTAGCCGGCGACGTCGAAGACCCTCTCGACCTTCGGCGAGCCCGTCGCGCTGCGCAGGTCGACCCTGACGACGCTGCCGAGCAGCTTGCCCATGTCACCGAATCCGGCGCGGTACTCCGGGGAGCCCCCGAGCCCGATCGTGAGGGCGAACTCATGGTTACCCGTGAACACGAGGTCGGACGGGCCGATGGGTTCGGTCGCCGCACCGACCGACGGCAGTCCGGTGAGGACGCGGTTGACCTGGCCCTTGTCGCCAATGCGGGCGACGGAACCGGTGAGACCGACACAGACTCTCCCGAACTCCGGGTTCATCTGGCAGTTGGAGGAGCCGGTCGTGCCGGCTTCGGCGACGTAGAGCTCTCCCCCGGGACTGAAGGTGAGCTGGCGCGGGCTGTTGAGGCCCGACGCGATGACGGTCGGCGAGCTGGTCGTCCCGGACGTCTGACCGTGCGCGTTGGCGGCCCCGGCGCCCACGAGGGCTCCGGTCGTGCCGGCGAGGCCGGCGGCGAGAGCGGCCGCGGTGATCCGCCTGCGGCGGACACGGTGATCCATTGTTCCCCCTTGAGGATGAAACCCCTGGCCGATCCCAGAGTAGGAGCGTCCGCAACAACCCGTATGGCGAATGCTGCTACTCACCGTCGTCCACAGCCCATCGGGGCGGAATTGTCCCCAATGTCCTTGCGTCCGAGGTCAATCCATCGTCACGACGAGATCAGCGAGGCCACGTGTCGGCGCCACAAGTCGCGCATTTGCCTCGTCGGACCGCAGCACCCACTCCCGCGCCGCGTCCGTCGTCTTGCCGAACTGCAGGTGGCGGTCGACGAGCCGCTCGAGCCGCACGGCGTCGTCGACCTCGACGTACCAGACCTCTTCGAGCAGGGGCGCCACCTGACACCACGGATCCTCTTGCAGCAGAAGGTAGTTGCCCTCGGTGATGGCCAGTCGCACGTGCGGCTCGACAGCCACAGCCGCCGCGATGGGCTGCTCGAGCACCCGCTCGAAGCCCGGCGCATAAACCGTCCGTGACCCCGCCACGACCAGCCGCCGGAGCAACGCGACATAACCATCGGCGTCGAAGGTCTCCGGCGCACCCTTTCGCTGCGCCAGCCCTAGGCGGTCGAGCTGCACGTCAGCGAGATGGAAGCCGTCCATCGGGACGAGCTCAGCGGCATACGGCCCGAGGCCCTCGGGCGGAGCGGCGGCGAGCCGCTCGACGAGACCCCGGGCGAGCGTCGACTTGCCGGCTCCCGGCGCACCCGTGATGCCCACGACGACTCGCCGGTCGGGCCCCGCCCGCTCGACGAGCGTGACGAGGCGGCGCACGAGCGCGTCGTACCGTGGTCTCATGGCGATCACGATGGCGGCTCAGCTCGTCCAGCGCCAGCTGGGCCGGTCCCTCCGCAGCCGCGTCGCGGGCGATGACGCACCGGAGCGGGCGCAGCGCATCTGGGGGGCAGAAGGGCCGCGCTGGTTCACCCCGGACGACCCGATCTGGCGGGTCCACTCCGACGCCTCGATGTTCGCGGCCGGCATCACCTCGTTGCTGCTCCAGTCGCTGCACCCGCTCGCGATGGCCGGGGTCGCGGGGCACAGCGGCTACAAGAGCGACCCGTGGGGGCGGCTCCAGCGGACGAGCCACTACCTCGCGACGACGACGTTCGGCACGGTCCCCGACGCCGAGGCGGCCATCGAGAAGGTGCAGGCGATCCACGAGCGGGTGCGCGGGCGCGACCATCGGGGCCGGCCCTACCGGGCGAGCGACCCGCACCTGCTGATGTGGGTGCACGTCGCCGAGATCGACTCGTTCCTGCGCGCCTTCCAGGCGTTCAGCGCGGCGCCGCTCACCGAAGCCGACGCGGACACGTATGTCGCTCAGGCCGGCATCCCTGCACGCCGGCTCGGCGTCGTGGACCCTCCCACGGACGTCGCGTCCCTCCGCGCGGTCCTCCAGGCGTACCGCCCGGAGCTCGAGGCGACCCGCGCGGCCCGGGAGGCGGCGGCCTTCCTGCTGCTCAACCCGCCGTTGCCGCTGGCGGCTCGTGCGGGATACGGCACCCTGGCCGCAGGCGGCCTCTCGGTGCTGCCCGGGTGGGCGCGGTGGATGCTGGGCATCCCGTTGCCCGACCTCGCGAGCGCCCTGCTGGCTCGGCCACTCGGGCGCCTCGGCACCGCCGCGGTGCGCTGGGGCCTGGCGGGTCTCGGCGAACGCCGCCCCTCCGACGCGGCGGCCTGAGCCGGGCCACCTGAGCCGGGCTACCCCAGCCCGGCTACTCGCAGGGCGGGATGTCCCCGACCTCGGACGGCTTGTCGATGATCTGGCGCAGCAGCTGGACGGGGACCGCCCAGTACGGCCCCTCCGGCTTGCCGGCGTAGGCGACGCCGACGACCTGGCCGGCCGAGTCGACGAGCGGGCTGCCGGAGCTGCCGTGCTCGATCGGGGCGTCGTTGATGATCATCGGCTCGTCCGACTGGCCGACGATGTCCGCGCCGTAGCGCAGCACCTTGCCCTTCGAGGTCGTCAGCTTGCCCCCACCGGGATAGCCGACGACGGTGATCGCGTCGCCCGGCTTCGGGTTCGACGTGGCCAGCGGCAGCGTCGCCGGCAGGTCGTCGGCGAGCCGGACGATGGCGAGGTCGGCGAAGGTCGCGGCCCCGGCCGTGTCGACCTTGCGGTCCTGCCCGTCGTAGGTCTGGATCTGCAGGGCCGTGGCGCCCTCGACGACATGCCGGTTCGTGACGATGACTCGGGGCGCGACGGCGAAGCCGGACCCGACCGCGACGCCCTGGCAGCTGATGTTGCGGATCCGCAGCGAGGCACGTTCGTACGCCGAGAAGCCCCTCAGCGTGACGGTGGCGGCGGACCCGGCCTTGATGTCGGGCACGCTCGGCACGCCCGTGACGGTGTGCGGCGGCGGTGTGGTGCGCGTGGGCGGGGCGAGGGGCAGGGCGTCGGCGCAGCCGGTGAGCAGCAGCGCCACCACGACGAAGCCCGCGGCCAGGCCCGGCCGGAGACGTGCCACGCTCACTGGCCCTTGAGCCATTCCTGGAACGCCTTGCTCTGGCTCTGCGCCTCGTCGCAGCCGGCGTTGACCTGGGCGACCAGCTTGGCGAGCGAGTCCGGGTCGTAGTCGTTCGCGTTGACGAGGTAGGTCTGCAGGTCGCGCAGCCCGGTCACGCACGCGTCGAGCTGCTCCTGGAGCCGGCCGGCCTGCTCGACGGCGGTCGACAGCATGCCCGCCTCGTCACCGACCTTGGCCTTCTCGTTGGCGAGCTGGCGGATCCGCTCGGACGCGTCGTTGTACTGCCCGGCGACGGCCTTGAGGTTGCCCTTCGTCTCGTCGAGGGCCTTGCGCGTGTCGTCGAGCGCCCCCTTCGTCTTGGTGAGCGTCTCCGAGGTGCGGTCCAGGTCGCCCCGGGTCGACTCGAGCTGCGTGGTCGTCGAGTCGGCGAGCGCCTTCCAGTCCCGGGAGGAGTCGAGGCTCTGCTTGTAGCCGTAGCCGAGGACGCCGAGCGCTATGACGCACACGGCGACGAGGCTCCAGGCGAGGATGGTCGGCCACCGTCGCGGTGCCGGAGGCGTGCGGGTGGGCTCCTCGACCGAGTCACTTGGACCGGGCTGCGGTGCCAGCTCCTCGGTGGGCTCCGGGGACGGCTCTGGTCCGTGGACCGGCAACGGCATGGTGTGGCCGGGCTCGTCGTGGAAGGTCATTCCTCTTCCTCAGCGATGCGGGGCGAACAGGACAATGTGCCCCATCATCCCGCCTCGGGCGCATCATGACGAATCAAATGCACCAAGACGCACGCGGCTCGACGGCTACTCGTGCGTCACAACGGTCCGGAGGAGGGTGACCACCGCCACGATGATGGCGATGGCGCTTCCCGCGACCCCGATGCCGAGCGTGACCCGCGCGACGAACACCCAGTCGATGCTCGAGCCGGCGAAGTCGAACGGGAACACCTGCCACATCCGGACCAGCCCGACGATCCCGACCGACGTCGTGACGATGTCACCGAGCGCCTTCAACCAGAGCGGGTCCCACGCGATGTACACGCAGTTCGCGACGATGCCGGCCGCCATGGTCGCGTTGACCCATGGCAGGACCTGCGCCGTCGCCGACGTCAGGAACGGCACGACGGGCCAGCCCGGCGAGACATTGACCAGGTAGATCAGCAGCGCGTTCACCCCGACCGCGATCGAGTAGCCGAGACGCCGGCTCGCGACGGTCGGGCGCCGATGGACAGTCATGGTGCTCATGACGGCCTCCCCCAGAAGGTTCCCGGCGGGTCCACGAGGATCCGTCACCTTTATCGTCCCAGCCCGCGAATCCCGCAGGTGTACAAAGAGATCCGCGTCACCTGTCTCCTGGATCACCCCGCGCACCGCCAAGGTCACGTATGCCGCTGAGCCGGCTCGGCGGCATACGTTGCCTTGGTGGTCGGTGCGCGCGAAGGTCAGCCGTCGCGGTCGCGCCGCGCCGCGCGAGCCGAGCGCCGGTCCGTGACGACGATGGAGACGAGGAGGGCGCCGCCCGCGACGGCAGCGACGAGGAAGAACACCATCGCGATGGCCGGGTAGCCGAGGATCCGCGCGGTGGTCGGCACCTGCATCATGAGAGCCGCGCCGACGACGATGGCGGCGAGCACGATGCCCATGGTGAGGCGGTTGGTGAGGCGCTGCAGGAGCGAGAGGAGCCGCACCTCGTCGATTGTCTTGACCCGGATCGCGAGCTCGCCCTCGGACAGGGCGTCCATGACCCGGTTGGCCCGCCGTGGCAGCTGGGCGGCGAACTCCTTCGCCTCGATGGCCGAGGCGATCGCGCCTGACAGCGACACCGAGAGCCCGGACCGGAGAAGCTGCTCGAGGTTGTCGCGGATCGCCTCGGCGGGTGCGAAGCCGGGGTCGAGGTGTGCCGTCACCTGGTCGAGGTTGAGCAGGGTCTTGCCGACCATCGACATCTCCGCCGGCGGCCGCAGTCCGTGCGCGCCGGAGAGGCGGCTCAGCTCGACGAGCACCGATCCGGCCTGCACGTCGCTGCCCATCGCGACGGCGTTGGACACGAGGTGCGACACGTCGTCCCGGAACCGGCCCGCGTCGTAGCCGGCGAGGGGGTGGCCCATCTCGGCGAGGACGAGCGCGGCCTCCTCGCCGTCTCCGTCGCCGATCGCGAGGAGCAGCTTGACGATCCGGTCGCGCATCCGCCGCGGGACCGAGGTGACCATGCCGAAGTCGAGCAGCGCGAGCCGGCCGTCGTCTGTCACGAGGACGTTGCCGGGGTGCGGGTCGGCGTGGAGCGTGCCGTCGACGAGGATCATCTTGAGGTAGGCCGAGAAGAGCTCCTCGACGAGCGGCCGCGTGTCGAGGTCGATGAGCCCGAGCGGCCCGATCGAGGTGACCGACCGACCGGAGATGTGGTCCATCGTCAGCACGCGTGAGGTCGACAGCTCGGCGACGGGCTGCGGCACGACGAGGTGCTCGTAGTCGGCGGTGAGCTCGCCGAACCGGACGAGGTTGTGCGCCTCGCGCCGGTAGTCGAGCTCTCCGGCCAGCGAACGCCGGAACTGCGCGAGCAGGTCGGTCAACCCGTAGCGACGGCCGACCTCGGTGTGCCGGTCGACCTGCTCCGCCAGTTTGCCGAGCACCTCCATGTCGGTGCGGACCGTCTCGCGGACGTCGGGCCGCTGCACCTTGACGACGACGTCGCGCCCGTTGCGGGTCCGCGCCCGATGCACCTGGGCGAGCGACGCCGCGGCGACCGGGGTCTCGTCGAACTCGCTGAAGACACTCCGCAGGGGCGCACCGAGCTCGGCCTCGACGGTCTGGCTGACCTGGTCGAACGGGAACGGCTCGACCTGGTCGCGCAGCCTCGCCAGCGCCTCGGTGTAGGCCGGCGGGAGGAGGTCCACCCGCGTCGAGAGGAGCTGGCCGAGCTTGACGTAGGTCGGGCCCATCCGCTCGAGGTCATCGGCCAGCCGCTCGGGTGCGTCGCCGTCGACATCGCTGTCAGCGACCGACGCGTCGGGGTCGAACTCGTCGACGTCGAGGCCCTGCAGGAGGTCGCTGCGACCGTGCCGCAGCGCCAGCCGGATGAGGTCGACATAGCGGCTGCCGTGCGCAGGATCCATGGCCGCGAGGATATCCGCGCTACTTCAGGCCGTCGCGGTCCCCGGCCCCCTCAAGTCGAGTGAGCAGCCCGTCACTGCAGCACCAGCAGCCAATGTGACCGGTGGGACGCAGCGCTCACTCGACGTGGCCGGCCCCCGATCCCTCCAGTCGAGTGAGCAGTCCGTCACTGCAGCACCAGCAGCGAACGTGACCGGTGGGACGGAGCGCTCACTCGACATGGCCGGCCCCCGATCCCCTCCAGTCGAGTGAGCAGTCCGTCACTCCAGCCCCAGCAGCGAACGTGACCGGTGGGACGTAGCGCTCACTCGACGGGTGAGAAGTGCACAGTCGATTGGGAAAAGTGCACTGTCGACTGGGTCAGGGGGCGAGGGTGCGGAGGCCCTCCTCGAGGACGTCGAGGGCGTCGTCGAGCAGCTCGGGCTCGATGACGAGCGGCGGCAGCAGCCGGATCACGTTGCCGAACGTGCCGCAGGTGAGGATCAGCACGCCCCGCTCGAGGCAGTATGCCGCGACCGCGCGGGCGGCCGCCGGGTCCGGGTCCTTCGTGCCGGGCACGACGAACTCGATCGCGAGCATGCCTCCACGCCCACGGACCTCGCCGATCGCCGGGACGTCCTCGGCCACGACCTTGAGGCGAGGGACCACACGACCCTCGATGGCCCGCGCCTTGCCGGGCAGGTCATCCCGCTCGATGATCTCGATCGCCGCCAGGGCGCTGGCACAGGCAACGGGGTTGCCGGCGTACGTGCCGCCGATCGTGCCCGGGCCGACCGCGTCCATGAGCTCGCGCCGGCCGGTGACGGCGGAGATCGGCATACCGCCCCCGAGCGCCTTCGCGGTGCAGATGAGGTCGGGCACGATGCCCTCGTGCTCACACGCGAAGAGGTCTCCGGTGCGGGCGAATCCGGTCTGGATCTCGTCGGCGACGAAGACGATGCCGTGCTCGCGGGCGAACTCCTGCACGCCCTTGAGGAACCCGGGCGCGGGCACGATGAAGCCACCCTCACCGTGGATCGGCTCGGCGACGATCGCGGCGACCCGGTCCGCGCCGATCTGCGTCTGGATCAGCTCGACGAGGCGGGCGAGGGCGTCCTCGGCGCACCGCTCCGGCCCCACGGGTGAGCGGAACGGATAGGCCGCCGGCGCCCGGTAGACCTCCGGCGCGAACGGGCCGAAGCCACCCTTGTAGGGCAGCAGCTTCGCCGTCATCGTCATCGTGAGCAGCGTGCGCCCGTGGTATGCGTGATCGAGGACCACCACCGCCTGCCGCCCCGTCGCGGCGCGCGCGATCTTGATGGCGTTCTCGACCGCCTCGGCGCCGGTGCTGAACAGCGCCGTCCGCTTCTCGTGATCGCCGGGAGTGA
>NZ_JBQCCV010000252.1:0-2594 GCF_051961875.1 Intrasporangium sp. | reverse complement strand
CTCCGCGCGATCGCGGAGCGCGTCGAGGCGCACGAGCTCGTCGAGAAGGCGTTCATCACCCTCTCCACACCGGGCGACGAGGGGCTCCGCCCCTAACCGGTATGCCGGGGGTTGGTTTGTGACGGAAGTGACGGGGCGCTCACTCGACGCGGGAGTCGAGTGAGCAGTTCGTCCCACCCGTTTCCCGCCGAGGGCCCTCCCCTCCGTCGAGTGAGCGGTTCGTCCCACTGGTCACACCGGTGCGCGTGACGGATGGGGCTGAAGGCTCACTCGAGCGGCATACGGCGGCAGGTGTGTGCTGCACCACAGTGGTTTCCGGCGCGCCGAAGGCGGTGAATCATTCTGGGTAGGGGGACGACAGGGCCGCTCCCACGATGAGGTCGTGCGGGCCAGATTTTGGGGCGCGGCTCCAGCCGGGCAGTGCGTCGGCCCGACACCGGCGACCTGACAGGGGCCGGCCTGGCGCCCGGAGTGAAACAGCCCGCTCCGGGCGCCGACCTCTGCCCCCGGCCTGAACCGGGGGCAGAGACCTCAGCCCTTGACGCTGCCCTCGTTGGCGCCCCGGACGAAGTAGCGCTGGAGCGCGAAGAAGAGGATGGCCACCGGGATCGTCGTCAGCAGCGCCGTGCCGAGCTTGAGCGGGAACCGGGTGCCTGCCCCGAGCTGCCCGCTCGCCATGCTTGCGAGCCCGGTCACGAGCGTCATGTGCTCGGGGGTCCCGCGGGTGACGACGAGGAAGTGCGAGAACTCGTTCCACGAGCCCTGGAACGACAGGATCGTCAAGGTGATGAGGGCCGGCCTGGCCATCGGGAGCACGACCGACCAGAACGTCCGGAACACACCCGCGCCGTCCATCCGGGCCGCCTCCTCGATCGAGATCGGCACCGAGTCGAAGAACTGCTTCATGATGAACACACCCGCGGCGTCGACGATGAGCGGCAGGATCATCGCGGCATACGTGTCGTAGATGTTGAGGTAGTTCACCATCAGGAACTTCGGGATCAGCAAGGCGACACCCGGCACGCTCATGACGGCGAGCACCGCTGCGAAGAGCATCTTGCGGCCGCGGAAGTGCAGCCGCGAGAGGGCATAGCCGGCGAGCGAGTCGAGGAACACCCGACCGCAGGTCACCACGACCGTCACGAGGACGGAGTTCTTCATCCAGGTGGTGATGGGCACCGAGGTGTCGGGGGTCAGGCCGAAGATCTGCCTCCACGCGTGCAGGTCGAACGGGTTCGGGATGAGCGAGAGCGGGTTGTTCGCCGCGTCCGGGTCGGTCTTGAGGCTCGTCGCGATCTGGATCAAGAACGGATAGATGAACAGCACCGCGAAGGCGAGCACGAGGGTGTACAGGACGACCGTCTTCACGGGGTTCTGGCGCTGGATCACTTGCGGCCTCCGATCCCGAAGAGGGGCCTTCGTTCGTCCTTGTCGGCCAGCACCCACCGCTGGAGGCGGGTGAGGACGACGATGATGACGAAGACGACGAAGGCCATCGCCGCTCCCGAGCCGTAGTTGAAGTTGCCGAAGCTCTGCTGGTACGAGAGGAACGCCGGCGTCAGCGTCGTGCCGGCCGGGTTGCCCTTGCCGGCGACATAGATCTGGTCGAAGACCTGCCAGGTGCCGATGAGGCCGAGGGTGATGACGAGGAAGAGCGCCGGCTTGATCATCGGGATGGTGACGTGGCGCAGCTTCTGCCAGCCCGTCGCCCCGTCAAGCGCGGCGGCCTCGTCGACCTCGACGGGCAGGTCCTGCAGGGCCGCGATGAACAGGAGCATGAACGTGCCCGAGGTCGTCCAGACGACGAGGATGATGATGACCGACAGCGCGACGGACGGCCCGGACAGCCAGTCCCACAGGCTGCGACCGAGGATCTCGCCCTGCGCCCAGCCCGGGTTGTCGATGCCGAACGCGCCCAGCACGAGGTGCAGCAGGCCGCGGCTGTCGTTGAACCAGTTGGGCCCGTCGATGTGGAAGAACTTGAGGAACGCGTTGACCGTGCCGGCATTGGAGAAGAGGAAGAGGAAGACCGTGGTGATTGCGATCGAGCTCGTCACCGACGGGAAGTAGAACGCCGTCCGGAAGAAGCCCTTGCCCTTGAGCATCTTGTTGCTGACGAGCAGGGCGAGCCCGAGCGCGAGCACGGTCTGCAGCGGCACGACGAGCAGCACGTAGTAGAACGTGTTGCCGATCGACTGCATGAAGTTCGCCCGGGTCAGGCTGTCCTTCACGAACAGGTCCGAGTAGTTCTGGGCGCCCACGAACGGCGCCCCGCCGATCGGGTTCGTGTTGCCCTGCCAGCTCGTCAGGCTCACCCAGAACGCCATGAGGACGGGCAGGGCGAGGAAGAGGCCGAGGATGATCACCATCGGCGCGACGAAGAGCCAGCCGGCCCGCTCCTCGTTCCCCCGTATGCCGCTGGGCCTGCCGCGTGCTCGGCGGCGCCCCAGCGGGGTGGTTGCGGCAGCGGCCGCGACCTCCGCCTGCGGAGGCCGGACCTCGGGGTCGTGCTCGGTGCGCGCCATGGCGCCTCCTCCTGGTGTGCGTGGCGGACTGCAGCAGGGGGTGGAGGAGGCGGGTGGCACCCGGGCAAG